>JBDUDV010000023.1:0-41603 GCA_040002755.1 Acidobacteriota bacterium | reverse complement strand
ACCGGCACCAGGCGCCTGGTGCCGGTCCCGGGTGCCGCGTTCACCCTATGACGCGACACCGCGCGACTCTTTTTGCTCCCGTCGAAACAAAAGGGTCGCGGACCGAGGAGCACGCCGCTTTTTCGTGCCCCTCCGGCCATCAAGATTGTTGAGCGTTTTCGGTGGATGGCGGTTCGCGGCGCGAGCGGCGCCGAATCGGAGTACGCTCTTTCAACAAGTCCTTCTGTCTGGATTCAAGGATGTATGCCAGTGCCTGGTAGCTCATCGATAACGACGATGCAGCGCGGGTCAAACTTCCATTCGCCTTGGCCAGCGCTCTCTGAATGACGCGGCCTTCAAATTTCAAAACTTCACCCTGTAAGTCGACCGGCTTATTGAAAAGCGCTTCGATGGGATCTTCTGCAGCAACCTGCTCTGCACCGGTTGCAGCCCTCGCTCTATCGACGACTCTTCTGGCCACAATATTCAGCCTCAACAAAATATCAGGACTCTGCGATTTCGCGAGCCATTCACTCGCGCGATCGTAAGCAATGTATAGAGTCTCAGCTGGCAGGTCGTTCAACTCTTCGATCATGGTAAGGGCGGCGATACCAGCCTTGTTAAGTGCACCAACCTGGTGTGCCACTTCGATGGCCTTCTGAAAGAGGAACTGCGCCGGATCGCTACGCTTGAGCCGCGCGAGGGCAATGCCTTGTGTTGTTAGTGCGTCCGCCAGTAAACATTGGTGACCGCTTTTTTCCAATATGCGAACCGCGTTACGCGCCACGGTTTCTGCTTGCTTGAACTTCTTCTCAGCGATGAAGACCTGCGCTCGGGTGTCATCGATCTGTGCCACCCCGATCTTGTCCCGAACGCTACTTCTTAGACGTCGCGCTTGCCCTAGATTCTGGTGAGCTTCCTTAAAGCGGGAAAGTTCGCGGAAGATGTTACCAATGTTGTTCTTTACGTCGGCCCGGAAGATGGTGTTACGAGCCAACTTGAAGTGCCGGTCGGCTTCGTCGTATTCCCTCAGTATTCGCTTGAAGTAGTCGACTGGCTTTTCCGGCGGCGCCAAGTTGCGCAGCACCATTGCAAGTTGACTATGATAAGCACCCTTTATGGCATGGCTGGGAATCTTGCTAAATAGAGGAGCGTTTTCTGTGAGAAGCTTTAACGATTCAGTAAATCGGGAAGCCGACCATTCGACGACCGCCAAGCCAAGCAGGGCGTTCGCCCTCGTGTTGCCCACAATAGTCAACTTCGCGAGCGCCTCGTTGAACATGATTCGTGCCTCATCAAGTGCCCCTTCACGCCAATAGCAATAGGCTAACTCCGATCGGGCCGCGGCAACCTTCTTTAAGTCACCGGCCGATTCGTAGAAGGCAATGCTCTCGCTAATCAGATCTCTAGCGATATCCTGGGACTCCTTGATCTGATTCCTGCTACCAACCCACCTCGTCAAAATGCCCACAGTAAGCAAAACTTCAGCGACAACAGAATCATGCAGCCCCACTATATTTGGGTGATCCCCAACATGTGTCCACAGCGGACCCATTGCCTTCCGCGCGCCTTCGTAATCACCTTTATCTTTTAGCTCTAACGCTGCTTGACAACACGTCAGCGCTAGTTCGTTAGCCGTAAGGTGCGAGGCACCTAGGCCAAGGGAGGTTAACTTCATGGAGATTAGCCCCTTCCAAGTGAGTGTAAGAAAGCTTGCAAGAACGCGAGGATATTAGCTTCCAAAGCTGCACCTTGCAAGAATTTCCGGAAGTTGGGCTATTCTTTCTGATGTAAGAATTCTTGCATCCCCAGATTTCAAAGGAGAACCCATGAAACGACTTCTTGTAAGCTTAGGTTTGGTGTTTGTTCTCGGCTCTTTCGCCTTCGCTGGAGAGATACCATCGGTGGGCGCACCGGCGCCGCCACCGAGTGGATCTAGTCAAATAAAGTCCGCAGCGCCGGGTGACATTCCGAGCGGTGGCCAAGCGGAGATCTCAAGCGAAGCATTGTCAGCACTGCTGTCAGCGCTCAGCTATCTGGTTTAAGAGAACTCGATAGCTACTTCGCATGAGTTCGACGCTCTGAGATGCGCTTGGTAGCTATCGCGTCTCTTGTTTCCCGGGCAGGCTCCCAACAATTCAATTGGCAAATGGCTGTTTCACGGCAGCAGGGGGATGTGTGTCTCTGAATCCTCGAACCGAACGGCAGACCTCAAAAGAAAACTTCAACAGCAACCGAGGCGAACAAAATTGCTGAGGCCGTCGTATGTAATTTCGCAGTTTGAGTTAAGGGGGTACGAACGATGCGCGATCCATTTACCGCAGGACTTCTGAGTTTCATCATTCCCGGCGTGGGCCAGCTTTACAACGGTCGCATACTCGCCGGTATCCTTTGGTTAATCATCACGCCGGGTTTCTGGATTGGCTCGGGCGGCACGCTCGGCTGGATTTGTCACGTCATCGCTGCCTACACGGCATACTCCTACGCCAAAGATCATCCGGTGCGCCATTCATACGCAAATTGAAAGCGGCGAGCCTCATTAGGACCTGGCGCCACGACCCTGCGGCTCTTCCGTAACCGGCGACGCCTCGTGCTATCCTTTCCGCATCGCTACTAACGACAAAGAAGAATTCTCTCTACCTGCAACCGCGAGCGTTGAAAATCCGCTGCGTGCCGGGATGCGTCTTGAACCGACGGCGCCGCCGTCCGTCATCGTCATCTTCGGCGCCTCCGGTGATTTAACTCGTCGCAAACTCTTGCCCGCGCTTTATCGTCTGGCGCAACAACGTCTCGTTCCCAGCGAGTTTGCAATTCTCGGCACCGCACGTCAGCCGATGTCTGAGGATGAATTCCGCACAGCGATGAAGGCGGCGATCACGGAGTTTGGTCCGGACGACGCCCTGGACGAAACCGAGTGGCAAAGTTTTGCCAAACGAATCTTTTACGTCGGCGGCGACTTCAACGATGCAGCGCTCTATGCGCAGTTAAAGATCAAGCTCGAGGAAATTGACAAAGAGTATGACACCGAAGGCAATCGCATTTTCTACCTGGCCACTGCTCCCGACTACTTCGGCGTGATTGCCAAACAACTGGGCGCGGCGGGAATCGCGCGGCCAGTTAAGCCGGCCGGAAAAGCGACTAAGAATGCGGCCGCGAAAAAATCCTGGACGCGGATCATCGTGGAGAAGCCGTTTGGCCATGACCTCGATAGCGCGCGGACCCTGAACAAGAACCTGGCGTCAGTGTTTGACGAGAGCCAGATCTTTCGCATCGATCATTATCTCGGCAAAGAGACGGTGCAGAACCTGCTCGTTTTCCGTTTTGCCAACAGCATCTTTGAGCCGCTCTGGAACCGGCAATACATCGATCACGTCCAGATTACGAACGCGGAAACAATCGGCGTCGAAGGCCGCGGCGGCTACTACGAAAAGGCCGGCGCCCTGCGCGACATGATTCAGAACCATGTGTTTCAGGTGACGTCGCTGATTGCGATGGAGCCGCCGGCGTCGCTTTCTGCTAACGGGGTGCGCGACGAAAAGATCAAGGCGATGCAGTCGGTGCGCCCGATCCTCGCTACCGGGGTTGAAGAATTTATTCGGGGGCAATACGGACCAGGCACCGTGTTGGGAGATACGGTTCCGGGTTATCGCGAGGAGACGGGAGTCGATCCGAATTCTTCCACCGAGACGTTTGCGGCGCTCAAACTTTATTTCGACAACTGGCGCTGGTCCGGCGTGCCGTTTTATTTGCGCTCGGGAAAGCGACTCCAAAAGCACGTGACCGAGATTGCGATACAGTTTAAGGAAGTGCCGCAACGTCTGTTCAATGATTGCGATTCGCCACTGCAGTCAAATGTGCTGGTGATTCGCATTCAACCAAACGAGGGCATTAGCCTGCGCTTTGGCGCGAAGCTTCCCGGCCAGGCGTTGCGCATTCGCTCCGTCAACATGGACTTCCGCTACGGCTCGTCGTTTGGCGTTAAACCGCCGGAGGCTTACGAACGCTTGTTGCTCGATTGCATGTTGGGCGATTCGACGCTTTACGCGCGCCGCGACATGGTCGAGCGCGGTTGGGAGATCGTGACGCCGATTCTCGAAGCCTGGAAAAAACCGGCGCCGGATTTTCCCAATTACGAAGCGGGTTCGTGGGGGCCGCAAGCGGCGTTTGCGCTGATCGAGCGTGATGGCAGGGATTGGCGGAAATTGTGAAGGAGCAGAGTCAAAGAAGTTCAGAGTCCAAGCTTTAGCTTGCCGCTAATCGCGATCGGACAAACTGAAGTTTGAACTATGAACTGATCGAGTGTTACGAACGATGCAAGTCCAACTTGAGAAAACTTTGGATGTAGAGGTTGTCGAACGGCAACTGACGGAACTGTGGCAGGACACCGCTCGCGATCCCAAGGCCGATGCGGAGACGGCCGTGTTGCGCGCGCGCGTCGCAAACCTGCTGGTCTTTCTCTCGAATGACGAAGGCCTAAACGACTTGCATCAGATGTTGGAGGAGCTCACCGCGATTCATCCCAGTCGCGTGCTGGCGATGCTCGGCCTGCGCGAGGCGGACGATCTGGATATCGAAATGTCTTTGCAGTCGATTTGCCAGACTGACAAGCGCACCGGAGCGAAGCGACTCAGCTGCGAAGAAATTACTTTGAAGGCGCAGGGCAAGTTTGTGGTTGAGCTGCCGAGTGCGGCGCTGCCGCTACTGGCGCCGGATTTGTCTACGTTTCTTTGGTGGCGCAGCGCGCCGCACTGCCCGGACAACGTGTTAGACAAGTTGCTGCGGGCAACCGATCGTTTGGTTGTCGACTCTGCGGAGTTTCCCGAGCCGCAGGCCGATCTCCTCGAAGTAAATAATTTATACAGCGAAACCGCTTACGACCATGTGGGGGTCAGCGACCTCAACTGGGCGCGGCTCACCCTCTGGCGCGGGTTGTTGGCGGATTTCTATGATGTTGCCGCTTATCGAACCTGGCTCGACAGAGTCGACTCAATTCACGTGGATTATGTGGCGCCTGAATCTGACGAGACGTCGGTGGCCCCGCAGGCACTGCTGATCGCTGGTTGGCTTGCGAGCCGGCTCGCATGGACGCTCGCAGAAGATCAGCCCGATCGAGAGCGTCATCAAACATCCTTCAAGTTTCGGCGCGAAGCCCGGGGCAGTAGCCCGACAGTTATGGAGGGCTCGACCGGGGGCCACGTTCAATTGACGCTCAATAAGGTAGAGCGCGGCGAGCGCAAGCCAGGTAGACTTGTGCAAGTGGAAATGCGTTCAGGTGAGAGATCCTTCAGAGTCGCGCGCAGCGACGACAATCTGTACGTTTTGGCCGAAGCCAACCTGGGAACTGACACTCAGCGCGGTCGGGTGTTGCCGGTGAGAAACCGCAGCGCCGCGCAGTTGCTCAGTGGTGAGATGAACATTCTCTGCAACGATCAGATCTACCAGGAAGCCGTCGCGGCCGTCGCGCAGATGATCGCGGCCTCGACGAAGTAAGACAGACCCGCCCCCTTGTCTAACCAAACAATGGACAGGCAGGGGTGCCTGTCCTACCAACTCAAGGGCCCGCCGGTTTTTTGTCGGGACGAACGGCGCGTGGGATGTCGCCGTCGTCAACCGGAACCGGAGTCTGCTGGTTGGGCGTCTGTAGTTTCGGATGACTGCCGCGCAATGAGGGCGGCAGTTTTGGAGATGGAATGCTAACAGTGGCAATCGAATCAGTGCGCCGCAGAATGGCGCCGCCGCGACCGGCGACCCAGAGATTGTCGCCTCCGCGGTAAGCAACAGAATAGAGCGGGGCGCTGGTGATAGTTGGCTGTTGCTCCCAATGTGTGCCGGCGTCGCTCGAGTGAATGATTCTCCCCTGTTCGCCGGTTATCAGCACGTCGTCAGGTCCGCCGATCGCGAGCGCGAAAAGATTCGTACTGAGTCCGCTTTCCACATCTTTCCAGTTGGCGCCGCCATCATCGGTGCGCAGGACGACGCCGCGACCCCCGACCGCATAGCCGCGCTGCGCATTCGCAAAGGCCACGGCATAAAGCCACTCGCGCAGATTCTTGTCAACGCGCTTCCAGGTTTCGCCCGCGTCTTCGCTGCGAAGTATCGTGCCGTTGGAACCGACCGCAACGCCATGCTTCGCGTCAGTGAAACTAATGTCCTCGAGCCAACTGAAGGTGTTGGTCTTTTGCGGGCCCCACGTTTGTCCGCCGTCTTCCGTGTGCAGAATGAGTCCGCGCGCACCCGCAATCCAGCCGCTTTCAGGGGAAACGAAAGTAACGCTGAAAAGATCTTCCTTCGCTTCGATCGTGATCGGCGCCCAGCTCACGCCGCCATTCGTCGACCGTAGAATTGTTCCACTATCGCCCACCGCGAATCCGACCAGTTGATTTACAAAGGTAACCGAGTTAAGCCGATTATTAGTTCCCGACGGGCGTACGGTCCAATTCTTTCCGCCCGAACTTGTGAACAATATCTTCCCGCGTGAACCCACTGCCCAACCGCGCGAATTGTCGGCGAAGTAAATATGCGACAGATCTTCGCGGCCGCCTTCGGTCAAACGCCGCCACGAAAGCCCACCATCATCTGTCCGCACCACCAGACCATCTGCGCCCGCGGCCCAACCCACCGTTTCGTCGCCGAAAAACAGCGAAGTGAGTTTGGGTGCAGTACGAACGTTGACCGGCAACCAGATCGTTCCGCCGTCGCCCGTTGTCAGGACCACGCCGTTATCGCCGGCAGCCCAGCCGTGTAGTTCGTCGGTGAAGAAAACTGAAAGCAGATCAGTGGTGACCAGCGCGTCGAGATTTCGCCAGGTCACGCCGCCGTCGTCTGTTTGTAGAATTGTTCCCTGATACCCAACTACCACCGCGCGCTTGGCCGACGCGAAGGAAACTCCGGTGAGAAATAAATTTCCAAGACCTTCATACGGTTTCCATTCGCTACCGCCATTGTTGGTGACGAGCAGGGTGCCTCTTGAACCGACGGTAATGCCGAGCTTTGCATCAAAGAATGCGATTGAAAACAAATGTGCTGAAGTGTTCGTAGCCTGACTGTTCCAGGTGATGCCGCCGTCGGTGGTAGCCATGAGAGTGCCGAAAGTTCCGGCGGCCCAGCCAAGCATCGGGTTGCCGGGAGCGAACGTCAACGCGAGCAAATGATCTTTGGTGCCGGTTGGCCTGGTTACCCAGCGGCGTCCACCGTTGGTCGTCGTCATGACTAAGCCGCTTGAGCCGCAGATAACCGCGCGCGACTTGTCTTTCACGTAGAGACCGTAGAGCGTGGTGATCGCCCCGGACAGTTGTGGCTCCCACTCGAAGCCGCCGTTGCTTGTGTGCAGGATCGCGCCGTCGCTACCAACCGCCCAACCGTGTCGCTTGTCGGCGGCGAACTTCACTGAGTTGATCGTGTTGCCCTGCGGTTTGGGATTCTGCCACTCCCACCCGGAAGGTTGTGGTTGCTGCGCCAACGATGAGATTTGAAACGCAAGCAAAAGACAGGCGCAACAAAGCACACGACCGATAGCGCGACCGTTTGGAGACGGTCGAACCAATCTGGTCATTAAGCGCAGCAGCGTCATGGTCGGGGCATTCCTACGATTCTTAGAAGTTACTTCTCGGGGAGATGTCAGAGTAATGGAAGGCCGAATTATAAGGATCAAGGTCGGCGAAAGCGAATTGCAGCCCGAACCTTCCCTGGACAGGTTTGCCTCAAAGGGTGGAATTTCACTTGATAACGGGGGCGCGATACCCGCGCTCGACGCGCCAGCCATGCGAATTGTGTTTGAGTTTGGCAATCGTTAGGGGATGAGGTTGTCCACAGGCGAGCCAACGCGCTCGCAGGTGGCGGTGGCCGCGATTGCAGTTTTCCTGAGCCACGGCAACCCTGAAACTTTCGGTGATAGTCGACGCTTCCGCAGCTGTTTCTGATGAAGCCGACGGTTCGTTGGGAACAGCCGGGATGGGATCAGTTTCCTCTTCAGAATAACTCAAACTCACATACGCTGAGGTCCATTCGGCAGTTGTCGCCGGCAGTGCGATTGACTGGGTGCACGGGATCACCAGTTCATTTCCTTCGCAGTCTAGAGCCAGACCGGGTGCAACAATGATCTGACCGGCGTCGACCGAGACTTTCAAACCGGACACTATTCCGAAGCCATGCAAACTGCGGTTGTGTAGTTTGGATTTATCGCGATGGTAATTCTGTTCGAGCTGAAAGTCTGCAATCGTCAGCAGGCGGCCGATAAAATAACGAAGTCGTTTCGGTTGTGATTCAGTCATGCGATCTAAGCTTCCTCAACTTCTTCTGCCAGAGCTCCGGTCGTTCCCACTCTAGCTATTGCCGCCCGCAGAATCTCTTCATCAACGCGGCCCACGGCAGCGATGGTACGAGCAGCTTTGTCAACGGCTTCCTGGACCAGGTCGCCATCGTGCCCACGAATCCATTGCCATTTCACCTTGTGTCGCGTGGCCGCCTGGTCGAGTCGCGCCCACCACTCGTGATTTGTCTTGCGGCGAAAGCGTCCGCTCATTGTCTCTACGACGTAACGCGAATCAGTATGGAGCTTGACGTTGCATGGTTCCGTCAACGCTTCCAATCCGAGAGCCGCCGCCACTACTTCTGCCTGCTGATTGGTGGCGTGACCCAGATATTCGCCGACTGCGCGCCACAGACCCTGGTAACCAAGCATCGCCACCGCTGCCGCGCGGGTTGACGCTTGCCCATTGCCGAGACTCGAGCCGTCGCAAAATATGTTTACAGACTTCATAGACCTTCACTGTGTGTCACGAGTTCGCAATTTGCAACTGCCTTAACTCGACAGGGCGTCATCAGGGCCAAAGGCTCTGCACAGTCAACTTCGTGTCCGCGTTTTTCCAGGCCTTATCAAACTCGCGCTGCACAGGCGCTGCCGCCCGATCTTTTTTCTGCGCCTTCAAACTCTCCGATAGGCCAAACAGGGAGCGTCCGCTGTTCTTATCCCTCTCCAGGTCAGCGCGAAATACCTTTTCCGCTTCCGTATAGTCTTTGTTCCTGAGCAGAAAACCGCCAAGTGACTCGCGCATAGGTTGGAGCCATTACGGGGGTTCATCATATGCGAGCGCATCTTCATGCGCTATACCCATGCGAAGTAGTTCTTGCGCAAGCTCCTTGGCATTTTTGGCAGTAGCGATACGCGCCGCTAGAAGATCCGCCGCGATCTCAAGAACCTTGCTGGTTGGATTCAGGGATGACATGGAATCAGGTGAGACTGACTTCGCCGTTTCGGCGGCGCGCTTGAAGGAACGGATGGCCTGGTCACACGATTTCAAACGTGTTCATGTTCTGCCCTCTCTTAGGGAATCAACTATCTTCACACGCTCTCAAGAAAGTTAGGTGGAGCGTAGAATCCCCGTTTGCGCAAAGGTTCTGGAGCTTGCTCCTCGCATAACGTCCGCAAACGTCTCATGGTCGCAGCCGCTTTCAGTAAATATATCGGCTCGAGTAAAGGGCCTATCTCTCTTGTCCAAGCAGGTGGTTCTTGATGCAAACGCTCGGCGAACAGTTCAATCAAGGCTGCTGCGACCGGAACTAAGTCCAATCAAACCCTTCGCCCCGTCGTTCAGCCAATCCTCCGGCCAGCCATGCTCCTCAGCAACCCTTCGAGCCAATTCTCTAACTTTCTGAGCGTCGGTCGGTGCGAGTATTGCCACGTCGACATCGCGGGTAGATTCGCGTGCCTGAAACCGCAACACCCTCAACGCTCCGCCGCCAAGAACGAGTTCTATCTCGATCCCGGATTCGACGGCTAGTTGCCCAAGGCGCTCAATGCCTTCAGCAATCTCTTTTCGAGTGAAGGTTGCAATGGTCTCGAAGTAGGCTGAAATTGGCAGTATATGCGGGCATTAATCGTTCCAACAATGAATTGAGGCCGTAAACCGCTACTCGTTCACTTTCAGCACCGCCAGAAACGCTTCCTGAGGAATCTCGACGCGGCCGACTTTCTTCATCCGCTTCTTGCCTTCTTTTTGCTTCTCGAGCAGTTTGCGTTTGCGCGAAATGTCGCCGCCGTAGCATTTGGCAATCACGTTCTTGCCCATTGCTTTCACTGTTTCGCGTGCGATCACTTTCATACCAATGGCCGCTTGAATCGGCACTTCGAAGAGTTGCCGCGGAATCAACTCCTTCATTTTTGTCGCCAGCGCCCTACCTTTCGCGGCCGCCGTGTCGCGATGCAGCACAAGAGACAACGCGTCAACCGGTTCACCGGCAACCAGCACATCGAGCTTGACGAGATCACTTTCCCAGTAACCGGCCAGGTGGTAATCGAGTGAAGCGTATCCGCGCGAAGTTGATTTCAAGCGATCGTAAAAGTCGAGCACGATCTCGTTGAGCGGCAGTTCATAGGTCAGCATTACGCGGTTTGACGTGATGTACTCAAAACCCTTTTGCTGGCCGCGCTTTTCCTCGAGCAGCGCCAGAATTCCACCCAGGTGTTCTTCCGGCGTCAGAATTGTCGCGCGAATCGCGGGCTCTTCAATTTTCACAATGCGTCCCGGGTCAGGCATTTTTGCCGGCGAATCGATCTCGGTAACTTTGCCGTCGGTGGTGGTCACGATATAACGCACGCCGGGCGCGGTCGTAATCAGATCAAGATTAAACTCTCGCTCGAGACGTTCCTGCACAATCTCCATATGCAATAGACCGAGAAAGCCGCAGCGAAAGCCAAATCCCAACGCGGTCGATGATTCCGGCTCATAAAAAAACGAAGCGTCGTTCAGCCGAAGTTTGTCCATCGCGTCGCGCAACTCTTCGTATTGGTTTGTGTCGATGGGATAGAGTCCCGCGAACACCATGGGTTTGATTTCCTGATAACCGGGAAACGGTTCCTTCGTTGGCCGCGCTGCTTCCGTTACCGTATCGCCGATTTGCACGTCGGCGACCGCCTTTATCGAGGCGGTTAAAAATCCGACTTCGCCAACACTCAGTTGATCAATCGGAGTTGGTCGCGGACGATTCACGCCCAACGTTTCAACCTGGTAGTCGCGTCCGGCGTTGAAGAAGCGGATCTTCATGCCGGGCCGGATTGTGCCATCGATAATGCGGAAGAGAACTATCACGCCGCGATATGAGTCGTACCACGAGTCGAAAATAAGCGCCTTCAACGGCGCATCAGGATCACCTTTTGGCGGCGGCACCTCGCGAACGATCGCTTCCAAAACGTCGGCTACGCCCACGCCGGTCTTGGCGCTGGTCAGAATCGCATTGTGAGTTTCCAGCCCGATGAAGTGCTCAATCTGTTCGATGGCTTTTTCCGGTTCGGCCCCTGGCAAATCGATCTTGTTGATAACCGGAATGAGTTCGAGATTATTTTCGATGGCCAGATAGGTGTTTGCCAGCGTCTGCGCCTCGACCCCTTGTGAGGCGTCAACGATGAGCAGCGCGCCTTCGCAGGCTGAAAGCGAACGCGAAACTTCGTATGAGAAATCGACGTGGCCGGGCGTGTCTATCAAATTCAGAACATACTGATGCCCATCCTTCGCTTTGTAGTCTAGCCGCACGGCGTGTGCTTTGATGGTTATGCCGCGTTCGCGCTCCAGATCCATGTCGTCGAGGATTTGTGCCTCCATGTCGCGACCGGTTACGGCGCCGGTTAACTCAAGCAGGCGGTCTGCGAGCGTCGACTTGCCATGATCGATGTGGGCGATGATGGAGAAATTGCGAATGCGTTCAGGATTCATTAGGAACTTTGTGCTTTGTGCTTTGCGCTTTGTACTTCGGTCAAACGAATACTTAGGATCCCGGAGGACGAAGTACTAAGTTCAAAGTACAAAGTTCGATAGTCAAACATAACAAAAGGCGCACGAAACCGCACGTGCGCCCGTTTCGGTGTAACGCAAGCAGTTAGCTCGCACCGCAAACTCAGAGGTTGCTTTTAGAGGCCTTGTTAATCGTTGATATGCTCGTCCACGTAAGCGCGCGCCAGCTCCTGCGAGTTAACGGATTTAATAAACTCACTGTTCTTCATCGCCCACACTGCATGATCTCTAATGAACTGTGCGTAGTCGTCGGATACCGTTCCGGCGTTAGTGATGAATCCAAGCTTGCGTATAACCCGCTGCATCATTTCGCTGTCGTTTGCCAGACTCGCCGCCAGAAGAAGCCTGTGCTTTGCATCGTCTGACATTGTCGACGAAGAATCTGACGAGTCTGAGTTGGAGTTCGAGTTCAAATTCTCGTTAGTGTTTGAGTTGAAGCTCGAATTGCGATTGGAATTATAGTTGTAATTGTCGTTCGAATTGCTGTTGGGACTGTAAATACCCGGCGCTTTGATGACTCCCGTGACAATCAAAACTGCCACAACAATCACCAGCATGATCAAGCCGAGACAGCCTGCGCCGCCACAACCCAGCGCGATTTTTCCGTTTCTATTCATTGTTCACCTCATTTGTAGGAAGCTGGCTTTGGTAACGCAAGGTTTGGTTTGCGATGCCTTCTTGAGATACGCATCGTCCGCAAACTAACAGTTTGCGTTTCAGCTAGCGACGGGTTTTCATCCAGGCTATACAAGACTGGAGATGATAGCGCATGTTTTGCCTTGTGTCGTGATGAAGTGAACCATGACCGGGCAGCACCCACTCAAAATCATATTTTGTCAGGCTGGCCATTGACGAAATTTGTCTGGGCCACGAATACCACGCGACACTCCGGAACGCAGTTAGCCTCTTACGCAAGAGCGACCAGGCCAGATGGTCGCCAGTAAAAAGGAACTTTTCCTTGTAGAGAAAGACTGTGTGGCCGCGAGTGTGACCCGGCGTGGGAATGGCGAGCAAATCCTGATCAAGTTGGATTGCCGCTTCGCCTTCAATGATTCGTTCAACTCCAAGACGCGCCGCGCCGTCCTCCCCGTGCATGATTCGCTCGCAGCCAAACTTCTCCCTGAACAATTCGTGATCGGCGATGTCGTCCTTGTGCGTTAAGAGCATCTGCCTGACGCCGCCCAGTTTCTCAATTCGTTTCACTAGTTGCGTGGCAAAGCGCGGCGAGTCGATCAACAGGTTACCGCCTTCGCTCCCCGGCCGGACAATTAAATAACTCCAGGCGCCGAAACTCGATTCCGAAGTGAACCCACAGAAGTAAACGTTCTCGGCAACCAGGCATGGGAAGGCGTCGATCCCGATGCGTGCGTCGTGGTGTTTGGTGGTGCCAATAGAGCCGGTGGGACAGGCAACCAGGGACATCAGGACCAGACGCGTCTGCGCTTCGTCTTCGGGCTGGTGATACACGCTGCATTGCTCACCGTGATCGCGAAAAACTGTGGGCGCGAGTCGGCTACACGTGTCGCAATCGATGCAGCTTGCATCGACAAAGAAGTCGCCGGGCGCGTTTTCCGGCAAGCGCTCGAGAAAGTTAGCCATAGCGACCAAATGATCGCTGAAGCACCCAAGGTGTTCAAGTTTGCAGAATGCGTCAACACTTTGGAGTGCGCTGACCTGTCGGCGCTTTGGTCGGTCACGACTTGTCGTGATTAGGTTACACGCGAGTCTTCCGCGAGAATCCGGCGTCAAGTGGCTGCACGCCAAAGGACTGCTTGCGTCATTGTGGGTATCTGACTAACATCTCACCTCGTCCGCTATTCATCGTTAAAAATTCCTTCGCGTGATTTTCAGGAGAATAACAATGCGCACCGTTCGCAGCTTGCTTGCTGTCGTTTGCTTTGCCCTGCTGGTCGCCCTGGCGACCGCAATTTCCACTGCCCAGTCACCTTCAACCAAGATGGCTGAGCTGACTCCTGCCACCGAGGATATCTCCGTTGGTCAAAAGGTGAAGTTCACGGCAGTTGTCAAAGACGCCGCAGGGAACAAAACTAACGCGCCGGCATCAGCGTGGTTTGCGGCGCCATTCGATCTGGCCGGCGTAGATGAGTCGGGCACAGTTTCCTTCTTTAATCCTGGCGATGTGCTGGTGGGCGCAATTGTGAACGGCCACACCGTGCTTAAACACGTGATGGTCAAGGCAGCGCCGGTGACTCGCGTTGATATCGAGCCCGTCAAGGCGCCGCTGGTAGTTGGAGCTACGGCGAAACTCTCCGCAACCGCGCGAAGCTCAGAAGGAAATCCCCGCACTGATGTGACGATAAGTTGGATCTCCGACAAGCCTGAGGTAGCGATGGTGGACGCGGCCGGAGTGGTGACGGCAATCGCTCCCGGACAGGCGGCTATCAGCGCGTCGTCCGGCAACGGCAAGGGCAGCGTTGATCTTTCTGTGATCAAGAACAGTCTGACCGGACTGTCGATCGATCCGAGATCAACTAACGCCCGCACCGGAGATGTAGTGCGCTTCAATGTTCATGCAACCAGTGGCCAGGCCGACAACAACGCTGTGCGTTGGACGGTTAATGGATCGGCAGGTACGATCGATTCGGATGGCGGCTTCGTGGCGGAGTTGCCCGGCTCTTATGTAGTAACCGCCGCGAGTGGGCCAGAGGAAGCCATTGCTTCTATAGTTGTCTCGCCGCGCAACGCGGAACGTACACTCGAGGTTGTTGGTCGCGCGCCGATCAAAGATTTTGAGGCAGCAGAACAGTGGGTGATCGGAAACTACGCCTACCTTTCAACTATCTCCGATAAATTTCTCGTCTACGATATTTCCGACCCCGCGCATCCGAAACTTACTGATACGGTCAAAGTCGATGCGCGGCTAGTGAATGACATCAGCACCACGTCCGACGGAAAAATTCTGGTCATCTCGCGCGAAGGCGCTTCCAACCGCAAAAACGGCATTGCCTTTTTTGACACTTCCGATCCGGCGCACCCAAAGCCAATTTCCGAGTACACCGCAACCGTCACCGGCGGCGTCCACAGCGCGTTTGTTGACGGTCACTACGTTTACCTGACTGACGACGCTACGGGTTCAATGCGCGTGATTGATTTCGCCGATGTGAAGCATCCGAAAGAAGTGGCGCGTTGGGAAGTGCCCAGCGCCGTGGCGACGACGATTACCACCGCTGAGGGGGATCGTGAAATTGTTGGTCGCTACCTGCACGATCTGCAGGTCAAAGATGGTCTGGCTTATTTGGCATACTGGCGCGATGGGCTTGTCATTCTCGACGTAGGCAATGGCATCAAAGGCGGCAGCCCGGAACATCCGCAACTCGTAAGCCAATTGCGCTTCAATCATCACGAGCTTTACGGCAACGGCTGGCTCGCTGGTACCCATTCCGTTTTTCGTTACAAGAATTACGTTTTCGTCGGCGATGAAGTCTTCCCGCCAAGGTTTGATATTTACGATCCCAAGCGAATCCCTGTGCGTGGCATCGTCCATGTGGTGGACGTCGCTGACATAAACCATCCGCGCAAAGTTGCCGAGTATCAGGTGCCCGAAGCGGGTGCGCATAACATGTGGGTCGACAACGATGTTATGTACATGGGCTACTACAACGGCGGTGGGCGTATCGTCGACGTGTCCGGAGAACTGCGCGGAGATCTCTATCGTCAGGGCCGCGAAATCGGTCGGCTGTGGGCCGGCGATCCGCAAGGCTACCGTCCCAACTTACCTTTCACCTGGGGCGCACAACCGCACAACGGTCTGATCTATTTCAACGACGTACACAGTGGGATATGGATTGTAAGGATCGGCGAGCTTACCGAGAAGGGATCTACTACGACGCCGGGACGGTGACGGGAGAAGGCAGGAGCAGGAGGCAGACGGCAGGAGAAGCAGGCAGGTCCTAATCAATTCGAAAATCGTTCTGGGTGGGCAATCATGCCGCCCAACATTCGTCCTACCTCTTCATAGCCTTTCCTGAGTTCCAATTGACTACTCTGTGACAGATAACCACACTCATGCGCAAAATCCAACCACACCTGCATCTCCGTAGCTTCTCCGTCGGCCATCTTGCTGACGAACATTTTTGGATAACGCTTCTTACGATATCCCTCTCCGATATTGCCGGGAACGCTTCGAGAGGCGCGCCGAAGTTGATCGGTTAGAGAATACTTTTCTTCAGCTGGAAATTTCTTTGACTCGTAGAATATCTCCATCGCTAAATTGAAGGCCAGTTGATAAACCCTCAAGTCTCTAAAACCTTGTGAGCTAGCCATACCTCGAACCCCCAACAGGATAGGAACAAGGTTAGAGAGAGTATTCTAAACAAGTATGGAGTGTAACTAGAGATGCCTAAGGAAGGAATTTGGCTTGATGCAAGAAGACTTGCTTACTGAGCGTAGTTCACGAAATAAATCGTTCTGTGTTTTTCGTGCTCCTGCCTTCTGCCCCTCTTTTTTAGAGACCAAACTCACCGATCAATCGGTGCAAATACGAGCGGCTGATGCCAAGGCGCCTGGCCGCGGCCATCTTGTTTCCGTCTTCCGTCGCCAAAGCGTCGGCGATTAGTTGTTTCTTAAACGCGGTCACCGCGCCTTCGAAAGTTTTTTCACCAGGCACTCCGGGAGCCGGCACAGCCTTCAGCATTTTTTCCGGAAGAAACTCAAGGCCAAGCGTTGGTCCAGGATCGAGGAGCACCAGCCGCTCCATCAGGTTTTCAAGTTCGCGAACATTGCCTGGCCAATCGTATTCGTTGAGCGAATCGATCAACTCCGGACTTAAACGCGGCGTCGCGCGTCCATGCTTTTTACCTGCTTTCGCGGCGAAGTGGGCGGCTAAACCGGAAATGTCTTCCCGTCGCTCGCGTAGCGGAGGCAGCGGCAAAGGTACAACGTTGAGCCGGTAGAAAAGATCACGCCGAAAAGTCTCTCCCTTAACTTCAACTTCCAGATCACGATTGCTGGCGGCTATCAAGCGAATGTCCACGTTCAGAGTCTTGGTACCGCCTACGCGTTCAAAGGCACGTTCCTGCAACACACGCAGCAACTTTACCTGAACGCTTGGCGACAACTCGACAATCTCATCAAGAAACAAAGTGCCACCGTCCGCCAGTTCGAACCGTCCCATCCGCGCGTGCAAAGCTGAAGTGAACGCTCCCTTTTCGTGGCCAAACAATTCTGACTCAATCAGGGACTCGGACAATGCGGCGCAGCTCACCGCGATGAATGGGCCACGGGCGCGCTGGCTTGTTTCATGGATGGCGCGCGCCAGCATCTCTTTTCCGGTGCCGTTTTCACCGATGATTAAAACAGTCGCACTGGTGTTGGCAACCGATCGAGCTTGCTTGAGAGTTTTCTCGAGCGATCGGCTTAGACCTATCAAGCGACCAAATCCACGCTCCCCTGCCAACTGATCATGCAGACGCAGGTTTTCAACCTCGAGTCGGCGCATGCGGGCCGCCTGGTTCACAATGTGAAGCACTTCCGCGCGATCGAGCGGTTTTTCGAAGAAGCCGTAGGCGCCGCGGCTGACTGCTTCTCGTGCGGCGCTCTTGTCGTTGGTCCCGGTGATTACAACTACCTGCACCGGCGGGTGGGTAGCGCGGGCGGCTTCAATAATTGCGAGACCTTCGCTCACATCTTCGAGCTGAGGTGGTAAGTGCAAGTCGCTGACTACCACATCAATGAGTTCCTGTTTTAGCAGCGCCACGGCTTCTGAGCGTGAAGCCGCTTCAAACACGCGATAGTCTGAGTTGAGCGTCCAAACGAGGGCGCTGCGCACCGACTCATCATCGTCTACCACGAGAATCGTGTCTTTGGGTCGGGCTTCGCCGGATTGATTTAGATTGTCCAACTATTCATCGCCTCGATCAGTTAACTGTGAGACTGGCTCTCCGATTCGTTCTTGTCACGTTGCTGCTTTACGCCGGCCGGCAGGACGACCTTGAACGTCGTGCCTCCATCTTCCCTTGAATCGACTGTAATTGATCCACCGTTGGCTACGACCACCTCGCGGCAAGTATAAAGTCCGAGTCCAACGCCACGCGCCTTGGTGGTCGCAAACGGATGGAAGAGCTTCTCTTCAATGAATCGCTGACTTATCCCGACGCCGGTGTCACTGACGCTGAAAAACGGTTTTCCATTAGCAGTTGTGCCGGCAACGATGCTCAGCGTACCGCTCTCCCGGACCATTGCTTCGCGCGCGTTGATGATCAGATTTTCAACTACCTTTTCCATTCTTTCGAGATCAACCAGCGCCGGCAGGGTTTCAGGCAAATCCATCTTGATCTGATGTTTGCCAGCGGCCGGCTCGGCGGTCATAGAGATCACCCGCCGCAGCATCGGAACCAGATCTACCGGCTCAGGCCGCTTGTGTTCACCGCTCAGCGTCGCTACTGGATTGCTCAAACGCGCGACCAGCGCCCGCAGGTTGTCAGTGCAAGCCGTCAGAGATTTCATCGCGTCCGCGCGAAACTCTTTGTTGTCGAAATGTCGCTCAAGGTTTCCGACCGTTAGCGACAAAGCTTCGATTGCGTTTTTTAGATCATGCGTGAGAACGGCAGACAAGCGGATGAAGGCCTGAAACTGTCGCGTCTCAGCTTCGCGGGCAAGCTGATCGCGAAGTTGTTTGGTCATCAAGCCCAGGTTGTCCGCCAGCGGACGAAGATTGTCGCTCGACAATTCAATGCGATGATCAAGTCTTCCCTGGGCCATTGCCTCAACTCCGTCGGTTAAACGCTTAAGGCTGCGCGCCTGGCGCCCCCAATATCGCGTTAAGAACGACGCCGACAGCACCGCAAGCAAGCACGCGGCGACTAGTCCAAGCCAGCCGTTCCAATCCGCGGTCGCGAGCAAGAGTCCGGATTTGGCGGTAGCGTTTGCGGAGTTCGCTCTGTTCCGGTTTTCATTTAAGAGTCGTGCGATCGGATCCTGATCGGACGCCGACCGCGCTCGCTGTTCATTCTCAGTTGCAGTCTGCGCAATGCGCACGCCGTTCCAGTAGTTTATTAGCGCCAGCAGAACCAGCGGCACCAGGCAAAGGCCCAGAAAAGTGAGAAACAATTTGGGACGGCTGAACAAACTACGAAGGCTCCTGCAAGGAATTTGGCAGCGAGATATTAACGCATCGCGGTGATATAGCTCTAATTTAAATGAGCCGCGGGGCTTCGCGGATGCACGCCGAGCAAATAAGAAAACGGGGGGCGCGACTAGAGAAGACCGGAGACTTTTTTAGATTAGTGTAGTCCGCGTTAATCCGCGGCAATGTTCTTCACCCTGGCTGGCGTCCAAATTGGAGCAAGAGAGGTTCGAGCAGTTCCACGATACGATTATGTGAGACGCCATTGCTGGCTACCACGCCGTTGCGATTCTGCACGTCCGCATGGTTGTAGCGGAGCGGCAGTCCAAAAAGATCGGTGATAGAGCCACCTGCTTCGCGCAAGATCACTTCCGGAGCAGAGGTGTCCCATTGCTTCGTGCGGGGCGACAAGTGGACATAGAGGTCACACTGCTGTTCGACGATCAATCCGACTTTAATGCCAACCGAGCCGCGCCGTACCTCTTCCTTTAGGCCAAACGCCTGAACCACTTTGTCCAGGCGTGGGCTGCGATGCGATCTGCTTGCGGCTAGTCGCATGGTTGAAATCTCTTGATGATCGGAAACGTGACCCTGCTCCGGTTCAAAATCAGGGCGTTCGATCCAAGTGCCGCCGCCGCGCACAGCGCGATAGAGAACTCCGGTTAGCGGTTGGTAAACAACGCCCAGCACGCATTCCCCGTTTTCAGTCAGGCCAATCTGTACTGCGAAGTCACCGTTGCCGTCGATGAAGCCGGTGGTGCCGTCGAGTGGATCGATCATCCAAACGCGCGACTTGTCGAGGCGGTGAGAAGTGTCAACGGATTCTTCCGCGAGAATGCCATCGCCGGGAAACTCCTGTCGCAGCCGCGCCACGATAATTTCGTTGGCGAGTTTGTCGGCCTGCGTAACCGGTTCGCGATCATCGGGGCCGACTTTTTGTTGAATATCCAGCGGACCTTCGTAAAGATCGAGAATTGCTGCGCCGGCTTCGCGGGCGAGCTCAAGCGAAACTGACAGCTCGTGTTCGTAGGTCGGTATCGTCTCCTGGTTCACTCGAGCCCCCGCGCTGCTTCACGAATAATATCGAGCGTCTCATCAATGTCGGCACGCGTAGTCCGGAAGTTTGTAATGCAGGCGCGCAAAGCAAACTTGCCGCGGATGGTGGCGCTCGAGAGGTAGGCGCGCCCGCCGCGCTGAACCGCATTCATGATGTTGGTGTTGAGTTGATCCAGTTCTGCTCCGATTTCGGCTTCGCTGGACGCGTGCGGTTTCGTCCGGAACGATGCCGGCATGTAACGAAAGCAACAGATACTTAATTCCGGCGCGGCTAGAAGTTCGAAATCTGCGGCAGCGTCAACTTGCTCGCCCAGATACGCAGCCACCGCACAGTCTTCGCTGATCGAGCGCGCGATTCGTTGCACTCCATAATAGCGAAGCGTCATCCAGATCTTCAGGGCGCGAAATCGTCGCGAGAGCTCCGGGCCAAAATTCCAAAACGCGAAAGCTTCATCGGCATTTTGTTCGTGCACCTTGATGTAGTCGGCACCCTCGAAACTAAAAGCGGCGCGCGCGCGCGTTTCATCGCGAAACAGCAGACAGCCGGAATCGATCGGAATGTAGAGCCACTTATGCGGATCGAGCGAGATTGAATCCGCGCGCGCGAGACCGCGAAAGAGCGGCCGCCTGGTTTCGTCGAGCGTCGCGAGCGCGCCGTATGCGCCATCGATGTGGAACCAGAGATCAAACTCGTTGGCGACGTCTGCAATCTCTTCGAGCGGATCCACTGTTCCAGTGTTGACCGTTCCGGCGCTGCCAACAACGCAAAATGGTTTCAGGCCATTCTTCAGATCGGCGGCAATAGTGCGTCGTAATACGTCCGTGTTCATCCGGAAGTGATCATCGGCAGGAACCAGGCGAACCTGTGCGCGGCCCAGGCCAAGAATGTCAGCCGCTTTCGGAATCGACATGTGAATCTGATCGGAAGCGTAGATCGTCATTGGGACTGTCTGCCACAAGCCGGTTGAGGCAAGATCCGGAGCCGCCTTTGCCCGCTGGGCCATGAGTAGTCCGGTTAGATTCGCCATCGAACCGCCGCTGGTGAGAAGTCCGTGCGCCGGGGTGTCGCCGTCGCTGTAACCAATCATTGATGCCAGCCAACCGATAACCGTGCGTTCAATTTCGGTGGCTGCCGGACCCGAACGCCACGACGTGAGGTTTGTATTCAACGCCGAGGCAATCAAGTCTGCGAAAGCGCCGGGAGCGGTTGCGGGCGAAGCAACGTAGCCGAAGAATCGCGGATGGCCGTTGTGTCTGCTGTTTTCAATGATTGTGCGGCAATCGCCGAGCAGTTGTTCGAGCGGCTCGCCTGCTACGGGCAGGGTGGCTCCCAGTTTTTCGATCGTCTCGCCGCCCGATGTGTCCGGAAAAACAGGCAGAGTGGAAACTTCAGCGAAGTATTCGGTCACCATCTCGGTGACCCGCGACGAAAGCTCGTGCAGCTCCGCAGCGGAGATGTCGAGTGAAACGTGCGCGGGTCGCGATGTTCCGGGTTGCTTGATTGTTTCGCTCATTTGAGGGGCGGGGCGATCGCGACGAGTAACGATAGACGTTCGCCGGCGGCATTGGTAACACCGTGCGGAATTCCCGACGGCGCGACGACGAGCGTGCCCGCGCCAGCCTCTTGCTCTTCGCCGCCAACGGTAAACATTCCGCTGCCTTCCAAAACGAAGTAGAACTTATCCGCCCCCTGGTGAGCATGCACTTTCTGAGCTTGGCCTGGCTCCAAACAATTCAGACCAACCATGACTTGTTCGCCCAGCCAGAGAGTTGTCTTGTAAAACTTCTCGGGCTGCGACCCGGCGTGGGCTTGCCAGTTGAGAAAGTAGTTCATTGGCGTTTCCTGTGTCAGCTCGCTGAAACACCAAAGCTAACACAGGCAGGTGTAACGATGAAGCGCTTGCCGCTCAGCGGCGCGCGCGCGTATATTTCGACTCACGAATCATGACAACACAAAACTGCGCCACACTCGACGGCACGGGCCGTTATAGAGAGCGTTTCAAAGATCGCGCCGCCAAGGGCCACTTCCGTCAACAACAAACTCTTACGCTGTCTTCCATCGGTGTAGGGACCTACCTCGGCAATGCTGACGATGAAACTGACGCTCGCTACACTGCCGCGATCACGCGTGTGGTGAAACTTGGCGCCAATGTGATCGACACGGCGGCTAATTATCGTTTCCAGCGAAGCGAACGTGCGATTGCTAAGGCGCTCGCGCAACTATCTGAGAAAGGATTCTCGCGAGAAGAAATAGTCATTTGCACCAAGGGCGGCTATCTGCCGTTTGACGGCGCGCCGCCGCGAGACATTCGTCACTATATCGAAGAGACGTTTGTCAAAACCGGGATAGCGGAGCTTGCCGATTTTGTTGGTGGCAGTCACTGCATGACGCCCGCGTATTTACAGAACCAATTGGATCAATCGCTGCGCAATATGCAGCTCGACTGCGTGGACGTTTACTATATCCACAATCCGGAGTCGCAGCTTGGCCAGGTTTCCTCGGAAGAATTTGATTCTCGCCTGCGCGCGGCTTTCGAGTCGCTTGAGAAGGCGCGGGCTGCGGGCCAGTTGCAGTTTTACGGAGTTGCAACCTGGAACGGGTTTCGTGTCCCAGCCGGATCGAGCGGTTATCATTCGCTTGATCGCATGGTGGGAATTGCGCGCGAAGTTAGCGGCGAAGCGCATGGCTTCCGCTTCATTCAACTACCCTTCAACCTGGGAATGCCGGAGGCGCTGACGCTAAGCAATCAGAAACTGGGAAGTCATCAGGTCTCGACGCTGGAAGCGGCAGCCGGTTTGGGACTGACAGTTATGTCGAGCGCTTCGATCTTCCAGGGACGCGTCGCGCAGGGGTTGCCAAAGGATTTACGCGAAACGCTGGGCTCACTCGCGAGCGACGCGCAGTCGGCGATACAGTTTGTTCGCTCAGCGCCGGGAATATGTACTGCACTGGTTGGCATGAGTTCGCTTGAACACGTCGAAGACAATTTGCAACTGACCGTCGTCGAGCCGCTGGAGCTGGAACAATTCATGCAATTGTTTTCCGAAGCCTAATTAAGTATCCACAGATTACACAGAAAAGACACGGAGGAATTTGAAGGGTTCGAACAAACTATGATGATGTTTCTAATCTGCGGAATCTGTGTAATCTGCGGATGAAATTTTCTTATGACGCAACGAGAGTACAACTCATTCTCGGAATTCTGGCCACACTACGTTCGGGAACATAGCAATCCTCGCACGCGTCTGCTGCACTTCGTCGGCACTGCCATCGCGCTCGGCAGTGCTGTTTATTTCATCGTCGTTGGCAAGTGGTGGCTCTTTCCGTTGGCCTTAATTCCGGGCTATGGCATGGCGTGGATTGGTCACTTCTTCATCGAGAAAAATAAGCCGGCAACTTTTCAGTATCCCCTGTGGTCGTTTATGGGCGACTACAAAATGATCTGGCTGATGCTGACGGGCCGATGGATACCGAAGTCGAGCGAGTGACAAAGCCTGAGAAAGCCGGTTTTTAGCCGAAGATTTACGCGGATGAACGTGGATCCGTTCAGAGTAAGGACCGCTGAACCTCTCTTGAGACCTTTCTAAATTTCATATTTGTTAAATGCGCGTTAATCCGCGGCCAATACTTTTGAGCTTGCATCGACAAGCACCGTTTGCATCCAGGCAAGCTTCTGCAAATTCAAAATATGCGCGACGAACAAAGCCCGCGCATAAAACGCTCGCGAGGTGCTGCCGTGCCCGCGACCTTTCGTCCGCGCCTGCACATACTTGCCTGTGTCACCAGTTAACGAATCGAAACCTTGTAATCGGATAACTGCTCGAATCGCTTCGTAGTCAGTCTCAACCTGTTTGCGGATTGCAGGATTGTCGAGATCAAATGCCGCCGCCGAGTGCAGGATTGAAGCGGTGTCCGCGACGTTTTCAAATATTCTCGCAACTACAATCATGCTGCGCAGTTTGTCGTAAAGGTGACTGTCCGCGAAGCTATTCGCAATAACCTCACCGGGCTCGATCATAGTAATAGCCATCGACTCTTTCACGCGCACCCTGCCGTCGGCCGTGCGAACGAGCGACACGACCTTCAGTTCCCACGTACCGAAGTCCGGCGCTTGCAAAGAGTTTTGCGGCAAGCCGAGGTATTGTTCGATAACCTGACCCGCCCAGCCTTTGTTCTTGTGTCCATTCTTCCAAACCGTTACGCCATAGGTTTCTGCGAGTGGACGCAGATCTTTACCGGAAAGGAGACGGATGCGTTGCCAGGCTTCCGCGCGTGGCAGAGACCGAGTTGAATCGACAACATTTCGACGGAACGAAAATTAAAACAGCGGCAAGCGGAGGTAAGCGGTGATTTAGGGTAGCGTCAGTATAGAATAGAAAGTTGAAATCGATAACGTCGGTTCGGAAACAAGAATATGCGCGGAAACATTCCTATCCCTGAAATTCCTTTCGCGGAAGACTTGTGGCTGATGGTCGTGATTACGTCCGTCCGCGAAAAGCGAACGCAACAAGGTAAACGTTTCGCCGACGCTGTGGCTCGCAACGCGACCGGCTCGCTGCCGCTGAAGATTTGGGGCGAGACGCTTGAGGTCTGGAAAGAAATCAAGCCGGGCCTTTGGGGGATCACCGGCAAGCTCGAAAGTTACCAGGATCGCTCGCAGTTCGTTGTTACCGAATATCGCCCGATCACAATCGATCTGTATCGCGAACATCAAAACGCGGAGCCGGTTTTGCCGCGCGCTTACACGATGGACATCGAGACACTGACGTTGCCCGACTATCGCGAGCGTGTCGGACCGCAACTCGAGAAACTGCTGAAGCTCGGCAATATGCGGCTCGAACAGCAGCAACGTTATCTCGAAGACATCGTGATTGAAGAAGAGCGTTGTTATCAGCTCGGCTCGCTTAGCGCGACATCCGGACGAGTTCTTTCGATCGCTGTGCATGAAGGGCCGGTCGCGGGTTTCGATTTCGGCGTTGAGCAGCGACAGAGCGAACACGTTTTTGGGATTAATGAAGAGGGAGAGGAGCAGGACGAGAAAAAGTCCCTGCTCGCTTTTCTTGAGTTCATGAAAGATTACGACTGCGATACAGACGAGATCGTCGGGCACAACATCGTCGGGTTTGACCTGCCGTTTATTTTCCAGCGTTGTGTGGTGAACGGCATCGCCGCCAAACCACTGGTTGATCTGGGTGATTACCGGGTCCGCGGAGTCTTCGACACAATGCACGCGTGGTGGTTGGGGGCAAAGCGCAACGTCAGTCTCGATGACATTGCCTGGGCGCTGGGCATTGAGTCCAGTAAGACAGCGACGGCCGAGGGCAGCAAAGTTTTCGAGCTTTACCAGGCAGGAAAGCTCGCGGAGATTCGCGAATATAACCTGAACGACGTGCGCGTCACGCGCCAAGTTTACGAGCGAATTGTGGCTTGTTTTGGGCGCTGAGGGCGGCTCGGCCCGTGAGCGGGTCGTTGTTTCGCGTTTGCAACAGAATTTGTTAGACTCATGAATTAAATGGAGACCCAGTTTTTCTCGATCGTAATACTTCTGATTGGCGCTGCTCTAGGCGTGGCGGCGGGATGGTTTCTGCTTAGAACGAAAGCAAGTTCGGCCAGTGCTGCTGATCTCGCAACGTTAAAAGAGCGCCTCGGCGGTAAAGAAACTGAGTTGCTAAAGCTCCAGTTGGCGCTAAATAACGAAGTCGCTGACCATAAACATTCGCGCGAAGAGGGCGCTCACCTGAAGGCGGCGCTCGAAGGCGAACGCCGCGCGGCCCAGGAACGAAAAGACGCGTTCAAACAAGCGGCGGAAGAATTGTCGGAAAAATTTAAAGCGTTGTCGCGTGATGCACTGAAGGACAATAATCAATCTTTTCTCCAGTTGGCGAATTCAACGCTTGAGAAGTTTCAGGAGACCGCAAAAGGAGATCTTGAACAAAGGAAGCAAGCGATTGACCAACTCGTTAAGCCGCTCCGCGAATCGCTGGAAAAAGTTGACGGCAAGATTGGTGAGATCGAAAAGGCGCGCGCCGGAGCCTACGCTGAATTGCGGGAACAGGTAAGAGGTTTGGCTACTGCGCAACTGCAGTTGCAGGCCGAAACAGGAAATCTGGTTACTGCCCTGCGCGCTCCTCATGTTCGCGGGCGCTGGGGTGAGATTCAATTGCGGCGGGTCGTGGAACTGGCGGGCATGCTGCAGTATTGCGACTTTGACGAACAAACCACGGTGGCCACTGATGATGGTCGCATTCGTCCCGATGTCATCATTCGTCTTCCGGGAAATCGAACCATCGTAATAGATGCAAAGGTTCCTTTCGATGCTTTCTACGAATCAATCTCAACCAGCGATGAGGTGGTTCGATTCGCGAGATTGAAAGATCATGCGCGGTTGGTGCGCGCGCACATCGGATCGTTGAGCAAGAAGTCGTATTGGGAGTCGGTACAGCCAACGCCGGAGTTTGTCCTGCTCTTCTTGCCAGGTGAAACTTTTTACAGTGCCGCGTTGGAGATTGATCCCAGTTTAATTGAAGACGGCGTCAACAAGGGCGTGATCATTGCTACGCCGACCACGCTGATCGCATTGCTCAAAGCCGTCTCCTATGGTTGGCGTCAGGAACAGATGGCTGAGAACGCCAAGGAAGTAAGTGAGCTGGGCAAGACGCTCTACGATCGACTGCGCACCTTTACCAACCATTTTGCCGATATCGGCAAAGGTCTCGATCGCGCGCTTGATTCCTACAATCGCGGTGTTGGCTCGCTCGAAGGACGTGTTCTCAGAACGGCGCGAAGATTTAAGGAGCGCGGCGCTCTTTCCGGCGAAGACATCGAGATTCTCGAGCCGCTTGATAAAGCAGCGCGTCCGCTTAGTCTGGATGAAGGCGGTCTGTTTCCCGATCTGGTTGCCGCGGAAGCAGAACCAACCGAAGACGATTCTTTCCCGCTGCTCAGTGCTAAGACCGCCGGCGTTCAAGAAGGCTAAGAAATTATCCGCAGATTACGCAGATTACACAGAATCTCAAGCGAATTATATCTGCAGTTGATTTGACGGCGTGTTTTGAATCTGTGAAATCTGCGTCATCTGTGGAGAATCCGGTGGCAAGAGAAATTTGGTTAGGTCCCCTGCTCGGCAACAATCGTTCGCGCCTCATCGAACGCTGCTCGCAACTCGTGTCCGCCGGCAAGTCTGATAGTTTTCTCTACCTCGCTGCTTCCCATCCGCTGCTGGAGATAGTTACTCAGGGCGTGCTCGATGGCGTTAACAATAGCGGCGTTTGGGGTGAGCTTCCCGTATATCTTTTTCGTGGTTTTGTGAGGCGAGTGTTAGCGACCACCGTTGGCGAAACTGGCCAGACACTATCGCCCCGCTTGCCTATCGATCAGGAAGAGCTGCCCTTGAAGCGGAGTCTGGTGTCGCAGGTTCTCGCGCGGCTCACGGCATTGGGCCAACTAAAAGCTATCGGGCCGCTCGCGAACCGCGAGGGCTGCGTCAATACAATCGCCACTCTGATTGGCGAGATTGAGCGCGCGGCAAAATCCCCGGCAGAAGTAGCGAAGATAATCGCAGAACGCACGAACGATTTGGCGCCGCAATCCAGCTCGGCCTCGCAAAAAAAACCAGGGCGAGTTCACGTCCAAAACGATTTCGATCAAGAGGTGTCGCTTATTTATGCGACCTACTCAGAACTGTTGAAGCGGCACCAACTCACCGAGGCGGACGCGGATCAACTGCGCGCTCTCGCCGTTCTCAAAGGCGAACTCGACGGGCAAGCGGTGCAACTACTCTGGCTCGCGGACGTCCAGCTGCTCGTGCTTGACGGCTTCTTCGATTTCACTCCGGTGCAAGGCGAAATCCTGCAGCAGTTGATTCCGCAAATTCCGGACGTGCTCGTTAATCTCAATCACGACGATCGCAATCCGGAAATCTTTCTTCCGTTTCAGGAGACCATCAAACATCTTTCGTCAATTGCCCCCTTTGCGGAAATCCGCAACAGTGGCGGATTAATCCCGGCGAGCGGCGCGCTCGCAGACTTGCGCCAGAATCTTTTCAACCCGGCGTTATCTGATAATTCTCAGTTTGGCGGTGATGACAATCAGGAAGAACTGCCCATTCCCCAATCCGAGATCAAGTATTTCGAGTGCGGCGATCGCGATACGGAGATTCGCGAGATTGCGAAAGAGATTAAGCGGCTGGTCTTGCCGGGCGGCTACCAATTGGCAGACATTGCGCTGGTAGTGCGCCAGCGTGCGGCCTACGCGGAGACTATCGCGCGCGTCATGCGCGAAGAGTCGCTGCCATGCAATATCGAATCGCGAGTCGACGCCAACGACATTCCCAGCCTGCGCGCGGCGCTCAAGCTTTTTGCGATTCTGGAACAGATGTCTCGCGACGAAGCCGCTGCCCCGAGAGTTTCCGATCTGGCTGATCTGATCAAGTCGGAATACTTCCGTTTGCATAAGAAAGATCTGGCTGCGCTTTCTTCGCGCTTCGATTCGGAGCATGCCGGTCTGTTGCGAGAGAACAATCAGACGTCCGAGACCGATTTCGAGCGACTAAAGAAGCGTTACCGCATTGGCGTGTGGGATGCGGACGCTTTGGAAAACGCCTTCGCATATGTCGGCAGCGATCTCCGCGTTAGCGCCTGGCTCGAGCGTGCCGCCCGGCTGATCAAGGAACTGCCCGGCGCTGAAGCGACCAGGGAACTACTGAATATCGACCCCGTCGAACAAGCGCGCGATCCGGACGAAGCAGATCAGATCGAAAATGCGGAGACAGCAAAAGTAGAGGAAGGCGAACGAAAGCGGCGCCCCTCGCGCGATATTCATCCCGCCAGCCTGGCCTGGACTGCGCTGGTCATTCAGTCGTTCGCGGAAAAGATTCAGGCAGTTGCCCGAGAGGGAAACCCACCAGATTTGCGTTTAGTGTTAATGAAGTTGCTTGAGGATCTTAGTTTTCGCGAACAGATCACGCGGCCAATAAGAACTGTGACTGAAGACGAAGAGTTGCCGCGAGCGATGCTCAACTACAGCTGCCTCGAAGCGCTGCGTCGAGCTTTCGTCGCCGCTATCAAAAGCATCGAGCTGGCCGCGACTATCCAATCAATACCTGCGTTAGCGGATGCGAAAGCCGCCCTGCCAACTACGAGACTTGCGAACTTCATCGAGGAAGTGCGACGGGCGCTCAGTTCGCAATCGCAGGTCTACGGCCAGGCGGATCGCGACGGCCTGCGCGTGCTTGAGGTAACCGATGTTCGCGGCCTGCGCTTTCGCGTGGTCTTCATCGCCGGTTTAATTGAAGGCGGTTTTCCTTTGCGCGCCTCGCGCGACTGGATCTATCCGCACGAAGAGCGCGAGCGTCTGAAGAAATACGGGTTGATACTTGAAGACATTTCGCCGGCGACGCTGCTGAAAGAAGAACACTATTTTTACCAAGCTGCGTGTCGGGCGACCGAGCGGCTCTATCTCAGCCGGCCGTTGTCGCTTGAGGACGATTCCGAAACTGTCGCTTCCTACTACATTGAAGAACTGCGGCGCGCGATCGCGCCTCTCGAGATTTCAGCAGACACGATTCGACGAGATTACGAGGGCGATGAGTTAGAAAAGGTGTCGACGACCAACGAGATGAACGTGGCCCTGGTGCGTCAGCAGGAACGGCACCTCCATCGCGGTGAGAAAACAAAATTATTACCCCCATCGCAGATCAAACGGCTGCTGACCCTGGCGCGCAACGACGGGTTGCTCAGCGGCTCGGCGTTGCGGCGCATTGAGATTGAACGCGAGCGCTCCGGTCCGCGCTTCGGGCCCTACGATGGCGAGATTACCGATCCGCACCTGTTAGCCTTGCTGCGGCAGAGATTCGGTGCGGAGTTTGTCCACAGTGCGAGTGGACTTAGCCTCTACGGTCAGTGTGGCTACCGCTTTTTCGGGCAACGCGTGCTCAAGCTGGAACCGCGCGGTGAAGCGGCGCTCGACCTGCAAGCGATCGACGCGGGAAAGTTGTTGCACGACATCCTGCGTCGCTTCTTTGAGCGGCATCGCCGCCAGCGTTTGGCCGATACCGATCGCAAAACGCTGCAGGCGGAGTTGCAAAAACTGGCTGACAGCGTTTTCGATGAACACGAGCGCGTCGTGCCTCCGCTCAACAAACAGATATGGAAGATTGATCGCGAGATCCGCAAGATCCTTTTGGATCAGGTGCTGTTGTACGAGTTGGAGATTCAGGCACAAGCGGCGGACGCCGGAGTACTGCCCGCTTATTTTGAAGTAGCGTTCGGCGGCCTGAAGTCGGCGGCACGGGATCCTGACTCGACTGACAGGCCGCTGGAGTTAACGCGGGCAACTTTTGTTGGCGAAGAGACGATGAAGATTAGCGGGCAGATCGATCGCGTGGACGTCGCCCGCGACAAGACGCTGATCGCGTATGACTACAAACTTTCCACCGGCTCGAGCAAAGACGACATCAAGTCTGGCCGCAGTTTACAATTGCCAATCTACCTCGAGGCGCTGGAGCGTTTGATCCTTCCCGGTTCTCAGATCGCCGGCGGCGGTTACTACGTGATCCGCGGCGGTAGTGATCGCCGGAACAAGGGCCTGCATCGCGCCAGCCTCCTCAGCTACTCCGGAATTAGTAACCGGGTATTAGGTGTCATGAGCGACGATGAATGGCAGCAGATTCGTGACGATGTGATCACGAAGATTTGGGATTTTCTCGATCAAATGCGCGCCGGACAGTTTGACGTGAATCCTTCTGAGAAGCAGAAGACGTGCCGGTTTTGCGACTTTGCCGCGGTGTGCCGCTACGATCGCTATCGCATTGATGGGAAAAAGTTGTCCGCAGAATACGCAGATTCCACAGATTAGGAAAACCGAGTAGGAGTTTAGATCGAGGCGGACTTTGTGAATGAAGCTGCCTGCCTGGTTCTGCTGAATCTGTGTAATCGGCTAGTCTGCGGATAGAGATTCTGAATGCCTGTACAAAAGCAAAAGCGCGAACTACAGCCTGAGCAAGCCGCCGCCGCCTACGAGATCAAGAAGCATATCTCGGTGACGGCCGGGCCAGGTTCCGGCAAGACGACGGTGCTGGTCGAACGTTACCTGCACATCCTCCGGCAAAATCCGAATCTCAACATCGATCAGGTGGTTGCGATCACCTTTACAAATCGCGCTGCAAACGAAATGCGCGAGCGACTCCGCGAAGAGCTCAATCTGATACTGCATGCGGCGTCAGCAAACGAACGTAAGCAGTGGCTCAACTACAAACGCACGCTCGACGGTGCAGTGATCACTACCATTCACGGCTTCTGTGCGCGGCTGCTCAGGGAGTTTCCAGTTGAGGCGGGCGTTGATCCGCAGTTTCTATTACTCGATGAACATCGGGCGGCGATGCTGCAGGAGTCGGTGGTTGAGGAAACGCTGACTGAGTTCATCAGTGCCGGCCACATCGAGATTTCGCGGCTAACGCTGGGCGTAGGACGCGGCCGGTTGGCGGCGGCGCTCGGTCAACTTTATCGAGACGTTCGCGGACAAGGCGTTTCGCTGGATGAGTTGGCACTAAAAACGGCGCAGAGCCATGCGACCGAAGGAGATCATGAAGGAGCGCTGGAAGAGTTAGCGCGTACCATGAACGATTTGCTTGCAGTCCCGGTAAAGACACCCGGGGCAAGCGCGAACCAGCGTGAAGTCCGCGAGCAGTGGCCTGGTTTCCGCGAGTACATAAGCAAAATACCTGACATTAACGATCTGGCAGATTACTGCCGCGCCCTAGAAACGTTTCGAAAAGTACGTCCAAAAGCGGTGGGCAATCTCAAGGGGCATGTCCAGGCGCTCGACGCTCTCGTGTGGGATAAGGATTTTCTCGGGCGCGTGCCGCAAGTGTCGTTGGATCTGTTTGCGAAACAATACGCGCTGGTGATTGCGCTGCTGCTGACGCGAATCGACGAGCGACTTAACGAAGAAAAGCAGAAAATCTCAGCGCTTGATTTCGACGATCTGGAATTGCGCACCCTCGACCTGCTCCAACGTCCCGAAGTCATCACGCGCACCTCCGAACGCTACAAATTTTTCCTCGTCGATGAGTTCCAGGACACCAACGGTTTGCAGCGGCAACTCCTGGAACGGCTCGCGTTGCAGACGAGCGGCCGCGACGGTGCGAACCTTTTCATCGTTGGCGACAGCAAACAATCGATCTATGGCTTTCGCGGCGCTGACGTCGCTGTCTTTAGTGCCATGACTGAGAGGCTGTGCGCTGAAGGGGGCGAGTCGAAACCGCTGCTCCTGAACTTTCGCAGCCAGCCGCCACTGATCCACTTTTTTAACTTCCTGTTCGAGCGTTTGTTCACGGCGGCAGAGGTCTCGCCCGGCGAACGAGCAGAGCTGGGATATGTCCAGCATGAGCCGAGTGAAGCCAAACGCGAACCGCGCGACACTGGTGCGCTGGTCGAGTTAATGATCACGACCGAGGCTTCAGGGGACGAGGACGATCCGAAAGCTGAGCAGACTTCGCGTGAACTCGATGCCGAGCAACTCGCGCGCCGGATCGTTTCGCTGGTCGATCCGGGTCGAGATGATTTGGGTATTGGCGAAGTTAAGTACAGCGATATTGCTTTGTTGTTCCGCGCGATGACTAACGTCGGCGTGTACGAATCAGTTTTCCGACGCGCGAACATTCCTTATCAAACGGTATTGGGTCGGGGGTTTTATGAGCGGCCGGAGATCAAGGACTTGATCCAGTTGCTGCGGTTCCTTGATAACAAAACGGACGAGTTAGCGCTGGCGGCAGTCTTACGTTCTCCGCTCGGCGGTTTATCTGACAACGCCCTGCTCGCGCTGCGTTGCGCGCCGGAGCTGGATGAAGTTGACACTGTCGATCCGCTTAAGCGGTTTACGCAGACGCGCAGGCTCTACCAGGCGCTTCGCCAGCACCGGGACGTTGCCTACATCAGCGACGATGAACACCTGCTTCTTGACCGTGCGTCCGACCTAATCAAGGGTCTCATTGCGCGGCAGCATCACTATTCCCTTTCCACCTTAATGCGGTTTGCCGTTGAGCATTCGGAGTTTGCAACTGTGATTGCGGCCACGTTCGACGGTGCCCAGCGGTTGGCAAATGTGCAACGATTGTTCACGCTGGCTGAGCGTTTTGAAGGTTCCGGCGCGCACTTGATTCGCGACTTCGTGCGCTACGTTGAGGAATTTGAAGCCATCGGCAGCCGCGAAAGTGAAGGGCAAATAGATGAAGCCACCAACGCCGTGAAGCTGATGACCATTCACCAGGCAAAGGGGCTGGAGTTTCCTGTGGTGATCATTCCCGATCTACAGCGCTGGTCGCGGCCGCCGGACAACTGGGTGCTGTTGGATCGTCAGCATGGACTGACGTTGAAGGTGCCTGATGGACGCGGCGGCAGTCCAGTTGCAGGTTTGACTTTCAGCCGCTTCGAAAAACGTCACGCAGCGCGAGAACAGTTTGAAAGTATGCGTCTGCTTTATGTTGCGGCGACGCGCGCGGAAGATCGATTGATACTCTCCGGCACCACCAAAGAACTCGACAAGCTCAGCAAAGGCACGGCGACATGGTTGAATTGGATTTGGCAATCGCTGGAAGTGCCGGCGGAAACCAAAACAGGTTTAGTTGATCTGACCGGCGACGTGCAGTTGCAAGTGACGGTGAACATCGCCGAAGAGCAGCCGGCTGCAAATTCTTCAGCGCCGGCGACAGGCGCCGAAGCACCGGTCGCGCAGATAGCGGCGACCGCGGAGTCTATCCCTGAAGCATTTCCGTTGTTAAGTGCAATCGAGGCTAAACGCAGCGCGCTTCATCGCTTCAGCGTGACCCAGTTGATCAACTATCAGCGCTGTCCGCGTCAGTATTATTTCGATCGCGTATTGCACGCGCCGGCGCCGGAAGCGATTGCTGTCTGGAACGATGCCGAAGCGCCTGAGTTGCCGGCGAATCTCACAGCGACGCTCAAGGGCGCAGTGATCCACCGGTTTTGTGAAAGCTACCTGGCCGGCGACGATCCGGAAGAGCGGTTGCGAAAGAGTTATGAAGATATTCTGCGCTGCCGACAGGCAGAGCTTTCTGATCGGTTAGATATCGACGCGGCCGAGGCGATTGCGGAGCTGTTGCCACTGGCACGGAACTATTTGTCCAGCGCCGTGTTCGAGCGCGTCGAACGGGCGCGCGCGGTTGTGTCTTCGTTGAGCCGTGGTCCGCACGTCGAGGCCGGCCTTTGGAGTGAATTGAGTTTTCGTCTGCGGCGACCGCTGGGGATTCTCAGTGGCGCGATTGATAAGCTGCTCATCACGCCCAACGCGTCCGGCAACGGTTTCGATATTGAGATAATCGACTTCAAGACTAATCGGCTAAGCCGAAACTCAACGGCAGCGCGGGCGTCTCGCTCGCATGATATCGAGGCTGAAGAGCAGGCGGGACGCCCGCGGTCCCAGAATCAACGGTCCCAAAATCAAGTTGAGCAAATTGTTTTTGACTTCGATGCGCCGGCGCCAGAAGAGAGAGATGTAGTCGTCGCCGAGCTTTCTGTCGACGATCGAGTGCGCAACGCCGCGACGGACTATCAACTGCAGATGCAGGCTTACGCACTTGCGGTGCGTGAGTTGGTGCCAGCTTTGCTGGATGGCTCTGCGATCATCTCCACGCTGCATTTTCTTGAACCCAACGTCGAGTTTCACCTGCCGGCTGATGTGCTTTCGCCGGAGGCGTGCAGGGGTGCGATCGATGATGCCATGATGAAGATCATTTCCTCCGGCGAACCGGCCGAGTTTCCCGTACACACGGCCGCGCATTGTCGCATGTGCAACTTTCTCAGTATATGTGATGCCGGGCGTGAGTACGTCCGCTCCATGAGACAAAATAGCGGTGGCGTGGTTAACTTAAAGGCAGTCGAGGCTGGACGATAAGGAAACTTATGGGCAAACAAGACGACCCTCAGGTCGGCGCAGCAGCGCCTGACTTCACTCTCAAGGACGGCAACGGCGACGAGTGGCGCCTCGCGGACAAGCGCGGCAAGGTTGTCGTCTTGCTTTTCTATCCCGGTGACGAAACACCGATATGCACCAGGCAGATGTGTTCCGTCAGAGATCGTTGGGAGGACTACTCAGCAACCGGCGCTGAAGTCGTCGGAATATCAACTGACTCAGTTGAGTCGCACCAGAAGTTTGCCGAACATCACCAGTTGCCGTTGCGTCTCTTGTCCGACGCGTTGGCCGGAGTAGCAAATCTTTACGGCGCGCGTTCGTTGATTCCCGGCAAGGTGGCGCGGTCCGTTTTCGTGATCGATGCGAACGGCGTGTTGCGCTATCGCGATGTCAGGCCGTTGGGACTGTTTCGACCGAAGGACGATGAAGTCATCGACGCAATCCGCGCCGCCCAAAAGATATAGTTTCGTCCACAGATTGCTGCAGACTGCTAGACCCAATCTGCCGGCTATCCGCTGACTTCCTTTTTCTTCTGCATTTGTTGAATCCGTGTAATCTGCGTAATCTGTGGATATCATTACTCGAAGTAGAGGGAAATCATGGCTGACAACATCAAATGCAAACACTGCGGCGAGAAGCGACCGGCGCTTGGTTTTGCGCCCTTTCCTAATGAATTAGGACAGCGCATTGCCACCGAGATCTGCCAGCCTTGTTGGGCCGGCTGGCTTCAGAAGCAAACGCAAATAATCAATCACTACGGCCTCGACCTTACCAGCGTCGACGCACAGAACTTCCTCTTCGATAACCTAAAGGGTTATTTGTTTGGCGAATCGCTGCCAGTGACAGAACAGGCCGAGATCGACACGACGAAGGAAGGGACCGTGAAATGGTAATGAGTTTTGGGTAAAAGGTTAATGGGTCAAACATTACGATCACCGCTCACCCGCATTAACCCTTTCGCTTCTTTCCCTTTCCCCATGCTTGCCTGGCTCGGCAGTTGCTGTCCTAACCTCTCCGTAACGACCGTCTCCCCGATTGATTCCGCTGGAAGGCGAACGCCCCCAAAAACTAATGATTTCATGCACCGGGCATTTTGGCCCAGTGGTGGATTTTCGTTCGAACGTATGTTTTCCGAACTATTTTTCGAACAGAAGGAGCAGCAGAAATGAAGTTCAAACTCTTGGGAATCATAGCAACATTAGGTTTGGCTTTTGCGTTAGCCGGCTGTAGTGAGACCGCAAACGAAAACGCGAATGCGAACCGAAACACAACCGTAAATGCTAATGCGAATATGGCGGTAGCGAATGAGAATGTGAACACCAACGCTAATACAAACCGCGCCCCAACGCGTGCAGATTACGAAAAGAACAAACAGACCTACACGGAAGACGCGAAGGGGTTGGGGAGGAAGATCGGCACCGGGCTTGACGATGGTTGGCTTTGGACCAAGACACGCTTTGATCTAGCGGCAGCTGACGATCTAAGAGACTCGACAATAAATGTTGACGTGGAGAATGCAGTAGCAACCCTAAGCGGAACTGTTGCCAGTGCTGAACAGAAGGCCAAGGCAGAGTCAATTGCCAAGGCAGTTGAAGGTGTAAAGAGCGTCAAGAATTTGTTGAAAGTCGCACCCAATACCAACAGTAACTCAAACAGCAACTCGAAGAAGAAATAACTGCGTGGCAATCCTGGAGCCGAGCGGCGGTTTTTACGGACGGACGCTCGGCGGCGTTCCGGTTGAGAGGGCTCTGGAAGTCTATCCAACGACCGCGCTTTAGTAATGGCGCAAATCTGCAGGCAAAAGTTTACTCTGTTGTCTTTCTGGGCTAAGCTTTAGCTTCCTAAAGTAACATCGTCAAGATCAGTGGTGCCTTTTCTACCGCGCTGCGGTAAGAACTGGAAGAGAAATCTGATAGGCAAGGATGCTTGTCTTACCCGTGAACACTCCCCTGCAACGCGGGTGAAAAAATTCAAACCAAAATCGGCGAATGCCGTTCATTCTCAGGAGGAACCCGACCTTGCTTAATCGTAGCTTACTCAATCGTGCTCTCGGCTTCGCCGCTACCATCGTTTTTCTCGTTTGCCTGGCAAGCAGCGTCTTCGCGCAAACCAAGCTGCTTCGGTTTCCTGACATCAGCGGCGACCGAGTCGTCTTCACCTACGGCGGCGACCTTTGGACTGCTTCTGCTTCAGGCGGCGCGGCAATCAGGTTGACTTCGCATCCCGGCATGGAAGTGTTTGGGAAGTTTTCTCCCGATGGTAAGTGGATCGCCTTCACCGGGCAGTACGATGGCGACGAGCAGGTTTATGTAGTTTCTTCAGGCGGCGGCGTGCCGCGACAGCTAACCTTCTATCCGGCGAAGGGACCATTCACACCGCGCTGGGGGTGGGACAATCAAGTTTATGGCTGGTCGGCAGACGGCAAGCGGATCGTTTTCAAGTCGCAGCGCGATTCCTGGGCGTTGCCGATCGCTCGGCTCTATTCAGTTTCAGTTGACGGTGGGCCGGCTGAAGCCTTACCAATGCCCGAAGCTGGTTCGGGTGATTTCTCGCCTGACTCCAGCAAGATGGTTTACTCGCCGCAGTCGCGCGACTTCCGTCCCGAAAAGCGTTATGGCGGCGGACAGGCCAACGCGCTTTACATCTTCGACCTGAAAACTTACGACACGAAGCGAATCACCGAAGGCCCGCGCGCCACGCGCGATCCCATCTGGCTCGGCGACACGATTTATTTCAACTCCGATCGCGATGGTCACTTCAACCTCTACGCCTACAACATTAGCAGCGCGAAAACCACCGAGATAACCAACAACAAAACCTGGGACGTGCGCTGGCCCAGTTCTGACGGTGAAGGCCGGATCGTTTACGAGCTCAATGGCGAGTTACAGGTTCTGGACACCAGGAGTCAAAAGAGCAGTCCTATTTCGATCAACGTGCCGAACGAAGGGCTGGCAAGTCGCCCCAGCCGTGTTTCCGCGGCGGGCAATATCGAGTCAGTAAACCTGAGTCCGAAAGGTGAACGTGCACTCTTCAGCGCGCGCGGCGACATCTTTACGGCGCCAATCGAAAAAGGCCCGACGCGTAACCTGACGCATTCTTCCGGAGCCCACGACAAGTGGCCCGCCTGGTCACCAGACGGCAGTCGCATCGCCTACATTTCCGACGCGAGCGGTGAAGAGGAGCTCTACATAATTCAGCAGGATGGGTTGAAGCCTGCCGAGCAGATTACGCGCGGCGGCAGCGCGATGCGTTATCAGCCGGAGTGGTCGCCCGATGGCAAGCGGATAGCCTTTTCAGATAAGGACGGCAAGGTTTACGTAGTCACGCTGGCGGATCGCAAGCTGATTGAGATTGCCGATGCCCCGCACGGGCAGGTTCGGGATTACACCTGGTCGCCGCGCGGCAACTACCTGGCTTTTAGTTACGATGATAATCCGAATCGTTTCTCGGCAGTTCGTATTTGGAACGCAGCCGACGGCAAGGTAGCTAAAGTTACTGACGATATGTTCAATGCTTATGGTCCGACCTGGGACCCACAAGGAAATTATCTCTATTTCCTGGCCGATCGGGAGTTTCAACCGCAGATTTCGCAACTCGAATTCAACTACGCGACGAATCGCACGGCCTACATCTACGCGCTCGCCTTGCGCAAAGACGTGAAGCACCCCTTTCCGCCTGAGAGCGACGAAGTGACGATCACGAAAGTTGACGAAACCCCGAAGCAAAGGGGAATACCGGCAGGTGAAGAACCGAAGCCGCCCGTCAAAGACATCAACAAGGAATTGAAGGAGCCGGCGAGGGAGGCCCCGATTGAAGGGGAGAAGCCGGCGGCGGCAGCTTCCCCGGCTCCTCAAGGTGAATCGAAGCCTGACGCTAAACCGCCCGCGAGCATGACAATCGACTTCGAGGGCATCGTGACTCGAGTGGCTCGCGTACCTGTCGGCGCCGATAACTATGGTGGTTTATCGGCAAAAACCGGTCACCTAATTTATGGAACCGGTTCAGCCTTCTACTATGGCCGCGCCGGCGATCGCCCCACCGTGCTCAAGATCTTTGCGTTCAAGGATCGCAAGGAAACGACGATTGCCGAAGACATTCGCGGCTACGTGCTGTCTGACGACGGCTCGAAGCTTTTGGTGGCGCAGGGGCCCGGTTATAACGTCTACGACGCCACGCCGCAGGGCGACAAAACACGGAAGCCGGTTTCGACCGCTGGGTTATTTGTCGATCGGGTTCCGAGCGAGGAATGGAACCAGATTTTCAATGAAGTTTGGCGCCGTTATCGCGATTGGTTTTATGTTCCCAACATGCACGGCTACGACTGGGTCGCCTTGCGCGAGCAATACAAGCCGTTACTTCAATATGTGCAACATCGTTCGGACTTGAACTTCGTCATCAGTGAAATGGTTTCGGAGTTGACTATTCAACACGCTTACGTCGAAGGCGGCGATTTCACAATTCCGCCGCGGCCGCGCAGTGGTCTGCCGGGCGCGCGCTTTGAACTCGATAAGCAGTCAGGTCGTTATCGCATCTCGAAGATCTTCACCGGAGAGAACGAGGAGGACATCTATCGTTCACCGCTCAGGGAAATCGGAGTGAACGTGAAAGTGGGCGATTATGTGCTGGCGATTGATGGTGAAGACGTGAAGGCGACTGACGACATCTACCGGCTGCTCAGAAATAGAGCAGACAATCCGGTGAGCCTAACCGTGAACAAGACGCCGTCGCTGGAAGGTGCGCGCATCGTCTCCTATCGGCCCCTCACTGATGAGTCAAAACTTATCTATCTTGATTGGGTAGAACGTAACCGCCGCCAGGTGGACCAGGCGACCGGCGGTCGCGTCGGCTACATTCATGTTCCCGACATGGGAGCCGATGGCATTCGCGAGTTTATCAAATGGTATTACCCGCAGCTCGGCAAAGAAGGTTTGATCGTCGACGTGCGTGCGAACGGTGGTGGCAATGTTTCGCGAATGTTAATCGAACGCTTGCGACGGAAAGTGCTGGGACTAAACTACGCCCGCACGGACGATCAAGCCAATACCTATCCCGACGGAGTCTTCACCGGTCCGATGGTAGCGCTGCTGGATGGAAACTCTGCTTCTGACGGCGACATCTTTCCCTACATGTTCCGTAAAGCCGGACTGGGACCATTGATCGGCAAACGCTCGTGGGGCGGCGTCGTTGGGATCAGTAATCGGGGAGCACTAATCGATGGCGGCGCGATCTTTGTGCCCGGTTCCGGACTAACAGATGAAAAGGGCAACTGGGTGATCGAAGGCTACGGTGTCGATCCTGATATCGACGTGGACAAGGACCCGAAGTCGGAGATTGAAGGCCGCGATCCGCAACTGGAGCGTGGTATCGCGGAAGTGTTGGCGCGGCTTAAGACGCCGGTGAATTTGCCATCGAAACCAGCGGGACCAGTGAAGACGATCAAGTAACCTGCGGAGCAGGCTACAGAATAAAGCCTGTGGCGCAAGCCACGGACAGGAACGGGAAGGAATTCTCGGTCCTTGTAGTGCAAACACCATGACCGTCGCAACGCTCCCCGCAAGTCGTCCTGACATTGCGGTGATTGGAACGTTCTGTAATGGAATCGATGCCACTGGCCGGGTAGTGCGGCCGCGCGATCGCTGGCGACTGCTGCGTCGTTCCGCTTACATTCCTTTCCCACCTGGAGGCGGTTGGGATGGGCGATATCGTCACCATCCATGCGCGCCACAATTGGAGCTCGCGCCTTTGCTATAACCGCATTTGAGCTGGCGGCAAGGCCGAGCCGCCGGGTGCTGTGGTGAACCTGTATCCGCTCGTCGCGCCGTGCCCACTCGTTAAGTAGTTCAAATGAACCGTCGGTGGAAGCATCGTCAAGCATCACAAACTCGAAGTCGGTGAGCGTTTGTCCGAGAATGCTCTTGATGCTTTCGTCGAGAAAGGGAAGCGCGTTGTAAACGGGCATAGCAAAGCTGATTTGAGGATTTGCCGTCAAGTTCAAAGAAGCTTCTAAGGGCGACCGACCGGTGAATGAGTTTAGCTGCTTGTAGACCCGATTGGCCAACTGTCCGACCTGCTAAAGCTCATTGGACACGCAGCTTGTCCTGCGACAACATCGCCGGCATCCCTTTGTGTTGCCAGCAACGCACTGGTCCATGAACGCGTCGCGAGCAGGGTGTGTCTTTCTTCGTGCGAGCGCCGCAAAGATAGACAGGTTCCTCAAGGGAAGCTGGCGAAGTGGTTGTGGCGGCGGTTGGGTTTCCTCCGGACACTGAGGGTGCTGGGCGGAGAGGTGTCGCGCCATCATGAAGAGGCGAATCGGATCTTCTTTCGATAATGAGCGGTGGGGCAACGGGGTGCCGGACCTTGCCAACAACGTAGCCAACACCAAACAGGCCGAGCGCCGCCAAAAAAATTGGAGCGAGCCGTGCTTTTCGCAAACGTCGCGCGCAGTCGCCGCAAAATTGCCTGCTTGTCCAAAAGTGCCAGCGAAGGCGCAGCAGCGTCGCACCACATTCCGAGCAAAAATTCGGTTTATACATAGCCAAGCCGCGCGTGCGAACAAACAGCGCTCTGGCCCCTTTCTCCGTGTTTGAGTACTTTCTAAGCAACTCAAACCGTGCCTGGAGCGTCCGAAGTTGGCATAGTTAGCACTTGATTGTAGGGGCTTGGTGAATCTTCTTAAAGATCTCGCGGCGACTGTGCGATCTCGCTCGATTGCAAAAAGTCTTGCTTGCCGAGATACTCGTACATTGCTTGCCGAGATACTCGTACA
>JBDUDV010000022.1:0-41617 GCA_040002755.1 Acidobacteriota bacterium | reverse complement strand
TGCCGACCGACGGGCGTCGTGTTCATACTAGCGCCATACCGCGCCTGGGGGGCGTTGGTATTTACCTGTCGCTGATGCTGGCACTGTCGAGTCTCATTTTCATTTCGAATTTAGTGACAGAATCGCTAGCTTATTTCAGTCCACTCCTGCTCAAGGTTCTGATCCCGTCGTCGTTGGTCCTTCTACTAGGGGTCTACGATGATCTCCGCGGAACAAACGCGGCAGTAAAATTCATCGGCCTTGGGATGATTGCCTCGCTGTTCTATGCAATGGGCGGCAGGATCGAAGCTCTGGCTATTCCGTTTGTTGGGACAGTGGTTTTTCCTCCGGTCATGAGTTTTATCCTGACCATTTTCTGGTTAGTAGCAATCTCTAATGCTTTCAATCTCATCGACGGGATGGACGGTCTGGCCACTGGCGCGGCTTTGTTTTCATCGGTAGTCATTCTGATCGTGGCCCTGTCTGGCGGACACTCGGTAATGATCGTTGTCACTATTGTGATTTGCGGAGCATTGGCCGGTTTTCTGCGCTACAACTTTAATCCGGCGTCAATCTTCCTTGGAGACTCCGGGGCTCTGTTTGTAGGTTTCCTGCTGGCATCTTTGTCACTCCTGGGGGCGCAGAAAGCAACAACCGCGGTCGCGGTTATCACCCCGCTGCTCGCTTTTGGATTGCCGGTGGTGGATACAACGGTGACCATGGCTCGCCGGTTGATTGGCGGGCGATCAATGTTCACAGGTGATGGCGAACATATTCATCACATGCTCCTGGCGCGCGGCTGGTCTCAACGTCGGGTGGTGTTAATTCTGTATTCAGTCTGCGCGATGTTTGCTCTGGTAGCTACGCTATCTACGAAGACGTCGTCACCCATGACCGGATTTGTATTGTTCGTTATTGCCGCGGCGGTCATCGTTGCAGTGGGCAATCTCCGGTATCACGAAGTTGACGAATTGCGCGCCGGCGTCAAACGAACTGTTGGTGATCGTCGCGTACGCGTCGCTAACAACGTGCGCGTGCGACGCGCCGGCCTGGCGCTTTCCAAAGCATCGAGTCTTAACGAAATATTTGAAGCGCTCAGCGGCATGCTTGAGTTTGAAGAGTTTGCTTTCGCCAACGTTCAGCTCGGTCAGAAGGGACGAGCTGAAGACTGCGAGCGCGCTTTCAATGCGATGGAGCATCGTCGGCCATTGCAACGGGTTGAATTCAGCCAGGGCCAGGTTGGTTGGTCCTGGAAGCGCAATGGCGTTGCCGAAGACGCCGTCATCGGATCAAGTGATTACTGGTGTTTCCGGCTGCCGTTGTCCACAAAGGGTGGCGACTGGGGTTGGATAAATCTTTATCGTCCACTCAGTGGCCAGCCTCTGCTTCTTGATCTCAACTACTTGTCCGGCTTTCTGCGGATCGAACTTTCGCAAGCTGCGGAACGGGTAATCAACTCGTTCGCAGGATCGAGCCGCGCGAGCAAGGTACAGTTAACGATGACAGCCGGGAAGATTGTAGGTTGATGTCGCGAGTAGTCACAGTGGAAGGCGAGGCGACAGCGCCGGATGAGCGCGCGGCCGGCAGGTCACGCCTGGCGAGCATTCTCGGGACAACAGTTTTCGTTTCGCTCTTGGCTCTGATCGTGCTGACAGCGATTCCGTATGGCACCTCGCAGCCGTGGTGGAAAGCAGCGTTCGTCTGCGCAGTTTTTATTCTGGCGATGTTCTGGCTAATCGAAGGCTTTGTCAGCCAATCGTGGTTTGTCGATAGTTTGCCACTGGTTGTTCCGCTGGCTGCGCTGACGCTCTTTTCGTTTCTTCAGACTCTGGCCCGTGGAAATTCGAGTAGCAATCCCGGAGGTATTGGCTTTCCGCAATGGAACGCGATCAGCGCCGATCCTTATCAGACCCGGTTCTTTGCGCTCCAGTTGCTGGCGTTGACTGTCACCGCCGTGCTCCTCTTTCGTTACCTGTCCAGCGAGAAGCGTCTGCGACTCCTGATCAATCTAGTGATCCTGGTGGTGGTAGCCAGCGCTATCTTCGGCATTCTTCGCCAAACAACACAAGCAAACGTCGGGTCTCTACTGCCGCTGGCTCCTGACCTGGGCTACGGCCAATTCATCAACCGAAATCATTTCGCGTTTCTTATGGAGATGGGCTTCGGTTTAATTCTCGGGCTGATACTCGGTGGTGGAGTGAAACGTGAGCACGGTCTCATCTACTTTGCCGCGCTATTGCCGATTTGGATCGGCCTGGTCCTGTGCAATTCCCGCGGCGGTCTAATTGCGATGCTCGCGCAGGTTGTAGTTGCGGTCTTGTTTTTCACTTTCATGGTGCCAAGAGGCCGAACAGGGAGGTCACAGTCGAAAATATTGGGCTTGACGCAATCGTTGCCGGTTCGCGTCGTTCTAATCCTGGTTTTAATAGGAGGTGTTCTCTTTGGAACGGTGTGGCTTGGGGGCGATCGCCTGGCTGAAAGAATTGAGGACCGCACCGAGCTTAGCGCGGACATTGCAGGTTTACGCTATGGCGCAAGAAGAAATGAAATTTGGCAAGCGACCTGGCGCACGTTTGTGGCCCATCCAGTTCTGGGAGTCGGATTGGGGGGTTATTGGGCAGTCATCCCAACTTATCACGATGCGTCAGGAACCATGACACCACAAGAGGCACACAACGATTATCTGGAACTGCTGGCCAGCGGCGGTCTGGTTGGACTCGCTCTAATGGTCTGGTTTGCAGTCGTCGTGCTAAAGCGCACGCGCGAAAACATGAGGGCAAGAAACCCGTTCCGGCGTGCCGCCTGCTTCGGCGCGGCGATCGGAATTGCGGGCGTGGCAGTGCATAGTCTGGTAGATTTCGGGCTGCATACCTTAGTGAATGCGCTAGTGTTTACAACCTTAGTTGTTATAGCTACGTCCAAGGCGCACTGGGGAAACGAAACCGCAAAATCATGAACAGGTCACTCAATCTGAATCGCGCGATAGCTGCGTTGTTAGTAGTCTCGTTTGGCGCTGCGCTGGCGAGCGCGTTGGCGCCGCAGGGAGTAGGCGGGTCCAGCGCTTTTCAGGGACAGGACATCATGGGTGGGGCAGCGATTGTCTTTAAGCGTCCCCAACGTGTGCGCGATATGATTGGCGGTGCGGCGCTGCTGGTAGTCAAACGTTCTCCCAGGCCGGCCGTAAGGCCGACAGAAGTGGCCCACGCAATTCCCGATCGACACCGGCCGCGACCAAGACCGGGTGAGACTACGCCCGTCGAGCCAAAACTCTCCGACGCAGACAAGGGCGAGGCGTTCAAGAATCAGGGAAACACTTATTACGACCTCGGCGATTTTCCCAAAGCCATCGAGGCTTACTTGAACGCGCTGAAATTCACGCCGAAGGATCCGGTTATCTACAACAACCTTGGCGCCGCCTACTTCAGCAGTGGCAAGAATAGTGAAGCAGCCGACGCCTTCAAGAAGTCTCTATCGCTCAAGCCCAATGATGCGGACGCGTTTTTCAACCTGGGCATTGCCTATAGCTCGGTCGAAAACTATGACGAAGCCGTGAACGCATTCAAAGATGCTGTCAGGGTCAAACCTGATTGGGGTGAGGCTTATAACGCCCTGGGTGATAGCTACCTGAGTCTCAATCGGTTCGCCGAGGCCGCCAGGGCATATGAGCAGGCAGTGCGAATTCAGCCGGACAATGCTGCGGCCTTCAGCAACCTCGGTTTTGCGTACGACCGACTGGCGATGTTGCCGCAGTCGATTGATGCGCTACAAAAGACAGTCAAACTTAAACCGGATGATGCGGTGGCTTACAACAACCTCGGCGCCAGCCTCTATAAAGCGGCGCGCTATCCGGAGGCCATCGACGCCTTCAGTCATTCCATCTCTTTGAAGCCCGGAGACGCTGACGCGCTGAACAACCTGGGCGCCGCTTACTACATCACCGAGCAATACCCGAACGCGCTTGAAACTTTTCTTAAAGCCGCGAGTGCCAGACCAGATTTTGCTGACGCACAATACAATCTCGGTAACGCCTACTACATGACCGGTAAGTATCCGGAAGCCACGAATGCATATCGTGAAGCGATTCGGCTTAAACCGGGTTACGCTGAGGCGCGAACGAATCTCGGCAGCCTGTTAATTGCACTCAACGACTACAACTCCGCGGTTACAGAACTTCAGGAAGCAATCAGGCTGAAGCCCGACAATCCCGTGTCCCACAATAATCTTGGGTACGCTTACGCGAAGCTCGGGGAGAGTAGTGATCAAGCCGGCGCCGTGGCGTACTACCAAAAAGCAATCGCCGCTTACAAGGAAGCGATTCGTCTCAAGCCTGACTACGCGAAGGCCCTTAACAATCTAGGTTCGGTTTACAACAAGCTGGGAAGTTTTCCCGATGCCGTCGAGACTCTTAAGAGGGCCACCGAGCTGAAACCAGATTTCCCCGAGGCGCAGTACAACCTGGGCACCGCTTACTACAACCGCAGCCAGTTCAATGAAGCGGTCGCTGCGTTGCAACAAGCGGTAAAACTGAAACCAGATTTTGCTGACGCCTACAACAGCCTCGGCTCGGCGCTTTACCAGTCGCAGCAGTTTGATCCGGCGATCGAGGCTTACAAGAAGGCGCTCGCAATCAAGCCAAGTGCGGATACGAATAACAATCTTGGTAAGGCTTACTACCGAGCTAAACGTAATCAGGAGGCCGTAGCTGCGTTCAAGGCCGCGATTGCGATGCGGCCGAGTTTCGGTGAAGCGCACTACAATCTTGCCGCTGCCTATGTGGCGCTGGGAGATAAAAAGGGAGTGCTGGACGAGTACAAGACTCTAAAAACTATCGATCCGGCGCTGGCCGAGAAGTTTGCTGTGACCTTCCTCAAAACAAAATGAAGCCTGGCGTTAGTCCGGACAGAGGAAGTTCACAATAATTTTCTTAAAAAAGAGGCGACTTTGGCAGAAAAGGCATTGACCTTATTGCTGAAGCGAAGTAAACTCCGAGCCGCTAGGGGCTCCAAATCTCGGATTTCTACGCGTTAATCTTTGAAGGGACAGTAAAATTATGACCAAACAACGTCGAAGTGCCTCGAGTGCAACAGCTGTGTTCCTTGCTTTCGCTCTCGTTCAGGTATTCATCCAGTTGAGTTTTGCGGCCCCGGCTACCGCACCGGCGGTTGTGCCACAACAATTTATCGCCCGCCTGACAACTACGGGCAATCAGCCAATCACAGTCAATGGCGCAAGTGCAGCCAGTGGCGCGAGCCTCTTGACAGGGGCCACGATTGAAACGCCGGCCGCAGTGAGTGCGACGATTGATTTGGGTGCGCTCGGTACAGTTGAGCTGCAACCAGGCTCGTCCATCCAGCTTGATTTTGATGACAACGGTAACGTTCGCGTCAAAGTCCTCAGAGGCTGCGTTGTCATGAAGAAAAACGGCCCTGGCACCGGCGAGGTTTACACGGCCGAGGGTGCTTCAGAGAAGACCAATAGCAAACGCAAGGGAATGGGCTTCTGCTATCTTAATGGCGGCTTAAACCCGATTGGCCAGGCGGCTGCCGCAGCTGGTAGCGCTGGTGGCGGTATCGGCACCGAAGCATTGGTTGCCATTATCGCAGGCGGCGGCGCACTTGCTGCCGGCTTGATTTGGGCATTCCATGGCGGCGGCGGTAACCCCAGCCCGAGCTAAACAGCAGTTGACCTTCGTATTTTGAAAAGCGTGCCCTCCGAAAGGAAGGCACGCTTTTCTTTGACCAGACAAACCCGCGGCCACCCCCTCATCCAGGGTCGAAGAGGTTCACTTTTGCCGGCGCCACATTCTCGCTTTCGCATGCCTCGCTTACTGCAACCGTTGCTGGTTGTGTTGGCGATTGTCGCTTGCCTGCTGATAATTCGTTCTTCGGCGGCGTTTGGTTTTTCACGCGTGCTGGCGACCTATGCCCTGACGGCGCGTAATTCAACTGTGGCGAAACAAGCGGTGGCTGTAACTCCAGACGACGCCGAAGCGCACTTTGCCAATGCCGTTGTGCTGGGCATGTCTGATACGCCGCAGCAGTCGGTGCCGGAGCTCGAGCGGGCCGTGGCGCTGCGCCCTGCCGATTACACGCTCTGGCAACAACTCGGACTCCTGCGTGATCAAACAGGTGATGGTGCGGGAGCTCTGACGGCCTTCGATGAGGCTATCAAACGCGCGCCGTTCTATTCCCAGCCGCGTTGGAACCGCGGCAACGTGCTCTTGCGAAACGGTAAATACGAGGCTGCCTTCGTCGATCTCAACCAGGCAGCGCATAGTAATCCCGAACTGGTTCCCGCTCTGATCGAGCTCGCCTGGGGATTGTCCCGCGGCGACACCAACCTGACTGAACAACTGGCCCAGATCCAAAGCGACAAGGCCCGGGTCGCTTTCGCGAAGGTGCTCGCTCGCCATGGCAAAGCACCGGAAGCACTGGCTCAATTTAAGAGCGCTGGCGACGTGTCTGATGTCATCAAACGCGACTTCATGGATCAACTGTTGGGCAAAGGCGCTTTCAAGGAAGCGTTTGATGTTTGGAAAGGCATACGGGAACCTCAGGCGAAAGGTGAGGCAGGACCCACTATTTACGATGGAGGCTTTGAAGGATCTTTGTCCTTTGGCGCAGCAGGCTTCGATTGGAGGGTGCCGCGCGACTCGCAAACAACTTCTGTCTCATTGGATTCCGGCCAGGCGCAAAGCGGTTCGAAGAACTTGCGAATAGAGTTTAACGGGAATTCAAATCCCGCTACGGCGGTGATCTCTCAGCTAATTGTGGTTGAGCCCTCGAAGCGTTACAAGATCAACTTCGCCAGCCGATCCCAGGACTTAGTCACAGGTGGACTTCCATTCATGCTCGTTAGCGATGCTTCGGATTGGACACCATTAGTGCGGTCAAAGACGCTGGCGAAGGGCACCAGCAGTTGGCAGACTTCCAGTTTTGAATTTACAACCAAGCCCACAACTAACGCTGTCATGCTAATTCTGCAGCGAGAAAGCTGTAACACGTCGCCTTGTCCAATCTTCGGATCAGTTTCGCTTGATAGTTTCTCAGTCGAGCAATTGCGATAGGCGCCCTCATCAAGATCTCTTTCTCAGCTTCGCTGGTAACACCACAATCTCGTCACTGAAATAGCTATGTCGGAAACAATACTGCCGCGGCTCAAGGTTACCTCCAGCCAGATGGCGCAGGTTGATCGGTTGGGATGGAATGTCGGCTTCGCACTGAAGTCTTATGGGGTGCGGATTGGCATTCGCTCAAATGATCCGGCTGCGCTCGCTTCTGCTTGCGAGCATCTTCCCAGCGAATGGGAAAGCCTCGCTTCTCCCGTAGTTGATCGGATCTATTCAATACGGATCGGCGCCAAGGCGCGCAGCAATGGCCGGCAACTAAATGTTCTTTACGGCGACGACGTTCGGCTTGCCCGCTCTTCTGATCTCGGCGGCGTGTTCGAGACGCTGGAATCTGACCTGAGACTATTCGTGGCAGAGTTGGCAACGCATCGAGTCTTTGTACACGCAGGGGTCGTTGGCTGGAAAGGGCAGGCCATAGTGATACCGGGCCGTAGCTATAGCGGCAAGTCGACGCTCGTAGCAGAACTCGTGCGCGCCGGCGCTGCCTACTATTCCGACGAGTATGCGGTGCTGGATTCGCGTGGGAGAGTACACCCTTTTTCGAAACCGCTCGAACTACGTGAAGAAGGCGAATTCAGACAAACGAAGATTACGGTGGCGGAACTGGGGGGCCACTCAGGAACCAAGCCGCTTCCGGTGCGACTGGTGTTGATGACGCAATTTAAGAGCGGGGCGCGCTGGCGTCCGCGCAAGCTCAGCGCGGGTAAAGGCGTCCTGGAAATGCTCTTCAATACTGTTTCTGCGCGGCGCAGTCCGGAACGAGCCCTCGCGACGTTACAACGTGTAACGGCGCAAGCGGACGTGTTGAAGGGCGTTCGCGGTAACGCGACTGAAGTCGTCAAGGCGCTGCTCAAGAGAGTAGAGAAGTAGAACTGACGCGATAGCCAGCGGTCTAACCTCCGCCCCGATGCGTTCGGTCGTGCAATCCAGGTTGGTTTTTGTTCTCTTGCTTCCTCCTGCCAGTTCAAAATGAAATCAAGAGACGCGTTACATAAAGGGCAACTGGTAGCTGACGTGCTATCCGGGTCGTGGCGCAGCTCCGACGTTCCGCCCTTACAGATAACGGAGGCTGAGCTGGATGCCGTCACACCCTTGCTTTACGACTCCGGCACCGCCGGCCTCGGTTGGCATCGCCTTAAGGGAACTCCTTTGGAAAACACCGCAGCCGCCGAAGTGCTCCACCAGGCGTACCGCCTTCAGTCGCTACGTTCGGAGATTCACGAGCAAAATATCGAAAAAGTCTTTCGCCTGTTTCGTCAGGCAAACGTGGAAGCTGTCCTCGCCAAGGGTTGGGCCACGGCGGGAACGTACAGCATCAGAGCGCTGCGACCTTACGGAGACATCGATATTTGCGTACGCTCCGAGCATTTCAAAATAGCCGAACAATTGCTGGGCGACACTGGAACCAGCGACTGCTGGGTCGACCTGCACCAACACTTTTCTGAAATTGACGACAGAACGATTGACGAGATCTTCGCGCGTTCACGAATTGTCAGTCTTGGAACAGAGCAGGTTCGCATACTAGGCGCTGAGGACCAGCTGGCGCTCTCGTGCATCCACCTCTTGAAACATGGCGCCTGGCGTCCTTTGTGGCTGTGCGATGTAGGTGTCGCGATTGAGTCGCTTCCGGCTACTTTCGATTGGGCTGTTTGTCTGGGCCAAAACCGAACGCGCGCCCACTGGATTCTCTCAGCGATCGGTCTCGCGAAACGTTTGCTTCGGGTTGATACAACTAACCTCCCCGCCAATTTCAGCACGGACGTCCCGGCGTGGTTGGTCGAAAACGTGCTTGGGCAGTGGCACAAGCCGTTTGCGATTCATCAACCACCGATGAGCCACCCAATTCCGATGACAGACCTTCTCCGCCATCCCTCCGGCTTGCTCGAAGGATTGCGCCAACGGTGGCCGAATCCGATCCTCGCCACTATCAGCGTCAATGGCGAATTCAACAATCTGCCGCGACTACCGTATCAAGTGGCCAACTGCCTCGCGCGCGTCGGGCGGCTCTTTTTCAATTCGCCGAATGGCTTGCACGAACACTGATAGTAGCTGTTTCAAGTGAACACTCCCGTTATTCTAAGTTTAGAGACTGCTACGATGGGTGGCAGCGTGTGGCTGGGAACTGGAACGCAACAGCTGGCGACGCGGATAGGGGATCCCAGGGTTTCGCAATCGGCCACTCTGTTGGGCGACATCAGCAGTTGTCTCGAAGCAGCCGGCGTCGAGCTTGGTGCAGTGGATCTATTTGTCTGTGCTTCAGGTCCCGGTAGTTTCACTGGTCTGAGAATTGGCATTGCCACCTTGAAAGCGTTAGCCACATCGTTGAGCAAACCGTGCATCGGCATTCCCACCCTTCATGCGGTCGCTCATTCTGGCGATGTTTCAGGCGCAACGGTGGCGCTCTTGCCGGCCGGCCGTGGTGAAGTGTTCGCGCAAATGTTGTCCGTATCTGACGCGGGAACAGTTGCTGAGCTGGACTCCGCGGCGCACCTATCGCCGCCTGCGTTGATTGCCAGATATGCTCGTTTCAGGAATCTCAGGTGGGCAGGCAATGGCGCGCACCTGCAACGAGACCTGCTTGAGAGACATGCGCGGGAGCATGGTATGTATTTCTCCGCTGACTCGATTGGAAGGAACTCCGGCTCGGATCCAAACGGCGTTTGGGAGCTCGCGGCGCCGGAACCTAATCTCGCGCAGCATGTAGCGGCCCTGGCGTTACAACGGTTTCATGCCGGCGCGTTACAATCGCCGCAGTCCCTCAGCGCCATTTATGTGCGACCTTCAGACGCAGAGATGAACCAAAAATGTTAACTCAGAGGGCCATTGCCGCGAGCCGCGGCGTCACCATTAGCCCAATGACGGAGCACGACCTGCTGGAAGTGGTCGAGATCGAAGAAAGCTCCGGACTGAGTCGTTGGGGCTGGTCTGCTTACTACGCCGAGCTTCAGGGTAACAACCGACATCTGATGCTGGTAGCGCGGGTACCGGAAAATGAACACCGGCGGGGTCGCCCCAGAGTTGCCGGCTATATCGTGGCGCGCTTAGGAGCGGATGAGTTGCACATCAATAACGTCGCGGTACGCGAGCCTTACCGCCGGCTGGGGATAGGGCGGGTGCTCTTAAACAGCATTCTGACGGAAGGTAAACGCTCAAGAGTTCCCCGGGCATTTCTTGAGTTGCGCGCCGGAAACTCGTCGGCTCTCGCACTTTATGAAGATTGCGGTTTCTGTGTTACTGCCCGGCGCAGCAAGTATTACTCGGAGCCCGTCGAAGACGCCCTCGTTATGATTGTCGAGCTAGACGGAGACGCTTGATCGATTGCTACAATTGGGCTACCATTTTTTCGTGTCCCAAACATTCTCGGGAGGTTTCCAAATCCTCCTCAACCAATCTTGCCAGTCCCAATCGTCTGAAAGGAGACATGTACGAACATGGATATTACAACTTCGGATCTGCTTAAGGAAGAATTGATGAGCCACGACCCTGAGTTCCGCGAACTGGCCCGAGAACACACTCGGTACGAAGAAAGACTTAGTGAACTGACGGCCCTGGCTTATCCGAGCGACGAAGAACAACTGGAAGAAGTAACTCTTAAGAAAAAGAAATTGGCCCTCAAAGATCAAATGTACGCGCTCATTATGCAACATCAGAGAAATCAAAGCGTGAGTCATTAAATCAAGCGGGAGAAATTCTCCCAAATCGGTTTAACTTGTAGGGGACGTGGAGGTGTGCACGTCCCCTTTCTTACAGCACACGTTGTCTATCCAGATTTCGCACGTCAGGCAGTAAGGAGTAACAATCGCTCGCGACGGAATAGTTTATGTATTGGTGCCGGGGGCTCTCGCAGTTCTTTTCATAGTTCTGGGTTTCTGGCCACTGGGTCTCGTGTTCGTGGCGCTGGCCGCCTTCATGGCCTTCTTCTTTCGCGATCCGCGCCGGGAGCCGCCTACTGACTCGACCTTGGTAGTGGCGCCCGCCGATGGCCGCGTGACGCGCGTCAAGCCCGTGGAAAATTCGGGCGATCGCTCCGCTATCGTCGTCAGCATTTTCCTGTCGCCGCTTGACGTACATATCAATCGCGCGCCCATCGCCGGCAAGATCACTAACGTTTCCTACACGCGCGGGAAGTTTCTGATGGCGACTAACGAAAACGCCAGTTTGGTTAACGAGCAAAACGCCTTGACGATTGAAGGAGAACAAATCACGGTTGTTTGTAAACAAATTGCCGGCATCCTGGCGCGCCGTATTGTTTGCTGGAAGCGAGCTGGTGACAGCCTCAGCCTCGGCCAGCGATTCGGCTTGATAAAATTCAGTTCACGTACGGATGTGCTGTTGCCCGGAAGCGTGGAAGTTCTGGTAGCAGAAGGTGACCGGGTGAAAGGTGGCACTTCAGTGATCGGCAGGATACGATGACGCTAGTAGTTGCATATGGAGACTAAGAACCCAGAACGGCGCGGCCTGCGAAAGGGCGTCTATTTAATCCCTTCCGTTTTCACCGCAGCCAACATCGGCATGGGCTTCTACGCCGTGATGGCTGGCGTTCGTGCCTTTCAGTTGATTGGTGGCGGCACACAGGCTGACTTGCTGCAGGCCGCCGGCTACCTGGACAATGCCGCGAAAGCAATCGGTTGGGCGCTTCTCTTTGACATGCTTGATGGCCGCATTGCGCGCATGACGAAGACGACGACAGAGATCGGGGTGCAACTGGATTCAATGGCTGACATTGTGACCTTCGGTCTCGCACCGGCGGTGCTGGCGTATGTTTGGGGATTCGGCGCCACGCTTCAAGAGGGAAGTGGCTTGCATAGCCTGGCGTGGTTCCTTTCCTTCATGTACTTGATGTGTGGCGGCTTTCGGCTCGCTCGGTTCAATGTTCAGGCGTCGCGCCCGCGCATTCTCGCTGAGGGACTGATTAAGACGGACAAGAAGAACTTTGTTGGTTTACCGATTCCAGTTGCCGGGGGACTGATCGCGGCGATTATCCACTTCGCGCCGGTTCCGCTGGTGCAGTACGGCCCGGAACGCGCTCAGATTTATACGCTGCTCCTGATGGTCCTGGTAGGAATGCTGGGCGTTTTAATGGTTAGCACGCTGAGATTCTCAAGCTTCAAAACCGTCGGGACTCGCAGTCGCAGCATGCGCACGATAATTCTCGCGGTTGCCGTCGGCATGCTCATCTTTCTCTATTCTCGCTACGTACTGCTGGGGATTGTTATCGGATACATCCTCAACGGACTAGTGACCCGTGTGTTTGCGATGTTTCGGCGCCGCCCTGACCCTGAGGCGGGTGATGCCAGTGTTCAGGTCAACCAACCTTAATCATTCCACCGCTTCAGTATCACCAAGCGCCATCCGCCTTCCTAATTTATTTCTGTGGCGGCTTTTCTCGCGGCTGTGTGAAAGCGAGCAGCCCGTGCTCGGTTGTTAGCAGCACAACTTTGCCAACTGCGATTGGCGAGGCCGAAGTTGCAATCTCCTCACCGGTAGGAAGCAAATTGATCTGCCGGCCGTCTCGCAATTCCAGCACAACGCCGGCCGAGCTTGAAAACGGCATGAATAGCGCCGCGGCTTGTGTGACGAGTGGTTGCGAGGAGATTCTTCCGGGAAGCCTTCGTTTCCACAGCCGAGCTCCGCCTAAGGAAAACTTGTAAACAAAATTATCGAGTGATGCCACCAGCAATTCTTCACTTACGCGAACCACCGCCCCCACGCCGGCCCCCGTTCTCTTGCGCCACACCAACCGCCCGTCAGTCGCATTGACGGCGTAAACATAGCCATCGCCGGAACCGAAATAGACGAAGTGGTTGCCGTTAGCCACCGCGCCCCTTACGGCACCCTTCGTCCGATAGTGCCAGAGTAGTTTGCCGGTTGCTTCGTCGAGCGCGAGCAAAGTACCGTCTTCACTGCCGATATACACATGAGACTCGGAAACTACCGGCTGGGAGTTGAAAGGCGACCCGTAATCATAAGACCAGCGCGCCTCACCGTTCGCGCTGTCCCACGCGTAGAGTTTTCCATCGCTGCTACCGCCAAACAGTTTGCCGTTCCCCACCGTCAACCCGCCGCGCAAAGGCATTGCGAGAGTACGCATCCACTGCGTTACGCCGCCATCACGGCCAAGAGCGCGCAACGCTCCAGTAGCCCGGCGGGCGCCGCTTTCGGGTTTACCGGTCTCGGAAGCGACATAAACGCAGCGCTCGTCAGCGACGGGAGAAGCTGAAATTTCTCCGCCCATCTCTGAGCGCCAGTTAAGCTGGCCGCTGGCGCCCATCAGGGAGACAACCGTCCCGCCCGCCAACGGCAGATAAATGCGTTCCGCATCAAAAGCTGGTGTTAGATTCAGAGTTAAATTCGACTCGTAGCGCCAGGTAAGTGTTAAAGGCTGGGTGAAGTCGACTTGATCGCTCGCCCTTGAATAAGCATTTGGCCGGTCACTGATTTGGGCAACGGCGAGGGGGAGCATGATCGTGAAAACAAAAACCAAAGCGGCTGCCAAACCAAGCCCTCTTTTCCAATTCCGTGTAAGTGTTAACATTGCTTTTAGAATACGAATTGCCAGTCGGCGTCGGTTCTTGAGTTATTCAAATGGAAACGTATAATCCACGGTTCATTAATGTTCTCTAAACTCTTGGAGGCATAAAGAGTGCTTCGAGGTCTTCTTTTTTGATAACGGAAATTCAACACGAAACCGTCATAATACTTGACTTTGGATCTCAATACACCCAGCTGATAGCTCGCCGCGTTCGTGAAGCGGGCGTCTACTGCGAAATACTGCCTTTCAACACACCGACCGACAAGCTAAGCGCGCGCCAACCTAAGGGTCTTATCCTGTCGGGCAGCCCCTCCTCGGTTTACCATGATGGAGCGCCGCGGCCTGACGCGAGACTGTTAGATGCGCTCGCCTGCCCGCTGCTGGGAATTTGTTACGGGTTTCAAATTCTGGCGTTCGACATGGGTGGGGATGTTGCGTCATCGTCCAATCGCGAATTTGGTTATGCGCGGCTGAAGGTTATCGACGAAAGCAGCTTGTTGTTTAAGGGACTGCCAAACGAGATGGACGTTTGGATGAGTCACGGCGATCAGGCGACGTCTGTTCCCCCGGGCTTTCGCGTCACCGCTCTCACCGATGATGCGCTCAACGCAATCGAAAACCACGAACGCAAAATATACGGCGTGCAGTTTCATCCGGAAGTTGCCCACACGCCGCTCGGCGCGCAGGTAATTCGGAATTTTCTGTTTGCCATTTGCGAATGTCGCGGCGACTGGTCCCCAAAAGCAGTGATTGAAGATCAAGTGGGTCGTATTCGCGAGGCCGTAGGCGAAACGGGACGGGTAGTCTGCGGGCTGTCTGGTGGGGTTGATTCAACCGTCGCCGCGGCGCTCGTACACCAGGCGATAGCTGAACGCCAGACGTGCATCTTTGTGGATAACGGCCTTCTGCGGGACGGCGAATTTGAGTCGACCAGCGCCCTGTTGGGACAACAGATGAAACTTAATATCGTAGGCGTTCGGGCCGGCGATCGGTTTCTATCGGCCCTGGTCGGTGTAACCGATCCCGAGGCGAAACGAAAGTCAATCGGCAAGGTATTTATTGACGTCTTCGAGCAAGAGGCCAAGCGAGTTGGTGGGGTCGCTTTTCTGGTGCAGGGAACTCTATATCCAGACGTCATCGAATCGGTTTCGGTGCGCGGCCCCTCGGCGGTGATCAAGAGCCATCACAATGTGGGCGGACTTCCGGAGAAGATGAAGTTGAAGTTGATCGAACCGCTGCGGGAACTGTTCAAGGATGAAGTGCGCTTGATCGGAAGGGAACTCGGCGTACCCGAAGAAATACTAACGCGCCATCCGTTTCCAGGTCCTGGGTTAGCGGTGCGAATAATCGGCGAAGTGACTGAAGAGCGAGTACGTCTCCTTCAGTCGGCTGACAGCATCCTCGACGAAGAGTTGCGCGCGGCTGGTCTCTACCATTCTGTCTGGCAGGCGTTTCCGGTGCTGCTTCCAGTTTCAACGGTGGGCGTTATGGGCGACGAGCGAACCTATGAAAAGGTGGTTGCGATCAGGGCCGTCACAAGCCTTGATGGCATGACAGCCGACTGGGCGCGATTGCCTCACGACCTGCTCGCACGCGTGTCAGCGCGGATTATTTCTGAAGTCCGTGGCATCAACAGAGTTGTTTATGACATTAGCTCCAAGCCGCCGAGCACGATCGAATGGGAATAGCTCTTCCCTTCTCAGACAGAATCCTTAAGGCATTTTCTTTACAACTGGTGGCAAGCTTTCTGACTACCTTGGGATTATCATCGCGATTGCCGCTCCGACGCATCAAAGGCGACGAGCGACGCCGCGGACGCGCATGTTATAGTTGCACACGCCGACTTAATCACAATTTATTCCCTGTCATGCCTGTCTCCAGATAGGCGGTTTTGGTTCCTAGTGTTGTTATGACCGAACAAAGATTTGCCCACCTTCATCTGCACACTGATTACAGCCTACTGGACGGCGCGATTCAGATTAAGCCGCTCGCCAAACGAATTGAGGAACTTGGCATGACGGCCTGCGCCATGACTGATCACGGCAACATGTTTGGGGCCATCTCCTTTTACAACACGATGAAGGGCCGCGGTATAAAGCCGATAATCGGTTGCGAGACTTACATCACGCGCGGCAGCCGAAAGGATCGTGCGGCTGCGGCGCCGGGAGAGAAAGCAAACCATCATTTAATCCTGCTCGCCAAAGACCTGGACGGTTACCGCAATCTTGTTCGTCTTACTTCGAAGGCTTACACCGAAGGGTTCTACTACAAACCGCGAATCGATAAGGACCTGCTGGCCGAACATTCGAAGGGTCTCATCGCACTATCCGCCTGCCTGTCCGGTGTCCCGTCCGCCGCCTTGGCTCGCGACAACTTTGAAGCAGCTGCGGCAGCCGCGATTGAATTTGAAGAGATCATGGGGAAGGGGAACTACTTCCTGGAGATTCAGGACCATGGGCTTGACTCACAGCAAAAAATTCACAAAGCGTTGGTTGAACTCTCGAAACAAACCGGCGTGCCCCTCGTTGCCACAAACGACGCTCACTACCTAACACCCGAAGATGCACGAGCGCATGACGTGTTGCTCTGTATCGGATCCGGTAAGACAGTGACCGAAACGAATCGGCTGCGCTTCTCGAGTCCGAATTTCTACGTGCGCTCGCCTGAGGAGATGTGGCGAATATTCGGCAGCGAACTGCCGGAGGCGCTTACCCGAACCATCGAGATTGCTGAGCGGTGCGATCTCAAGCTGCCGGAGAACATCAACCACCTGCCCAACTATCCGATCCCCGCCGGCGAGGTCGCCACGCCCGATGAGTATTTTGAAAAGGTAGTGCGCAACGGCTTCGAGCGCCGGCGACAGCAGGTTTGGGAACGGCAACAGTCGCGGGGCACGCTGAAGCACCCACTTTTGGATTATCAGACGCGACTGGCCAGCGAGATTGCGATGATTAAGCAGATGGGTTTCGCGGGCTACTTTCTTATCGTTTGGGACTTTGTTCGCTACGCCAAAGAAAACTCGATCCCCGTAGGCCCCGGTAGAGGGTCTTCGGCCGGTTCCCTGGTGGCCTATTGTCTCGAGATAACTGATGTAGATCCTTTAGAGTACGACCTCATCTTCGAGCGATTCCTTAACCCGGGCCGCATATCGATGCCGGACATCGATATCGACTTCTGCGTGCGGGGACGCGGAGCCGTCATCAATCACGTCGCTGATCTTTATGGGCGCGATTCGGTTTGCCAGATCATCACTTTCGGCACGCTGGCCTCTCGGGCCGCGATCAAAGATGTCGGCCGCGCCCTCGAAATGCCTTACTCGGAGGTCGATCGGATTGCCAAAATGATACCGCCGCCGGTTCGCGGCCGAAACGTAAGCCTCACCCAGGCGCTGGAGCAAGTACCGGAGTTGCGAAAGGAAGTTGAGACCAACCCGACAGTTAAGGAGTTGCTGGAAATTGCGCAGCGCCTGGAGGGCTGCGCGCGCCACTCTTCAGTCCATGCCGCGGGGGTCGTAATCTCGCCGGTGCCCTTGCTGGAATTAATACCGATCGCCGTCTCGGGGAAGGAAGAAATAACCACCCAATACGTGATGTCCGACTTGGAAAAGACGGGCATGCTTAAAATGGACTTTTTAGCGCTTAGCACCTTAACCATCATAAATGACTGCTTAAAATCAATTAAGCTATTGCTTGGTGATGAGATTAACTGGGCGGATATAGCGCTTAATGATGAAAGGACGATGGCGGTTTTCGGTGAAGGGCGCACTGATGCGGTGTTTCAGTTCGAATCTTCGGGCATGCAGGAGATCTGTCGCAAGCTTAAGCCGAAGGGTGTGGAAGATCTTTCTGCCCTTAACGCGCTTTACCGCCCCGGCCCACTGGACGGGGGCATGGTTGAGGAGTTTATTCAGCGTCATCGCGGCTTAAAGACCGTTCGATATCTGGTTCCAGAGATGAAGGAGATTTTGAGCAATACCTTCGGCGTGCTTGTCTATCAGGAACAAATCATGCAGCTTGCGCAAAAGCTGGCCGGCTACACCCTAAGTGAGGCCGACCTCATGCGCAGGGCGATGGGTAAGAAGAAGCGCGATGAGATGGCTTTGCACCAGGAGAAGTTCGTGAATGGCGCCATCGAGCGGGGCATCAAGCGCGAAAAGGCGGAGAAGATTTTTTCGCTGATGGACAAATTCTCGGACTACGGCTTCCCGCGCAGCCATGCGGTCGCCTACGCTTATGTAGCATTCCAGACCGCATATTTGAAGGCACACTATCCGGAACATTTTTACGCAGCCGTGCTTTCGAGCGAGGCTCAGGATGCCGCTAAGGTATTCAAGTATTCGAAAGAGCTTCGTACTCAGAGGATAAAGCTACTCCCGCCTGACGTGAACGAAAGCTATTCAGGTTTTACTCCCCTTACTGGCGCCATTCGTTACGGACTCGCGGCCATCAAGGGACTCGGTCTGTCGACCGTGAATTCAGTGATTGAGGCCCGCCAGACCGGTCGCTTCAAATCATTCTTTGAGTTCACCGAACGGATGGCCCACAGCGGATTGAACAAGCGCGTCCTGGAAGGCCTGGTGGGCGCCGGCGCTTTCGACTCCCTGCAGTCAGATGGGCGCGAACTGCATGAATGGCGCGGGGCACTTTTCTGTTCCATCGATGGCGCGCTTGGAAGAGCACAACGCGCCAAGCGCGAACGACAGCAGGGCCAAACCGGTCTCTTCGGATCCGACTCTGAAGCAGCCGACTTTGTAGAGCAGCCGCAGAATACCGGCGAGCCGTGGACCCGTTCACAGTTGCTGCTTGCTGAGAAAGCCGCGCTCGGTTTCTACGTCACGGCCCATCCGCTCGGCAGTTACCTCGATCTCCTGCAATCATCCAAAGCGGTCAAGTCAGCCGAACTTCCTAATCTCTCAAGCGGAACTCGTGTCCACGCCGGTGGCATCATCAACGATCTTCAGCCGAAGACAACAAAGAAGGGCGACAGGTTTGCGCTGCTGCGGTTGGAAGACGAAGCAGGTGGCACCAAGTGCGTGCTATGGCCGGAAATCTATCGCAAGTATTCAGCGCTCGTTAAAAACGAGCTGCCGGTTTTGATAAGCGGTAGACTTGAATTGAGTGAAGACAATCCCCCGTCGATAATTGTCGAGCAAGTGCAGAGTCTGGATGAACTGCTAAGGGCGACGGAGCTTGTCGTCTTGCGAGTTCCGCCTACTCCGAATGATCCAGCCGAGTTGTTTGACAGCATACTCGACCTGATCAATACAAACGCTGGAAACTGCGACCTGATGCTGGAGACGGCCGTCGAGAAAGATATCCTGGTTCGGGTTAAGGTTAGCTCCAAATTGCGCGTTGAGCGGAGTGAAAGATTTGAGACGGCCGTGCGCAAAATGGGTTGTCTGCTTAAGATTGAAAAAATGGCACTTTCAAACGGAGGCTGATGGCGAAGAAGGACAAAAAACTCGAGGCTGCGAAGCCGGTGGCGGTTGAACCTGAAGCCCAACCAGATTCGCGTCCGGCTATTGAGCGTGTGCAACTGGCGCGTCACGCCGATCGTCCGCATACGCTGGACTACATCGAGCGACTGTTTGAGGAGTTCGTCGAGATGCACGGCGATCGCAGGTTCGCAGACGATCCGGCAATCGTTTGCGGCTCCGCCCGGTTTCATGGCTTGCCGATTGTCGTTGTCGGTCATCAGAAAGGTCGCGACACGCGACAGCGAAAGTATAGAAACTTCGGCATGCCCAAACCGGAGGGCTATCGTAAGGCGCTGCGCGTCATGAAACTGGCGGAAAAATTTGGCCGGCCAATCTTTTCGTTGATTGATACGCCCGGCGCCTATCCGGGGATCGATGCGGAAGAGCGCGGGCAGGCAGAGGCCATCGCCTACAATCTGCGCGAGATGGCGAAGCTAAAGGTTCCGGTCATAGTTACGGTCATCGGTGAAGGAGGATCCGGTGGCGCCCTGGCGATAGGCGTAGGTGATCAGGTGATGATGCTCGAGAATTCCATCTATTCGGTGATATCTCCCGAAGGCTGTGCGGCAATTCTCTGGAAGGACGCAAAACTTGCGGACCGGGCAGCCATCGGATTGCGCTTGACTGCCCAAGACCTCTACGCAGAAAAAATCATCGATCAGATAATCAAGGAACCAGCCGGTGGCGCGCACACTGACTACGATCAAGCGGCGCGCTTTCTTGACGTCGCTTTGACTGAGCGACTCGCTGAAGCGGTTAGTTGTAGTCAGGATGAAAGACTGGCAAGACGCTATAACAAGCTAAGAGAATTCGGCCGCTGGGGTACTGCCTAGCTGACGCAACCTTAAAACGGAATGTCGTCATCGGCAATATCCGGTTGCTGTGGCTCGCCTGGCGCGCCCGCCGCAGCGGCTCTTTCCATGGGTGGTTCTTCTCCTCGGCCGCCACCAATAAACTGCATGTCGGTAGCATGAACCTCCAGCGTGTGCCGCGGTTTGCCGTCGCGATCCGTCCACTCTTCCACACGCAATCTTCCTTCAATATAAACGGGGCGGCCCTTCGTCAGATATTGTGAGGCAGTCTCCGCCTGGCGGCCCCAGAGAGTCACGCGAAACCACGTAGTCTGATCCTGCATCTCGCCGGTTTTGTCTTTTCGTCGTTCATTGGTGGCCAGGCTAAAGCTGCAAACGGGAGTGCCTTGCGGGGTATAACGCAGTTCAGGATCGCGGCCAAGATTACCGACTAAAATTACTTTGTTGAAGGACATGAGGGACCTCTCAGTATTCTTTTTGAATTTGGAAACTCGAGCGTCATCCTACGCGTCGATTAAGTAGTGGTCAAGGGGGCCAATCCGAAGCCTGCAACGCAGAAAGATGCAAAGATCTCGGTATCGCGCTTGGCTTATCGTTTCTGTTAGACTACATTCGCACTTGAGTTCGCAAAATAGTTTTTCGGAATGAAATCCAAAGTTTACATCGAGACATTTGGCTGTCAGATGAACGTGGCAGACACGGAACGTGCGGCCACCGGTTTGCGAAAAGCAGGCTTCGATCTGACTACTTCTGCAGCCAGCGCGGATGTCGTTTTGTTGAATACCTGTTCTGTTCGTGAGCGCGCTGAACGAAAGGTCTTCAGAAGAATCGGTGAGATTCGAGGCGACGCGCGGCGCGCCGGCCTTGCGAAGCCATTGATTGGCGTGATGGGCTGCGTCGCGCAACTTGAGGGCCCTGCCATTTTCAAAAACACGCCAGCAGTAGATCTGATTATCGGCACGCAGGCTACCGATCGCATACCGTCAATGATTGAAAGAGCGCGGGGCGGGGAAGCGTTAGTGATCGATTTGGAGGAGCGGCAGGAAGGCGAAATGTGGGACGTGTCTCCGGCGGAAAGACGCTCTCCCTATGTTGCGTTTGTCCCGATCATTGAAGGCTGCAACAAGTTTTGTTCTTTCTGCATTGTGCCGTACTCGCGTGGCCGCGAAAGAAGTCGCAACGCCTGCGAAATAGTTGCAGAAGTAAACCGGCTACGATCGCTTGGTTACAAGGAAGTTCACCTGATCGGGCAAAACGTAAATAGCTACCGACCAAAGTCCCAGGAAGGTTTGGAGCGTTACTCAGGAGCAACACCTTTCTCACGCTTGCTGAGAGCAGTTGCCGATACCGGAATGGAGCGGATCAAATTCACAACCTCGTTTCCCAGAGACTTCCATCCTGATATAGTGTGCGCGCTCGAAGAGTTTCCGAATCTTTGCGATTGGATTCATCTGCCGGTTCAGTCCGGAAGCGATCGGATATTGAAAACGATGCGTCGCGGACACACGGCCGCAGACTATTTGCGAAGGATAGATATTGTTAGGCGGTCACGGCGGCGGCTCTCAGTCACGAGCGATATCATCGTGGGATTTCCCGGCGAATCGGAAGCAGATTTTGAGGACACGATGCGCTTGGTTCGAGACTGCGAATACGACGGGTTGTTCATCTTTAAGTATTCCAGGCGCGCCGGAACACCCGCCGCTTCGTTGGAAGACGCAGTGCCGGAAACCGAAAAGACTGCGCGTTTTCTTGCGCTTGAGGAACTGCAGGAGTCGCTGCAACAGAAGATCTACGGTGCCTATGTCGGCAGGGAAGTGAGCGTTCTGGTTGAGCGAGAGAGCACCAGATCAAGCGACGACATGACGGGCCACTCTACTTGCCACAAGGTCGTCAACTTTAGGTCCGGCAAAACCCAACCCGGAGAGGTTGTGGACGTATTGATTTCGCAGGCGAAGCCTTATAGCCTTTATGGTGAGCTGGTGAACCAACAGGCGAAGTGAGAAGGGGATCGCAGGTTGGCGGCGACAAGAGGGGTAGAGTTATGGAGATTGAAGTAAAAATCAGGGCGCTGATGATGGATCCTAACAGCGGTACTCCGATCATTATTTTGAAGGATGTTGAAAGCGACACGATGTTGCCGATTTGGGTGGGAGCCTATGAAGCGAACGCCATCGCTCTCGAGATTGAAAAAATTGCGCCGCCCCGGCCGATGACGCATGACCTGCTGCGGAATTTGCTTATCGAACTTGGAATTCAAGTCGAACGAGTGGTCGTAACCAGCCTTCGTGACAACACATTTTTTGCCGTCATTGAGATGCGAATGAGCGACGGCAACCGCATGGTGCTTGACTCCCGGCCTTCGGATGCAATTGCTCTCGCATTGCGCGCGGATTGTCCGATCTTTGTCGATGAGGAAGTTATTAAGGCTTCGAAGAACACAGTGCCGACTGGAGAAGAGGGCGGGGAAGAGTCGGCCCTGGGCGAAGAAGAGTGGCCTGACGTGATTGGCGAAGCCGGCGATCTCCCAATGTAAGTGGTTTGTTTCTGGTTTAATGAGACTCCAGCGGATTCAATTTTGTGCTGATGTGTAACGAATGATTATTGCGATCGCAAATCAAAAAGGTGGCGTGGGGAAAACTACAACCGCCATCAATTTGGCTGCTGCATTCGCCAGGGTCGGTAAACGTGTCCTGCTTCTTGATCTGGATCCTCAGGCAAACAGCTCAATCTCCTTTCTCGATCCTCTTTCGGTAGAACGTTCGGCCTACGAACTGATGACTGACGGCGCCGCCCCGATTGAGCAGGCGGTTTATCGGACGCCGGTAGAAAACCTGGACCTGATTCCCGCGCGCATCAACCTCGCTAAATTGGAAGCAAAACTAGTCGGCGACTTCGACGCGCCGTTTCGGCTCAAGGATCGCCTGGCGCCGTTTCGTGAAGCGTATCAAATCATAGTTATAGACACGCCGCCAACGCTCGGCTTGATTACGGTAAACGCACTCGTCGCAGCAACGCACGTGCTGGTTCCAATTCAGTCGTCTTACTTCGCGCTCGAGGGCACCGACGATTTGCTCGAGACAATCGAAAAGGTTAAGGCGCGACCCAACCCAGACCTGGAACTGTTAGGCGTGCTCGTAACCCTCCACGACAAGCGCACCACGCTAGCTCGCGAGGTGCACGAACAAATCAAAAAAGTTTTCGGCGCCAAATTGTTTGATACGGTAATCACCAAGAGTGTCAGGCTCGAAGAATCGCCGGCCTACAAAGAGTCGATTTTTAGTTTCGCTCCCAATTCATCAGGCGCCGTCGAATTTGCAAATTTATGTGACGAGGTAATGAAACGTGTCTAAAAGGGGATTGCCAACCGGACTTCAAATGCGCCACGACGCCCACTATGTTGAGGAGTTGTCGCAGCATCAGCCTGCAGCGGTGGGTAGGATGATCGATCTGGAGAAGATTGATCCAAACCCGGAACAGCCGCGCGTGGAGTTTGGCGACTTGACTGAACTTACCGCCTCAATCGCCGAGAAAGGCGTACTGGAACCCTTGTTGGTAAAACCGACACGTGCGACCGGGCGCTGGATGATTATCGCGGGAGAACGTCGTTATCGAGCAGCGCGCGCTGCTGGTTTGACGGAAGTGCCGTGTGTAGAGATGGACATTGATGCCGGCAGTGTGGCTGAGATTGCCCTCATTGAAAACATGCAGCGGAAAGACCTGACGGTTTGGGAAGAAGCAGATGGGTTGTTAGCGTTGTGTGATCGGTTTGGTTATACCCACGAGGAAGTGGCCAGAAAAGTCGGCAAGAGCAGGAGCACGGTAACTGAAGCGCTGTCGATCGCGGCGATCCCCGCAGACGTCCGCGATCTCTGCCGTCAGGCTGACGTTTCTGCAAAGTCGATGTTGCTACAGATCGTCCGGCAGCCGGACGAAGAAGGAATGAGACGGCTCGCGAAGGAAATAACTTCTCGAGGACTCACACGCGACGACGCAAGGGAAGTGAGGCGACAGGAAATGGGGCCACGCGTCGCTTCAGAAGCGAAGCCCTACACCTTCAAATACGTTTCGCCCAAAAAGGATTTTAGTCTTGAACTGCGCTTCCGAAGATCCAGCGTGGACACCGTCGAGATTGCCCAGGCCCTCAGGTCGGTTGCCAAGAGCATTGATGGTGGTGATCAACCTCCCGAGTAAACGAGTGCAAGCAGCCAGCTACTTCGCGCTCAAGCTCTTCTTCTTTTCCGCCGCCGCGCGCTTCTGTAACCCCTTGGCCCATCTTTCAAGAGTTGGCTGCAACGGCTTAAAAAGCCTGGCCCTGAAGGTGTGCTTCTTTTCATTCCACGCCTTAAGGTGCTTTTCAGTGTACGACCTGATGGCGGGTTCCAGTTGAGTCTTCTTAAGCGAATGCTTTAGCGTAAAATGGTAGTGCTGACCAACCAGCGAAAAAACCGTAGCCGCGAGGTTGCCCTTGAATGAAAGCCGGGGAATGATCCTCTTGTGCGCGGGTTTGTTGCCAGGCAGCAAAACGCCTACAGCGACTTCGAGCCAGGCGCCTTTGGGACCCTGCCGCGGGTGATAGAGCCCGGGTAACTCAGATGCCTGGAAAGTATTTCTAATCCGCGGATCGGAAATAAACTCAACCAGCCTTATCCGCTCCAGACCGCGCGTATGCTCGCGCGGGAGGCTATCGAAGGCGTCCTCCAAAACCTCTTCTGTGTCCTTCGGTAGCTTTCGATCAGACTGATTCTCAATTTTTATTGCCACTGCGCCAACACCTCTTAACCTGGATACGATTGAATAAGGACGACGCGCCACTCTAAGGTGCGCCGGCGAAGCCGGTCAAGCGAGCGCGCTGGAGAAGAATCAAAACACCCGCCAACGATTGCCGCTGCCGTCAATTCAGTGTCGTTAAACAGGGTAGACTTTGTCGATGTTTCACCGATCACAGAAAGCCGCTGCGTCCGACCAAGTAAAACTCCAATCAACTCAATCTGCGCTTTCCCCAAGTCAGGACCAAAACGCTCTTGATCGACTTTGGTGATCGCATACACGGTTTCGCCCCCGATGGGCGGGCATTCGGGCCTGTGTGGGCTTTCGTTGTCAGCGAATCACAGTGGGTGCAGTAAACCTCGAAATCTCCAGCCTGAAGACAAGGCCATGCTCAGGGCAACGGGCGGCCCCTTCGCTGTAAACAGCTTGCGATGAAGCGACGACGATTTTCTTAACCGGTAGGCGAGGCAGCTCCCTTTTCCAAATCTCCAATGATGCTTCATAACTATCGCGTCACAAGACGCGCAGGAAAGCAACCAGATCTGACTTTTCTTGCTGCTTCAGATCAAGCTGTTGCACCAGATTGAAGAATTCGACCACGTCTTCGAGTGTAAATAGTCTGCCGTCGTGCAGATAGGGTGGTGATTCCTTGATACCGCGCAGCGGGAAAGTCTTGATTGGCCCCTGCGCTGTGATCATCATGCCGCCTTCCATGCGCGACCGGTAGAAGCGTTCGACCTGCAGATCGTGCATCGAATTATCCGTGTAAAAAGGCGGCGTATGGCAGGCTGAACAACTGGCTTTGCCGAAGAACAAGTCCTCGCCGCGCGCTTCCGCTTCGGTCGCTTTCGTCCGGTCAAGCCGTCCAAGGATGTTGAGCTTCGGCGCGGGCGGAAAATTCAACAGTTCTTGAAACTCCGCCATGTCATGGACCTGCGAGCCGTGATCCAGAATGTTCAACCCCTTCTTCGTCGCCAGCACCGGATCGCCGTCAAAGTAGGCCGCTCGCTGCTCAAACTCCGTAAAATCCTCAACGCTCTTCAAGGCCCGCTGCGAGCCGAAAAGGCGTTGGATGTTGACCCCTCGCAGGGATGGAGTGTCAATGCGGTGCCGGAACTCCTGTGGGCGAATGTCGCCGACCAGATGTGTTGCGCCTGAGGTGTGGCCGTTGACGTGGCAGTCAAAGCACGCCACACCTCTCATGCCGTCGGCCTTCTCAGTTTTACGATCGGCGGTGGCGTTAAACTGTTGCTGCGGAAACTGTGTAACGAGCAGGCGCAGCCCGTCGAGTTGCTTCGGGTTGAGGATGCCGTTGAACAGTTCGTAGAAATTGTCAACCGTCACCACTTTTCCGTTAGAGACGTCACCGAGGTCGGGCCGCGTCGTCAAGAAAATCGCGGGTGGAAACTCTGGCAGGAAATGATCCGGCAGATCGAAGTCCATGTCGAAGCGCTCTAATCTTGGCAGCTCCTTGATCTCCGTTTGTGGAAAGACCATGCCACCGACCGGATGGTTGACGTGGGGCAATGGCAGATAGGGGAAGAGGTTTTTCTCCCTAATCTCTTCGGGCGACATGCGTCCGAGTTGTTCCCACGTAACGCCGCCTTTGATCTTCGCCGTTGGCCCCACCGGGATAGGCTTGCCCCGGGTCATGCGCACCTTTTCGTCGACGCGCCGGCGCAGATCGTAACGCTCTTCGAGCAATCTTTGATGGGCGGCCATTACCCGCGACTTCGCCGCCTTGTCGCGCGCCAGCATTACGGAAAAAGGCTCTTCGACCACGGGCGAAAAGGAAGACTGTCGTTGGTCGCCAGACTGCTGTGCACCCGCGCGCGGGTTAACTAGCAATATGGCGGCCAATACTCCGGTTAACGAGAGAATGACCAGTAGCTTGATGCGCGTCGAGGTGCTCATTCCGCTCCTCCCAAGATTATTCATAATGCTCCTCATCTCTATTCCTTTCAGTCAAACCTATTTTGATTTCGCCTTGCGCCGTCCACTGCACGCCGGGCAGACTCCGCGCAGAACGACTTCGTAGTGTTCGACACGATAACCCGGCTGCAAGCCGCTCGGAGTTAACGCGCCGACGGTGTCATGCGGGATGTCTTCGAGTTTGTCGCACTTGCGACAGATGAAGTGATGGTGCGGCTCGATGTTGGCGTCGTAGCGGGTGACCGCATCATCCATGTAAACCTCGTGAACAAGACCTGCGTCACGGAGCGCGTTGAGAGCGTTGTATACGGTCGCCCGCGAGGCGCGCGGGAATCGCCGGTTCAGATCGGCCCTGATCTGTTCCGCGGTCGGATGGATAAGGCTGCGCACCAGGTAATCAAGCACGGCGTAGCGTTGCGGAGTCAGTTTCAGTCCAGCTTTGTGAAGTCTGAATTCGATCTTAGAGTGTTCGTCAGCAGTCACGATGCCGCTTAGATTAAGTCTAACTTAGGATATTGTCAAAGACGGGCTGGATGATCTGCCGGCCACGTAGAAGCTTGTCTTTGACGGCTGCAGCTCGACAGGGATAGTATTGCCGTATTGAGCGCGTCTGATAATACATATTATGTCCAAACAGGTTCTCAGATCTTGGGGGATTTACCTGCCGATGCTCCTGGCCGCACCCACAGACCTGGTTGCGCTAAACTGTTTCTTCGACACACTGCTCTTCTGCGGAGCCATTCTGCTGTTAGCGAACTCGATTGACAAGAACCCGCTCTGGCGCGGATTTAGCGCTGACTCTCCTCTCGGCGCGCTAACCGAGAAGCCTGCCAGGTGCCGGACCCGGTAGGCCAACAACATTCCACAACTCGAACATTGAAAGGGCTGGCGAACGGCGTAGGTGCGGTGCGACGCAAGCGTTAAGAACTCTCAAGGCTTCTTCACTCTCAAGCCTTTCTTCTCAGAGAAGTTGTGCTGTTCAACTTCTAATCCTAGCCGATTTTAAGGTGCAGTTGTATCAGCTCAAGTATGCCAAGTAGACAATCAGATGGAGGGATTGTGGCTGGAGCGTTCTGCGGTATAGCGTCTGTCGTCCAGCAAAAGCGCGATCCGCCGCTGGTTGGCCTCAGGTGCCCTCCTTGACATGCTAGAAACCCGACTGTTACATTACGCGGTCTTTTTCCACTTCTAAATTTTACCTAGTGTTCACTATAAGGAGTCCGCTTGAGTACTGAATCAGGTTTTCTATTTACGTCCGAGTCTGTCACCGAGGGGCATCCCGACAAAATCGCCGACCAAATATCCGACGCGGTTTTGGATGCGGCGCTGGCTCAGGATCCAACCTCTCGCGTGGCCTGTGAAACCCTCATTACAACCGGCTTAGTTGTTATGGCCGGCGAGATCACGACCAAAGCACACGTTGACTACGGCAAAGTAGCCCGGGAGACAATACGCAACATTGGCTACACCCGAGGAAAGTATGGATTTGATTGCGACACTTGTAGTGTCCTGTCAGCGATTGACCGTCAGTCACCAGATATTGCGATGGGTGTCGACACCGGCGGCGCCGGCGATCAGGGATTGATGTTTGGCTTTGCCTGTAATGAAACCCCAGAGTTGATGCCACTGCCAATCCAATTGGCCCATCTGCTCGCGCGCCGCTTATCGGAGGTCCGCAAGTCCGGCGACCTCGATTATCTGCGGCCCGACGGCAAATCGCAGGTAACCATCGAGTACCGCGACGGCCGGCCGTTTCGTGCGAGTGCAATTGTAATTTCATCGCAGCACGCCGACAGTGTCACAACCGATCAACTGCGTGCTGACATCGAGGCGAAAGTCATCCGTAAAACCGTGTCCGCCGACCTCATGGATGGCGAGACTAAGATTCACATCAATCCGACGGGTCGCTTCGTTACGGGTGGTCCTCAGGGCGACGCCGGTCTGACAGGTCGAAAGATTATCGTCGACACTTACGGCGGCTATGCGCCCCATGGTGGTGGCGCTTTCTCGGGCAAGGATCCCACGAAGGTGGATCGCTCTGCTGCATACATGGCACGCTACGTCGCCAAGAACATCGTGGCTGCCGGACTAGCCGATCGCTGCCTGGTCCAGTTGGCCTACGCGATTGGCGTCGCCGAGCCGGTCTCGGTCATGGTAGACACCAAGGGCACGGGCCGCATTAGCGAAAACGCGCTAGCCAGTCTGGTGCGCGCCAACTTTGACTTAACTCCGCGCGGCATTATTGAAGAGTTAAACTTGCGCCGTCCTGTCTACCAGGCGACCGCTGCATACGGCCATTTTGGTCGCGAGGAAGATGGCTTCACCTGGGAGAAGACGGACAAGGCGGAAGACCTTCGGAACGCCGCTGGAGTTTAGTCTCAAGGAAGTTTCAGCAGTCTCGACTTAAACTATAACAATCGTTAACAAAGGATAATTTACCTAATGAGTGCAACACGCTCGCTTGATTATGACGTGAAAGACATTGGTCTTGCCAAACAGGGCAAGCAAAGAATTGATTGGGCCGAACGCGAAATGCCCGTGCTACGGTTGATTCGTGAGCGCTTCGGCGATGAGAAGCCGCTTAAGGGCGTCAAGCTGGTTGCCTGCGCGCATATCACGACGGAGACCGCGAACCTTGCACGCGCGTTGCAGGCAGGTGGCGCCGAATCGGTGCTTATTGCCTCCAATCCCCTTTCCACGCAGGACGACGTGGCAGCGTCACTTGTCTCCGATTGGGGCATCCCGGTCTACGCGATCAAGGGTGAGTCGACTGAAACTTATAACCGTCACGTGCGCACCGCGCTCGATTTCCATCCGGACATTATTATTGACGACGGTTCTGACGTGGTCGCGACGCTCATCAAAGAGCGTGGTGATCAGGTTAAGGAGTTGATCGGTTCTACCGAGGAGACTACCACCGGCATTCAGCGGCTCAAGGCGATGGAAATCGCCGGCGTCTTAACCTTCCCAACCATCGCAGTGAACGACGCGCAGACTAAGCATTTCTTTGACAATCGCTACGGCACCGGCCAATCAACGCTAGATGGGATTATCCGCGCTACCAATATCCTGCTCGCCGGCAGGAACATCGTTGTGGTCGGCTACGGTTGGTGCGGCAAGGGTGTCGCACTGCGGGCGCGTGGCATGGGCGCGAATGTGATCGTGACGGAAGTAGACGCCATCAAAGCAGTTGAAGCAGTGATGGACGGCTTCCGCGTTATGCCGATTGCAGCGGCCGCTTCGCTGGGAGACATCTTCATTACTGTAACCGGCAATCGCCACGTGATCGACGGTGAACACTTCGCGCAAATGAAAGACGGCGCGCTGGTTTGTAATAGTGGTCACTTTGATCTCGAGCTCAATCTGGTTTCGCTCAAAGAGATGTCGGCGGAAGTAGTCAGCGTCCGGCCGTTTGTGGAAGAGTACAAGATTAAAGCTTCCGGGAATCGCGTGATGGTGCTGGGCGAAGGGCGCTTGATCAACCTCGCCGCGGCTGAAGGTCACCCGGCGAGCGTAATGGACATGAGCTTTGCCAACCAGGCGCTGTCAGTTGAGTATCTGGTGAAGCAGAAGGGCGACCTGAAACCTGGCGTCCATCTGCTGCCGAAGGAAGTCGATACGGAAATTGCCAGCCTGAAGCTGCGGGCACTGGGCCTGGCGATCGACACACTGACGGCTGAACAGCTCGAATACATCGGCAGCTGGGAAAGCGGAACCTAAGGGCGAACGCCAAACCTCATGAGCGAAAGCAGGAGGCAGGAAGTCGAAAGGCTTCCTGCCTTTTTTGTCTGCGACGGATCGTACGTGACTGGTTAGGTACGGACTCGAGAAAGAAAATAGGTTCCGGCAGCAGCAAAGATCACTGGTGGTGCCCACGCGGCCACTTCGGGAGGCAACAACCCATGATTGCCCAGTTGCTGGAAGCCACCCCCAACTCCCCAGTAAGCGACACTCACGCCGACGGCGACACACAACGCCACGATTGCTCCACGTCTACCAAATGCCAGCGCCAGCGGCATGCCGATAAAGGCCATTACCAGAACGCTGAATGGATTGACATACTTTCGTTGTAGCGCCAGCGCCAGCGCGGAGACATCCACGCCACGCTGCTTAGCCGCCTTCAAGTAACTCGCCAATGCCAACACGCTCAGTTGTGAAGGCTTATCAACAGTTGGTCGAAACACTTGCGGCGGATCCACTCCGGCTATCAACGTTTCCGGCGCGTGCTGCCTCTCAATCACCATTCCGGTTAAGCTCACCGTTTCCGCGTCTTTAATTAGTAGTTGGTTATTCGCAGTCCAGGTGCCAAGTTTTCCGGTCGTCACGCGACGCAAGTGCACGGCCTCATCATCGAGTTCATAAATCGCCGGCTCATTCAAGACTCCGGTTTGTTCGTCAAACTCATAGGAGTAGATACGCCGGTTCTCGATTGACGCCAACCACTGGCGGCCGGTACCGGTAATCGCGCGCGGTTGCCCGCCTCTGATTCGCGCCCGCAGTGCTTCCTGCCTGACGTTTGCCGGCGGCATGAGGTGTTCCTGGACCAGCCAGGTGCCGGCGCCGGCAGCCACCGCAAAAAGCAATCCAGGCATCATGAGCCGGTAAACGCTTTGGCCAGACGCCCACCAGGCAATCGCCTCATTCGTGCGCGCGAGCAGAGCGTAGGTGATGAGTACCGTAATGAGCATCGTGGCAGGAAAAAGTTCTACCGCCACCAGCGGTAAGAGGAAAAGAAGATATTTCCCGACAATCATCGCGGGCACTTTGTTACTGGCAATAAACCGCCAGAGTTCAAATAGCGTGAAGATTATGAAAATAGAGACGAGCGAAACGAAGCCCACCACAAAACTGATCGTGAGGGTCCGGAAGAGACTAGTATCAAGGAGACTGGGAAAACCTGAACGTCCCGCGCCGAGCGTGTGTGCTGGAAGAGTCGGCCTGTTTGACTCGCGCGTCGCTTCCCTTTTCGTGAGCCGTCTTCTAATGAATGTAAACTTTGGAATGCGGTCAAAGCGCCAGAGCAGGAGGCTCAGCAGCAACATCAGTCCGGTAGCCAGCCACTCACCGGTTAACGCCGAAACTGTATTGTTCTTGGCAAGAGACTCACCGAGCAATGTGGTCAGATAGTAGACAACTACTACCGCGATCGAGAGCAGTACGCCCGCGCCGCGGCCTCCGCGTTTTACTCGCATTCCCAACAGGCCGCCAAACAGCGCAAAGACAAGCGGCGTCGCGGAAAGAGCGAGGCGGCGATTGAGTGTGCGTTGCGCTTCCCTTTCCTGCTCGGGAGATCCGGAATGAAGTTGTTGTGTGATTCCGTTCCAGTCCAACTCTTCTGTTTGCAGATCTTTTTGACTGAAGCTCTCCAGCAGCGCGGCGCGCCCGGTGTTAATAGTTATCCGCAGCTGTTCCAAACGCTCAACAACGTAATCGCTCTGACCGCTTTCCGGTTTGGGAAACTTCATCGCACTCGCGTCGCTCAGTACAAGCTCAGCGCGGTCGTTTGACGAATCGATTCTTCCCGAGCGGGCGGTTACTACTCTGGTAGAGCCGTCGGCCAGCTGAGCATAGATAAAAACTCGACCCCATGACCCCTGGGTTTTGTCGCCGTCGCGCACATAAATGACGTAACCAGGAATCTCGGTATTAAACGTTCGGGGCTCTACGGGTGAGTCTAGTTTTCGCAGTGCGCCCTGCAAAGCAACGCGGCGCAGGTCGCGGGCTGCCTCAGGCGCTTCTTTAAGGTGCAGGTAGGTAGTCGCCGCGGTCGCCGCCAGTCCGATTACCAATGCCGGCCACAGCATGCTCCACGTGCCAACGCCGGCAGCGCGAATTGCGATGATTTCGCTGTCGCTCCCCATACGCGACATGCCGATAACGATTCCCGCAAGCACGGCAACTGGTAAGGTCAGAATTAAGACACTGGGCAAAAGGGCTACGGCGATTTCGCTCGCAAGCGAGATTGGCAGTTCGGTGTAAATTGCCAACTCGGCGAAGCGACCGGTTTGCTGTGTGAAGAGGATAGCGGTAAGCAGCACCAGAGACAGCAGCACGTAAGGCAGCGCGGCCCTGATTATGTACCTTGCTATTAACTTCCTGCCGTTCAACATTAAATGTAAGTTCTGAGCAGCCCGAGGCTCATTGAAAAGTCGATCGCACTCGCGGTTGCCTTTCGAGCACCCGCCCGATCAGTCGATGGGTAAGTTCAGCCATTTCCCGATGAATGCTCTCAGGTATTGCACGAGACTCCTGCGCGAACACAAAGGGCGCAAGTCGCTGCGTCGCGCGAAGTTGAGTTTGCAGTTTCTTTGACAGGGCACTACCCATACCGTGGCTGCAGTCGCGGCAGCGAAAGACGAGATCGGTATTAACAAAAGCCGATTCCTGCTCATCGAATGCGCGGTGACACTCGCCACAGCGGCGAATATCAGGAAGGTAACCCTCAAGTCGCAACAACCAAATTTCGAAGTATCGCAAAATCACCTGCAGATCAGCCTGCGACTCGCAGATCGCATCAAGGCAGGCTTTCACCATGCGATAGAGCCGTTCGTTAGGTTCGTAGGGAGGTGAGAACTCAATTACAAGGTCGCACATGTAAGCGAGGCCAGTAAGAGTTTCGGCCTGACCGGACAGATCAAAATGTGACTTCACTATCTCGGTGTGGTTTAGGGTTACTAATTCCTGATGCTCTTTTTGGTAGTAAGTGATCTTTGCAAGGGTGAAGGGTTCAAGCGACGCGCCGAACCTGCTCCTAAGCTTGCGGCAACCTTTGGCAACGGCGCGAATCAGCCCGGCGGTGTGCGTCAAGCAAACGACTATCTTGTCAGCCTCACCAAAGTTGTAGGTCCGCAGGACCAACGCCTCGGTTTCAACTATTGCCATCGAACCCTCTGGTGATCAGTTCCCTAACCATACGAAGCTAAAAAGGAATGAAGTAGAGTATCCATGCGAGCACGATGCCGATAACCATGAACTCACCAAACACTTTAAGTCCATAGACGAGCCGATCGCGGTTCGAATCCTTAGCAACGATCCCGAAGACTATGGAGGCCAGGGCGGCCAAGGCAGTCATGACTAGGAAATGCCTCATGATTTCCTCCTGGCGGCGATATCGAACGCGTCAAGCATCGCGAGGTAGTTCAGCAAGCCCGCGACCAGAAGAAATGTCCAGCCATACTCGAAGGTTGGCAGTGCTGCTTGTTGCGACTCATGTGAAAAGCCATAGCCCAGCAACCAGCAGAAGATATACAGCAGTCCGGAGCCAAGGTCGCCAATCATGGGGGGAATTTGCAGGAGCGATGCAGTTCCCTGCTCGGAACCAGAATATTTGAAGAGATAGCCACCCATCAGCAAGCCGGAAATAAAGCAAGCCCAAACTGCACCGCCGAGAAGAAGTGCCCGCGCCCATTTTCCCTGCAGGAGATGTCCCAGACCGGGAACCAGCCATCCCGCAGCTCCCATCAACCACGCTTTCGCGGGCGCCTTTTCTATTTCTGTCCGTTTGTAATCAACCGTAGTCAAATCAACCTCCGTACTTCGCTAACTCAAATCTTAAAGCGTTTCCTCAGCCGGCACTACAACGATCTCGCCAGGCACCTAACTTCAGACCTTAACGGTCGGCGCCACGACCTTTGAACATTCACATTAACAAATGCTAGTAAAGAAGGTAACGCTCGCGCACCTTCATGAAGTCGTCGAACGCTCCGCTCCAGTTCGCCTGAATATCTTCGAGCGTACTTCCCTCCTCAAGAGCTTCCCTAATACTTGAACTCCCGGCAATCACGTCGAAGGGATTTCGATCATAAACGTATTCGTAGGGCGGCTCCTTCCAGCGAAACTCGGAACCGTAAAGGTCATAAGCTACCTTAACCATCGCTACACCTGTAACCACTGGTTTGAACTCGTCCCTGTCGATAACTTGAATCTGAACACCACCGCAACTCACTCCCGAGTGCTTTTGGAACGTCGGACGGAATACGCAACTCCTGAAGAAAACGCCGGGCAGGTTCATTTGATTCAGGGTTCGGGCGTACTCTTCCGGCACGATGAAAGGAGCGCCGACGAGTTCAAAGGGCCTGGTGGTTCCGCGCCCTTCTGAAAGCTGCGTACCCTCGAAATGTACTGTCCCGGGAAACACTGTCGCGGAATCAAGCGTGGGCATGTTCGGCGATGGCAGCACCCAGGGAGCATCCGTTTCATCGAGCCATTGGTTTCGTTCCCAACCCACCATCTTGATAATTTCCAGCTCGCAGCCAATCTGGAAATGCTCATTAAACATGCGCGCGAGTTCACCCAGAGTCATGCCATGCCTGGTAGGAATTGCAAATAGACCAACAAAAGATGCGTGCTCCGGCTCCAGCACATTCCCTTCCACTTGTTTGCCATTGATTGGGTTCGGCCGATCACAAACGATTACCCTCTTCCCAAACTTGCGCGCCGCCAACATGCAATTTGCCATCGTATAAGCAAACGTATAAATGCGGCAGCCTACGTCCTGCATATCAAAAAGCAGAACATCGATATCGTTCAGCATGGTCTCGGTCGGTTCGCGCGTTTCGCTGTAGAGCGAATGGATGGGTAAACCCGTCTCGCGATCGATGCTGTGTTCAGTCTCAATCATGTTGTCCTGGACGTCGCCGCGGATTCCGTGCTGGGGACCGAAGAGCGCGCGGAGCTTAATACTAGAATGTTCATGAAGCAGATCCGCGGCATGGTGAAACTGATGATTCACGGATGCTTGATTACAAATCAAGCCGACCCGGGCGTGGCCCAATAGTTCTGATCCTTCTTCAAGTAATTTCTCAAGCCCCAGCTTGATGTGTGTTTGAGTCATGCTGTGAAAATTAAACTTCGCTTAACCTTAATGTAAAACTTTATCTCTAGCCGCAGCGAACTGAACCGCCATTGACGTTTAGTATTTCGCCAGTGATATGCCGTGACCAGTCGCTACACAAAAAGGCTACCGGAGCGGCGATGTCTTCGGGCGTTGCTATTTTCCGCGCCGGGATGGTAGCGACAATCGCCTCACGCTGTTTCTCATCTCCCAGTGCTTGCTTAGTCATCTCGGTATCAACCCAACCGGGCGCTACTGCGTTAACGTTTATTCCCCATTCACCCAGTTCCTCGGCCAGCGACTTGGTGAAGGCGATTTGCGCGCCTTTGGAGGCAGCGTAGTTGGAATAGTTCGCCTCGCCGCGCTGTCCCGCTGTGGAAGTCAGGATCACAATCTTTCCGGACCGCTGTTTCTTCATCTGGGAAACTACCGCTCGGCATACGGTCCAGGTGCCCTTAAGGTTTATGTCCATGGTCCGGTCCCAGAGCTCCTCAGACATTTCCTCAAGCGGGGCTCCTTCCCAAATGCCGGCATTGCAAACGAGGATGTCGACCCGCTCGAAATGCGCCACGCTGGCTTCAATCAGTTCCTGCGCCTGAAGTGGCTTGGCAACATCCGCGCGAAACGCGATCGCTTCCACTCCCCTTCCTCGCGCTGCGTGCGCTGTTGCTTCAGCCGCGACCTGATCTTTCACGTAGTTAACAACTACATGCACACCCAACTCTGAAAAGAGTTCAACTATAGCTCGGCCGATACCGCGGGCGCCTCCTGTGACTATTGCCACACGTCCTTTCAGTTGCAAATCATCCAGAGGCACGTGAAGGTTTCTCTTTCGTCCAGATTACGTTCGTCGCTTCTTCTTCCATATCCGAAACAGTTTTCGCTTCAACTAGCGCAACGCTGCGGTTGATCAGGTGTTCTCTCGTCGCCGCAATGAAGCGTTCGAATAGAGTTTGCGAAAGCTGGTCTCGCCGCCATCCCAATTCCGGATGCCACTGCACGCCGAGGGCAAAACGTTCCGGTCGAGGATCCTCTACAGCTTCTATCAATCCATCAGAGGTCCAGGCAGTGGCAATCAGGTCACGACCAACTTTGTCGACGGCCTGGTGGTGGTGACTGTTAACCAACAGCTGTTCGGATGACGCCAGTGACTGCAGGAGACTCGATTCGGCTAGTTTGATCGCGTGTGATTGACGATCTCGCGGCGCACCTTGTTGATGTTTGATCGCTTGTGGCAGCTGGGAGGGTATGTCCTGAATCAGCGTGCCGCCGCGAGAGACGTTGAGTGCCTGCATGCCAAAGCAAATCGCAAACAGCGGTAGCCTACGCTTTTCCGTTTCCTCGAGCACGAGGGAGTCTGTTTCGTCTTTAACTGGATGAACGTTTCCCAAATGCGGATGCGGTTCTGCGCCGTAGCGCAACGGATCGATATCGGAATCGCTTCCCGGGAGCAACACACCGTCAAGGTTGTCCATAACAGCCGCTATGTAGTCCGGCTTCGGAATTAGGCTGATGTGAACTGGCGCGCCGCCGGCTGCTTCGACAGCCTCGCTATAATGCCTTGCCAGGTAAAACCGATCAGTCTCCAATTCGAGGCGCATTGTTATGCCAATGCGTGGCCGATTCCCCATTAATCCCAAGTCTCCCGTGCGCTTTGCGTTTCGTCGCTCATCTCTGAAGGTATCATAGCCTAAAACGATGCCCGAACTCCCGACGCCTGTCTGGCGGGTTGACTTGCCTTCAAGCGAATTCCTATAGTGGCCTTTGCCGAAAATGCCAAGAGAAAATCCAATCATTCGCAGCACTACTGTGTTGCTCGTCCGCAAAGGCGAACAGGTCGCGCTCGCTGGTGATGGACAGGTTACTCTGGGCGAAACCATCATGAAGGGCAACGCACGAAAGGTTCGGCGGCTCTATAACGACAGCATACTTGTTGGCTTTGCCGGGGCCACTGCCGACGCTTTTTCTCTGCTGACTCGATTCGAAAGCAAGCTGGAACAGTATCACGGAAATCTCGAGCGCGCGGCTATCGAACTCAGCAAAGAATGGCGCACCGACAAGATCCTCCGACATCTGGAGGCGTTGCTGGTTGTCGCCGATAGCAAGACTTCATTTCTGTTGTCAGGCAATGGCGACGTGATCGCCCCGGATGATGGCGTGCTGGCGATCGGATCTGGCGGCTCTTATGCGCTGGCCGCGGCGCGCGCCCTAGTACAGCACACCGAGCTATCGGCACGCGAAATAGCTGTCGAAGCGTTGAAGATCGCCGGCGACATTTGTATCTACTCCAACCAAAATATCGTGGTCGAAGAACTGTAATCCGGGGCCGCACGTGACGATCCAATGAAGTAGGGTTTTGATTCAAGATGGTTATCTATTTAGAAGGCGAAGTGGACGAAGAAATCAAGCTCGACGACATGACTCCGCGTCAGATTGTCACTGAGCTTGATAAGCACGTCGTGGGCCAGCGCAACGCGAAGCGCGCGGTCGCAGTCGCCTTGCGTAATCGTATTCGCCGTCAGAAGCTTCCGCCTGAGATGGCTGAAGACGTGATGCCGAAAAACATGATCATGATCGGCTCCACCGGCGTTGGTAAAACCGAGATCGCACGGCGCCTGGCACGCATGTCTAATTCCCCTTTTCTAAAAGTCGAAGCGTCGAAGTTTACGGAAGTCGGCTATGTGGGCCGCGATGTGGAAAGCATGATCAGGGACCTGACGGAAATCGCGGTCGACATGACGCGGCAGGAGAAGATTGACGAGATTGCGGAGAAGGCGGAACTGAATGTAGAGGAACGAATCCTCGATTTGCTGTTGCCGCCGCCGCGTGCCAATGCCGGCTCGAGCTTCTACGATTTCGACGCGACCGCGAATGAGGAGTCCGGTTCTGAAGTTGCCGCCGACCCGGCAGCAAACGCCGCCACCCAGGATCAATTTCAGCGCACACGAGAGAAGCTGCGTACGCAGCTGCGTAGCGGCAAACTCGATAACCGTCTGGTCGAACTTGAGATTCGCGAAAGAAATTTTCCGGTTATTGAACTGGCAGGGCCCCAAGGCGTGGAAGAAATGGGCATCAACATGAAGGACATGTTGGGCAATCTTTTCCAGGGACGAACCAAGCAGCGAAAGATGACGGTGGACGAGGCGATCGAACACCTGATGCAGGAAGAAGAAGAGCGGCTGATTGATATGGACCAGGTTGCACGCAGTGCGATCGAGCGGGTCGAAGTCTCCGGCATCATTTTCCTGGACGAGATCGACAAGATCGCCGGTCGGGAGTCAGGTCACGGGCCCGATGTTTCGCGTGAAGGAGTGCAACGAGACATTCTGCCGATCGTCGAAGGCACGACCGTCAACTCTCGTTACGGCATGGTGCGCACCGATCATATTCTCTTCATCGCTGCCGGCGCTTTTCACGTTTCCAAGCCTTCAGATCTGATTCCGGAGTTGCAAGGCCGCTTTCCTATTCGAGTCGAGCTGGAATCGCTGACCGTCGATGATTTCAAACGCATTCTTACCGAACCCAAGAATGCTCTGATCAAACAATATCAGGCGATGATGGCCACTGAGGAAGTGATAATCGAGTTCACGGACGAAGCCATCGATTCGATCGCGAATTTTGCCTTCAAGGTAAATGAGCACACTGAGAATATCGGCGCTCGCAGACTGCAAACCATCATGGAAAAACTGCTCGAAGTAATCAGCTTTGAAGGTCCCGACCTGGAGCCAAAGAACCAACGCATTGACGCCGCTTACGTCGAGGCGATGCTGGCAGAAACTGTTAAAGATCAGGACCTCAGCCGGTACATTCTGTGAAACCATTCATTCCCCGCGTCGCGCAATCTCATTTCGCTCACGGCTTAGCAATAGCACTGCTGTTGCCTGCGGTGTTCCTATTCGCTAACTGCGGCAAGCGGCGGCCACCGTTGCCTCCCGTTGAACGAGTGCAACAGCGCACGGAGTTGCTGTCCGGAGTGCAACGCGGAAACCAGGTCGTTCTTAGTTGGCCTGCGCCACTGCGAAATGCTTCCAACGTAAGTGTGCAGAGTATTCGGCGCATTGACGTATATCGGCTGGCCGAAAAGCCGCGCGCTCCGTTGGCCTTAACTGAAGAAGAGTTTGCAACGCGATCGACGTTGATTGGTTCGGTTACCTACGACGAAATCAAGGGCGGCAATGACGTGCTGACCTACACGGACACGCTCGAGCTAGGTGGCGAGCCGACGCGTTTGCGCTATGCCGTTCGCTATGTGAATGCTGCGGGCCAACGCGCTTCGTTTTCAAACTTCCTGCTGCTCGAACCGGCCGCGCGCATTGCCCAGGCACCAACGATCATCACCACCGACAAAGAGGTTAGCGAAGCGGCGATAACCATCGCCTGGCAACCGCCGACGGCAAACATCGACGGCTCAACTCCGGTGAATTTGCTCGGCTACAACGTCTATCGAACGGCGGAATCAGAAAGCGACAATGGTCAGCCTTTAAACGATACTCCGATTTCCGGCACCCAGTATCAGGATCGAAATTTCAGGTTTGGCGAGACATATCGTTATGTCGTTCGAGCGGTTTCGCTTGGCACGGAGGGCGGCCAGGTTGAAAGTCTGAATTCCAACTCGATTGCGGTTTCGCCGCGCGACACGTTCCCGCCATCGGCTCCGGCGTCGATCACTGTTGCCGCTGCACCGGGTCGTCTTTCGATTTTCTTCCCGGCGAATCCCGAGGCTGACGTAGTGGGCTACAACATCTATCGGTCGATAGATCCTGACCTGGCGAAAGAAAAGTGGAATAAAATAAACGCCGGGTTGCTGACTAAGACAACTTTCCAGGACGAAAAGGTTGAATCGGGCAAACGCTACTACTATTACCTGACCGCAGTTGATCAAGTCGGTAACGTTAGTCCGCCCTCGGAAGTGGTTTCGGAAACTGTTCCCTAGGATCGTAACGCGAACAGTGTTACTGGGATCGCGGGCGTGCGTGGGTCCCAACAGATGTGTTTTATCTGTTAGGGTGCTCGACCGGCCCGCAATGAGCGCGAAACGCGAAAAGCTAATGCGTATCTGCAGATTCACCAGCTCCACAATTACAACGCCACGCTTCGGGCTGGTTGAAGGTGATCTGGTTCTGCCGCTTGCGAACGGTGAGACACTCGCTTCGTTTCCAAATCCGTGCACCGAACGAGCAATTCCCATCGCTGACGTGAAGCTACTCGCTCCAGTCGAACCGTCAAAGATTGTCTGCGTTGGCCGAAACTACAAGGAACACGCCGCCGAACTGGGTAACAAAATGCCGGACGAGCCGCTGCTCTTTCTCAAGGCGCCTTCAGCGCTAATCGCAAACGGAGATCGTATTGAGCGGCCGCCGCAGTCGCAGCAAGTTGAACATGAAGGCGAACTCGGCGTTGTAATTGGGAAGCGAGCGCGGAAACTCGTCGAAGATGAAGACCCGCTCAGTTATGTGCTGGGTTATACCTGCGTGAACGACGTGACCGCACGCGATCTGCAGCGCAAAGACGTGCAGTTTACCCGCGCGAAATCTTTCGACACCTTCTGCCCAGCAGGCCCTTTCATTGTTGACGGATTGGATCCGCTGAACCTTTCTGTTACCACTCGCCTCAATGGCAACGTCAAACAAAATGGACGCACCGCTGACATGGCGTTTTCAGTTCCCTTCTTGATCAGACACATCGCCGACATCATGACGCTCTATCCGGGCGACCTGATTGCAACCGGAACGCCGGCGGGCGTTTCACCGATGAGGGATGGCGACCTGGTTGAAGTTGAGATTGAAGGAATCGGAGTACTGCGGAACCCGGTTCGTGACGCTCCGTGAGTGAACGCGTTCTAATTGCTATGATTCTCTTCCTCTGTGTAGTCTCTGAGGCGTCCCTGTGGTAATCGGTTCTTGCCCTAACTCACCACGGAGACACAGAGGACACGAAGTTTGCACAGAGGATCACTAAGGGCTTAGGCAAAGTTGGAATTGATCGTTATCTAATAATTACGGAGGTCTTATGAAGTTTTTTCTTGATACTGCAAATCTCGACGAGATACGTGGAGCAGCTGCATTCGGCATCGCCGACGGAGTTACGACCAATCCCTCGCTAATCGCGAAAGAGGGCAACGTCGATTTTAAGGAACACATCGCCGCGATTTGCGCGA
>JBDUDV010000021.1:0-41846 GCA_040002755.1 Acidobacteriota bacterium | reverse complement strand
TGGAGGTCATGTTCCAGACGCATCTCAAATGAGCGACGGTTGTGGCAACCCGTGAGACCGTCTGTTAGCGCCTGCTGCTGCATTTGCTCAAACAGGTGGGCTTGATTAACGGCAACCGCGAGTTGATCGGCCACGGTGTGCAAGAGTAGCAATTCATTGTCGGCCCAGACGCGCGACAGGTCGTCAGACCGTGCTAACAAGAGCCCGATAGAAGTGCCCTGATAATTGAGCGGCATCACTGCATCAGCAAAGGTGTGAGGCGACAGCGAGCCGTCAGCATCTACGACGAATGCGGCCGAGGCTTCCGTCATGCGCTCACTAACCGAATCCATTTGGCTGAGCAGGACTTCTTCACCTTCCATCGCGGCGTCAGGGCGTAGGTAACACTTCGTCATCTGTTTACCAACCAGTGCGCCTTCAACTCTGACCGCACAAGAGTGAACATTGAGCGCGCGTCCCACCTCGTCAGCGGCAGTCTGCAACACGCTATCGAGTTCGAGGGTATTTCTGATCGCAGTCGCGAGGCGATTGACGGCAATCTCGCGTTCAGCCTGTTCCTGCAATAGTCGCGCGAGCTTGGTCGTTACTCCTAAAGTCAATTGCAACGAAGTCGCCTGCGGCGTGGAAACGCGAACAGCTTGCGCAAACGCGTTTGAGTGAAAACCATGTTCGGCCGTAACGCGAGCCATCAAGTATTCGAGCGCGGAGTAAACAATGTCAGGCTCGAAGGTCCAAATGACCATGTCTCGCGAGCTGTCTTCATTTTCATTGTGAACTGAAGCAAGCAAAGCGGAGAAGCGTGCATCGGCGATCACCACAAACCGTTCGGAGTTGCCACCTTCGGCAGTTTGTTTGAAAACGACAGGTTGAGTTTCTTCCTTCCCTCTGTTGAGCATCATGCTCGACAGCGCGTCGGCGGGACTAACCCATAAGAACAGGTTACTGGCCGTTTCACCCAGTTCCTGCAGCCTTGCAGCGTCTCGAGCCTGCCGCTCCGGGGACATGGGTAAGCTCTCCACTACCAACGCAGCGAGATTGTTTTCCAGCACCACGTCTTCGAAATAGTGATGCAGCTGCGCAATCGTCGAACCGGCGCAGCGAACTGGCATTAACTGTCTCGGATGGTGGGCCAGGAGGGAATGATATAAGGAATACATGGGTGGGAGTTCACCAGGAAAACTGCAACTGCGTGCTCGTGCTGTCTTGATACGCGGCTGGGATCCGCTCGGGAAGGCCAAGACCACTTTACAATGATAAACATGGACTGTCTATCAAATACCGGGCTAAACCGGCGAGTTTTCCCGTGCGGAAACCGAGCGCGGTTCAGAGCTTGATATAAGTGCTAAGTGCTGTCGATGCAAGTTTTCCGTCTGCGGAAAACACGTCTGCAGACACAACAAAGAGGCGACGACCAGCACGCACCACCTTGGCCCTCGCTGTGATTCTTCCCTCCGTCAGCGGCCTGAGATAGCTAATGGTCAAGTCCACAGTTGTCACTTTCTCCTTCGGTCTTAGAAGAGAAATTATTGCGAAAGCCATGGCGGTGTCGATTAAAGAGGCAATGGCGCCTCCGTGAACAACGCCATGGTTTTGTGTCAGCTCCTTGCGAATCTCGAGCGCGAGCGTCGCCGCGCCATTACTCACTTCGTCAAGTTCAATTCCCAGCAGGTGAGCGTAGGGGACTGAATCGACCGCTTTCTGAATTCGTCGAGACTGCGCACGCGTTACTTTCGTCACGATATTTGTAATAGTCATGAACGATAGCTAGTTTCACCGGCTGCCGGTTCGACTATCACGGCGGTGCCGTAGGCCAACACCTCTGTAACTCCCGCGGTGACTTCAGTCGCATCGTAGCGCGCGGCAACAATGGCATTGGCGCCCAGTTCCGTCGCATGCTGGATCATGATTTCAAAGGCATCGGCGCGGGTGTTTTCGCAGAGCTTTGTCCAAACTGTTATGTTGCCACCCACGATCATTTGCAGACCGGCTCCGATCGTCGCGAAGATATTTCGCGACCTCACTACAATTCCGCGCACGATACCCAGGTTTTGCGTGATGCGGAAGTTTGGCAATTCAAAAGCCGTAGTTACCATTTGGTGGGAGACAGAATAACGAGGTGGACTAACTGCATATGGAGGTTTTTGATCGAGAGGGTCTCTGCTCATGTGTTTGTCCTTGATAAACGATCTAAGTGTTGAATAGTGTTAATTTCTTTTCACGCGTTTTGCTTCGAGTCCCGGACTCGGCTGGAATCCACAAATACTCATGCAACTCACACCGCCCTTGTTCATTAAACTCTACTCCCTCGGCTTCCAGCATCCGTTGCTGCTTATCGTGCGGGAGAACGAGGCCACGCGTGGAGCAGCCACCCTGCGCATTGATCACGCGGTGCCAGGGAGTTTTATCGTTCGAGGAGTGCATCACGAAGCCAACTGTTCGGGGCGTGTAGCCCTCACCAAGGATTTCGGCAATTTGGCCGTAGGTCATAACGTGTCCGCGAGGAATCATACGAACAACCTTGAAGACGCGTTCCCGGTAGTCCTGGTCAGTTTGTTCCGCCATATTGTTTCGTTGCTGTTCAGCTTAACGTGCGCAGTATGACTCTGGCAGGGGCGCCGTCGCCACTGCCCCCAGCAATCTTTAACGGTAAACAGAATAGTTCATAGCGTCCGCCCGGCACTGCGCGCAAATCCAAACCTTCAATGATTACGACACTGCGCGAAAGAAAAGCGAGATGGGTTTGGAAACTGTTCGACTTGAACCTCTCAACCGACAGGTAGTCTATACCCACAAGTTTGACTCCGGCTTCGACCAGCCACCGGGCAGCGGCGGGATCTATATAAACGTAATCCTCGCGAAATCCTGCTTCCGGGTTATTCCAGAAAGCGGAATTGCGCGTCTTGAAAAGAATTCTTTGCGAGCCACTCGGACAACTGGCCGCAACGAAACTCTCGTCAATCACGCCGACGTGCTCAGCGACTTCCACAACCTCAGCTTCGCCGACGAGGCTGTCCAGCGACAGGGAGTCGACTTTCGTGCCGCCTTCGATGAAGTGTGCCGGCGCGTCGACGTGTGTGCCTGAATGCACCCCAAAGTTAATCAGCGAAACATTCGCGACATCGCCATTGGCCAGTCGCTGCCATTGTTTGATCTCAATGCCGGGGTCGCCGGGATAAGTAGGCGTACCGGCTGACAGCGGCACGCTTACATCGTAGGTTCGCATTGTGTAAGCTTAGTCGATCGTTCAGAAAACGAAAAGAAGGTCGCTTGTGATGCTGCCGCTGATTTCGCTAGCATCGCGCGCTACCGCAACACCGGTGAACAGGAGAAGCGTATTTCCAGTACCCCAAGCCAAAGCCCGAAGCCTCGCCTAGCCGCATCAAGTTATCTGAACACGGCGCCGCTCATCTGGAGTTTTCTGCAGGGAAGCCGGCAGAAGATGGTGCAGTTGGTAACTGACACCGCGCCCGCGCGGTGCGCTGATTTGCTCGCGAGTGGCGAAGTTGAAGCGGCGCTTGTTCCCATCATCGAATACCAACGAATGCCGGACGTGCGAGTTGTGCCGGGCGTTTGTGTTGGTTCCCATTCTGCCGTTCGCAGCGTGGTGCTGGTTAGCAAGTATGACGATTTGAAGAATGTTCGCCGGGTGGCCCTCGATTCCTCGTCGCGAACATCGCAGACACTGGTGAAGATTATTTTCCGCGAGTTTCTTGAGACCGAACCAAACTGGGAAATAACCAGTCCAGACATTCACGCCATGTTGGAAGACAACGATGCCGCGTTGCTCATCGGCGATCCGGCCATGAACGTGCGACTCCCGCACGTTCATGTTTTCGATCTCGCGAGTTTATGGCGTCGCTTCACCGACACGGGCTTCGTCTTTGCGATGTGGATGGCGCGCGCCGGGGCAATCGCCGGAATTAGCGAAGTCGATTTTGCCGGAGCGCGCGACGAAGGCCTGAAAGAAGTGGAGCAGATCATCTCTCAATATGAAAATCTCTCACTTCCGCGAGCAGAGATCAGGAAGTATTTGACTAAAAACATTACTTTTCATCTTGACGAAGAATTGGAAAGGGGCATGCTGCTGTATTTTGGTTTAGCTGGGAAACATGGTTTGATCGAGGATAACAAGCCGATAAGGTTCATGAATTCTTTTGATCAAACAATGTAGTGAACTTGCCTGAAGTTCGTTAGTCCACGCTCGCATAATTCCCGGACTGCCGGTCTGTTGAAGCTGTTTTTGCGTATTATAGAGGCAAGCAATAAACTACTAGCATGCCGAGCAAAATACAGTTCATTTTGGATCGAGCGCTCGCGGGCGGGCGGTTGACCTCAGACGATTGCAACGCGTTGCTTGAATCTCACGATGTCGCGCGCATGGGCGTGGCGGCCGACGAAATTCGCCAACGTCGGCATCCCGACAACGTTGTCACTTACATCATCGATCGTAATATTAACTACACCAACGTCTGCAATGTAGTTTGCACCTTCTGCGCTTTCTATCGCCGCCCCGGCGCGCCCGACACTTACGTAAGAACCCTTCCCGAAATCTGCGACAAGATTGACGAAACGATCGCGCTCGGCGGCACCGGGGTGCTGATGCAGGGCGGACTTCACCCTGACTTCGGTATCGAATGGTATGAGGACCTTCTGCGTACGCTGCACGCCAAATATCCGACGTTTCAGCTTCACTGTTTTTCGCCGCCTGAGATTCACAACATTCATCTGATTTCCGGACTTGACTACGAAACGATCGTGGCGCGTTTGAAAGACGCGGGACTCTATAGTTTGCCAGGTGGCGGCGGCGAGATACTCGACGACGAAGTACGCGATCGCGTTTCGACAAAGTGCACGACGGACGAATGGCTGGGAGTGATGCGGGCCGTTCATCGCGTGGGCCTTAGATCGACAGCAACGATGATGTTTGGTATCGGCGATAACATTACCCATCGCGTTAAGCATCTGCAGCGCGTGCGCGATTTGCAGGACGAGACTGGTGGCTTTACAGCATTCATCCCGTGGACGTTTCAGCGCGAAAACACGGCGCTCGGCCGGCGCATCAAGGACGAGCCAACCGGAGTTGACTACCTGAAAATGCTCGCGGTGTCGCGTTTGTTTCTGGACAACATCGAAAACTTTCAGTCGTCCTGGCTGACGCAGGGACTGAAACTCGGGCAAGTGGCGCTGCGCTTCGGCGCTAACGACATGGGCTCGATCATGATTGAAGAAAACGTTGTGTCCGCCGCCGGTGCGCACAATCGTGCCGACGAGCAGATGCTGCGCTACTTGATCCGCGAAGCCGGCTTCCTTCCGCAACAACGAGATATCCTCTACGCGCGTGTCGATCGCGAAGCAGCGACTGTGGGCGACGCCTCGCAGTCAACGCCGCTGCGCGAGTTGACCGTGGCGATTGCCGACTAGTCCCGTTTGGCTCCGCCAAGTTTTACGTTGTTCCGTTGGAAAACAATTGGGAGGGTTACTGACCGCCCTGGCTCAGAACGCCGGCTACTTTGCCCGATTGGATTTTGACAGCGCGGTAACGATTGCCAATCAACTCGAACGACCGGAATTGCGTCTGATGACCGAGGTAAAGATCGCACCGGGAATTCTGATAATTCAAAGCCATACCGTGAAGACGGAAATTCGTGAGTTCTGATTCTGCAGTTTGGCCGGCTAGCCTCGGTTATGACTAACTCAACTCGCTCAATAAACACCCTTCTCTTCGACTGGGACGGAACGCTGGTCGATTCGGCGCAACTTGGCCTCACCGCTTTCGAGCAATCGTTTGCCGCGTTAGGTGTTGCTTTCGATCATGAGATTTATCGCGCGGTCTATTCCCCAAACTGGTATTCAGTTTATGAAGCGCTGGGGTTACCAAAAGAAAAATGGGACCAGGCCGACGATCTTTGGGTGAAACACTACGGCGAACATACTGCTCAGCCGGTTGCGGGTGCGCAACAGACGATCGCGGAATTAAAGCAACGAGGTTATCGTTTGGGTGTCGTTAGCAGCGGGAACCACTGCCGAGTGACGCGCGAGATAAGTGATTTAGGACTCGAAAGTGTCTTTGAAACAGTGATCTGCAGCGAACAGACGGAAAACAAGAAACCTCACCCGGAAGGTTTGGAAACTGCAATCCACGCCCTCGGTTGCACCGCTGCCGCGACTTGTTACATAGGCGATAGCCCCGAAGATATCCAAATGGGAAAGCGTGCGAGCCTGTTTACTGTGGGCGTGCGCAGCGATTACCCGACGAGTTGGAAATTGCAAAGCCACGAGCCCGATATTTTGATAGAATCCCTTGCTGAACTTTTGAATCATTTCTGAGATTGACTTCCTGGTTCCGCCACGCTTCAAACGTTTGATAACCCAAAGGAAGTACAAGTAGGGAGGGCTGCGGTATGTTGTGGAAAGGTCAACGTCAAAGCGATAACGTCGAGGATCGTCGTGGGATTTCAGGCGGGGGACTGGCGATAGGAGGTGGTCTCGGCGGGATTGTAGTACTCGTAATCGCGTTGCTGCTTGGCGCCGACCCTCGGCAATTATTGCAACAGGCGGGAGAGACCGATCCATCGCGGAACGCGACCACTTCACGCCCCTTAAGCCCGCAAGACGACGAATTAAGGCAGTTCTCTGCCACAGTATTAGCCAGTACTGAGGATGTTTGGACGGAGATTTTCCGGCAGCAACGACGAAGTTATCCTAAGCCGACATTGGTGCTTTTTACTGATCAAGTGCGTTCCGCCTGCGGCGAGGCAGGTGCCGCCGTTGGTCCCTTCTATTGTCCCGGTGACAAAAAGCTTTACCTCGACCTGGCTTTCTTCAACGACTTGCAGACGCGTTTTCGAGCTCCCGGAGATTTTGCTCAAGCCTATGTAATCGCACACGAAGTTGGCCATCACGTACAGACCTTACTTGGGACGATGGACAAAGTCGACGCGGCCCGCACTCGTATGAGCGAAGCCGAGGCGAATGCGCTTTCAGTTCGGCTCGAACTTCAGGCGGACTTTCTGGCGGGAGTTTGGGCACACTATGCCCAGCAGAAGGGCGTACTTGAGCCCGGTGATATTGAAGAGGCCCTGGGAGCCGCCAGCGCCGTTGGAGACGATCGGCTCCAGCGCGAGGGCCAGGGCTTCGTGGTACCGGATTCGTTTACTCACGGAACTTCAGAACAAAGAATTCGTTGGTTTCGCAAAGGACTGGAGACGGGAGATCTCAGTCAGGGCGACACGTTCAACGCCAAAAGTCTTTAGTGACCGAGCCGTTTCTGATTGACGATTTACGCGACTGGCAGTGAATTTTCGCGGGAGTTGCTGCTGATCTGGTAAATAGCTTCCATCACCGCAGAGCGGACCTCAGTTGGCAGTGCGCCGCGAACGGCCAGGCTGCGAAACGCCGGAATGATGTTAGGCTGCTTACAGAATGTAAGGAGCCGGATTACTGATAAGCGCACCGCCACATCAGGATGTCTTTCAATCGTTTGCAGGAGCGTTTGCACCTCGCCAGCCTTCGCCATCAGAAAGAGGATTGAGAATGCGTCGTAGGTTTTTCCCCGGCCTTCGCCGCTCAGGCTGTTAATCGCTTCCGCTGCCAGTCCCGAGCCATTGAGCGCCGCGGCGATGTTGCGCCGGCGACTGGCCGACCCTTCGCGAAGCGCACGGGTAAATGAACCAGCCCGATCCGGTTTGAACTCATGCAGCGCCAGCGCGGCCGCATTTCTAACCGCTGCAGAGCGGTCGTCAAACAAGGTGGTAATCAACTCGAAGGCTTCATCTTCGCCCTGCTGGGCCAACTCCTGAAGAGCTGCGGCTCGCCTTCCGGGATCGCCACTCTTTAACTTTTCAACCAGAGCTGAGGTCGCGGAATCGGATTCGGAGATCTGGAGACTCTTTTCGGACTTGACCGGGTCGATCGACTTCTCAGCCTGCTCCGGTTCGGATTGTCGAGGCGAAGTTGCCGCCTCTAACCGAGAGAGTTCCACCTGCAGGTCGATCTCCAGGACTTCTTGAATTTCGTGGGCCTCAGTTTGATCGACGCTTTCCACGGCTCTGTGAACAGGCTGCAGGGATTCTTCCAGACCATTAATGACTTCCGGCTCATCAGTCAACGAAAACTGCCAGGTCTCCAGCGGCTGGAGCGAAAGAGAAGTCTCCGATTCAGTCTCTAGATGATTTTCAGCGGCCGAAACAGCTTCAGGATTGCTCGGCTGGGTCAGTTCCAGCAAGCGGGCCTCTTCATCAGCTTGCGCCCGCAGTGTCTTTTCCTTGGACTTGAGACGCGCCTTCGCTTCCTCAATACGCTGCAGCTGCGCAACCTCGGCCTTGTACAACGCCTGGACCTCAGCTAGCACTTGTTCCTCCTTCTTGGAGCGATTCTTGATGTCCTTCTGGGCCTCGCTGCGAATTGCCTCTAACAGCGCCACTCGCTGCTTCTGCGCTTCACTACGCTGGCTCGTCCTGGATTTTGGCGCCGACTGAACTTCCGACTTTGTACTGCGGGCTTTGGTCTTCAGTGCGGCTTTTGGCTCGGCGTGAAGTCGTACCTCGGCCATCTCGATGCGCTTTAGTTGAATAGCTTCGACTTTGCGCAGCGCTTCAAACTGAGACTTGAAACTGAGCTCTTGCTCCGGCCAGGCTAGTTCGTTCTGTGCTACGCGCACTCGAAGAGCTTCGAGCTCTGCGAGCAACTGCGCTTCGGTCTCGGCGTGCTTGCGCGCTTCAGTCTCGGCCGCGCGACGTCCGGCTTCGAGGTTTTCGATCTCTTTGACTTTCTTCGGCTGGCCCTTCCGCAAGAATTCAAGCTCCGATTTGAGTTGCTTTGCCGCAACCGCCTCGAGTTGGGCCAATTGCTTTTGCTCCTCCGTGGCGATGCGACTGGCTTCCGCGCTTGCTAGCTGGAGTGCCTGATCGCGAGCAACTCGCGCCGCCTCCGCAGCTTCAATCTCTCCTTCGGTCTTACGCAGGACGTCCAGGCCGTCGGTTAGTTGTTGGACCACTTCTGCACGCTGCTGGGCGTCTAACTCGGCTTGGGCGCGAATCGTTTCTAGTTTGACGATCCGTTCGTCTTCCTCTTCAGCGAGTGCGCGTGCGCACGAATTTGCGGACCGGAGATCCAACGGTTGATTCTCTCTTGCGGAGTTGAGGGGCGATGAAGATCGTTGTTCCATTAGCGGTCCTTGCTCCCCGAGATCCGGATGGACATTCAGGAGGTGTCGTTTTCCTGAGCAAGTCTTCAGGTGACTCAGGGATCCCGGATTGGGCTGGGGGCGGTTCTAACTATTGATTGTTGCGAAACCCGACGTGGTTACTCGATGGCTTCGAGGAACATTGGTGAGCCGAGGCTTTCTGCATTCTCACCGATTTTGTCTGGAACGTCAATTGAGTTGTTCCAGAACCCATTTTAGTCGGTAATCTTGACGGTTTGAGGGTGAAGAGATCGAATGGACCAGGCAGGAAAAGGCTAGTGCGAGGACCCATCCGAAGCAGCGGCAGCCGAGCGGGCAAGAAAATTCGCGCGAACTAGAGAGTTAAATTTCTCGGGTTGCTCCTGCTCAGGCATCATCCGGCAGTAGTCAAACACTTCCAACGTGGCTCTTGGGTTCAACGCTACAAGTGATAAGCCCTTTTCCAGTGGCGTGGTGGCGTCTTGCTTACCCCAGACCAAAACGATTGGCTGTGTTAGTCGAGAAAATGGAGACAGCGTATCGGTGTTCAAGTAGCCTGCAAGAAAAGCTGCGATCGCGTGCTGGGCGCCAGCTTGATGGCTGGTAGCATATAGATTTGCGACTAGCCGATCAGTTACTCGGTGGTGATCGTAAAACAACTGATCGCGCGCGTAATCTCGAATGCTGCGTTCGCTCGCCATCACATTGTAGAAAGAAGTCCCGAGCACCGGAGATTGCATCAGTCCATAGAACGCGGCCCCCGCCATTCCGGGGCGCCGGTTAAGCGTGTCCGCTCCGGTTGGTCCATTGAGGACCAGCGAATTGATCAGCTCCGGATGTTCGTCAGCTACTCGAATTGCATAGGCAGCTCCCAGGGAGCTCGCGATCACGTTCGTCGGGTAACCGGACACCTCACGAATGAAGTCAGTGAGCAATTCGACAAATAGATCAGCAGAGTAGGAAGCGGTGGCCGGTTTATCGGAGAAACCAAACCCCAGCAGGTCGAGCGCGTAAACGCGAAAGTCTCTTGCGAGATCATTAAAATTCTTGCGCCACATGAAACTTGAGGCGCCAGCCCCGACGCCGTGAATGAAGACCAGCGGAGGCCCCGGATTTTCAACGCCGGCGGATTTGTAAAACACCCGACCATGCTTCCAGCGAAAAAAGTGAGCCTCGCCGCCAAGGGCGCTGTTGTCAGGTTCGCTGGCGTTGCGTTGAATCGCAGCGTTGAGCGCGGCCAGGGCCGCCACGCCGGCACCGCCGGCGAGCACAGTTTTCCAAATGTTTCCCAGTTTGCCCATCGGTAAGGAAATTTTCGAGTTCCGAGTTTCAAGTTTCGCTTCCAGGAGTTCAGTGTCATGAACTGGAAACTCGAAACTTGGAATACGGAATTTGGTTTCTAGATGAACGCAAAATCAAACTGTTCCTGATGAACCGTCAGATCGCTGCTATTGATATCTACCGATCCGAGATATTCCTCGATCTCATTCAAAACATCTCGTTCGGCACTGCGTAACGCTTTCGCAACTTCAGGATGGATACGCAGCGTCGCCTGGCGGTTTTTTCTGCCGCCATTCATTGCTTTGCCGAGCGTTCGTGCCTCTTCGAGAAGTTCATAGCAAACTGTCTGAGGCGACTTGATTAGTCCCGCCCCCTGGCAATACTGACAAGGCGAGCACAGCGTGCGTTCGAGCGACTGCTTCACTCGCTTGCGCGTCATAATTACCAGGCCGAAGTCATTAAACGAAAGAACCTTGGTAGGTGACTTGTCCCCGCGCAGCGCATCCTGCAGTGCACCCATTACGCGTGTGCGATTTCGGCGCTCTTCCATGTCGATCAAATCGAGCACGATGATGCCGCCAAGATCACGCAGACGAATTTGTCGCACGATTTCGTCGACCGCTTCAAGGTTGGTGCGCGTAATCGTGTCTTCAAGCCGACCACTGCCGCGCCCGACAAATTTTCCGGTGTTGACGTCAATTGCCACCAGCGCTTCGGTCTGGTTGATAACTAGATAACCGCCGGACTTTAGCCAAACGCGCGGCTTGATCGCCTTATCAATCTCGGCTTGAACGCCGTAACTTTCAAGGATGGGCCGGTCGCGAGTATAAAGCTTCACGCGTTTCACCATGCGCGGTTGAATGCGATTGATGAACTCAACGATAGCTTCATACTCTTCTTCGGAGTCGACGCGGATGGCAGCAAAGTCGTCTGACAATTGATCGCGCAGAATGCGTTGCACCAGATCCAGATCTTTGTGAACCAGCGTTGCCGGCTTCGATTTCTCTGCCGCGGCCCGAATGTCGAGCCAGGTCCGCACGAGGTAACGAACGTCCTCGCGCAAGTCAGCTTCGCTGATTCCCACACCGGCCGTGCGCACGATGAAGCCGCCCGAGGGAATGTCTTCACTTCCGCGAATTAGCGTGATCAGTTTGCGTAGACGTTGGCGTTCGCTGTCTGATTCGATTTTCCGCGAAACACCTACGTGCTCAACGGTCGGCATGTAGACTAAAAACCGGCCGGGCAGCGCGATGTGCGAAGTGATGCGCGCGCCTTTCTTGGCGATTGGCTCCTTCGCGATTTGGACGAGTATTTCCTGACCTTCTTTCAAGAGGTCGGTAATGGTTGGTTGTTGTTGTCGATCTCTGCGACCAGATGCTCTTTGGCCGCCACGAGAATCGCTGCGCCCGGTGCGACCGCGATCTCGCGAATCACGACTCCCGCGCGAATCGCGGCTGTCACGTGAATCGCGACTATCGCGCGGTGTTGGCGCCATGCTAGCTGCGGGTGCGCTAACTTCGTCCGCAGGTTCCTCAACCTGCGCAATCGGTTCCGGCATTACCTCAACAGCAGCAACTTCCGTCTCCGGCTCATTGCTGTCTTCCGGCGCTTCTTCAGCGGGCTCATCCGTAGCGGGAGCGTCAGCATCCGTAGCGGCGCTCGCCTTACTTGGTCGGCGGCGACGGCGCCCCCCGCGTCGCGTTGCAAACTCAGCGCGCGAATCGATCTCGTCCACGCTCGCCTCGGCGTCCGCGTAACTTGTCTCCGCCGCTTCATCTTCTGCTTCGGCCTCTTCAACCGGTTCCTTGGCGGCTTTCTTAGTAGAGGCGCGTTTGGTTGGCGCCTTCTTCTTCGCTCCAAGACTGCTAAGAAGTTTTCCCACGCGGGATTTCTTTGCGGCAGCGCGTTCAGGTTGTGTCTCCGCTAATTCAATCTCTTTGCTCTCAGGGCCGCTTGCGGTCCGCTCGCCCTCGGTCTCATCGTCGCTGACGCGTTGAAATGAACCGCTCTGAGGCTGGTCGTCGTCAACGTCATCAACGAAACTTTCGATATGCGCTGCGACTGGTTCGCGCATTTTGGGGGTGCCGCCGCCAACTTCGGAATTATCCCCGTCATCCACTCGCTGAAACGAATCGTCGCGGTAGTCAACGCTGGAGATAACTGATCCGACTTTAGCAGTGCGGAAGTCGTCTTCCATATTGAACTCGCCTGCGTGTATTTGATCGAAGAGCCGTTCCTGCAGTCGAGCGTCTTTAAACATCTCGCCGTTAGCGGCGGTCTCTTCTTCGTCAACGATTCGTTGAATCGAAGGGTCCGCTGCGATGAACGGCGTATCGATGTCCTCGGCCCTTATTCGCGTGGGGGCTGGAGCAGCGTTTTCTTCGGTCTCGGAAATCTCTCTGCCACCCCGACGACGACGACCGCGCCGGCTGCGACGTTTGGCTGATTCACTGCTGTCCGCCGCTTGTTCATCAGCTGATTCGGACACCGGTGCGGTTTCAATCTCCACGCCGGCCTCTTCCTCCTGCTCCATATCGCGTAGCGGTTCGACGCGCTCGTGGGTACTTTCGATGTGACGTTCGCGTTCGACGCGGGCCAGTGCGATCTGTTCGGCGGCAGCGCGCTGAGCGTCTTCGACGTTACCCTTCTGCGACTTATCGATAACGATGCGCTCAAACTCTTCCTCCTCATCGAAGAAATCAGACACATAGAGAAACGCGTCACGCTCGAGCCCAACGTCGACAAATGCTGACTGCATACCGGGCAGGACTCGCATAACCCGACCCTTGTAGATGTTGCCGACAATGCCCTGATTGCCTTCGCCGCGTTCGATGTAGAACTCAGTAACTTTTTCGTTCTCGATGATCGCGATCTTCTTTTCGCGTCCGTTGACGCTCACTATTAATTCTTTTGCCATGTTGTAGTTGATGTCTCCTGATACGTCTGCCTCGAACCTGTGGACCGAGCGCGAAAGTCGCAAAGCCGCTTGGCTGCAAACCTGGCATCGCGCGTAATCGGGTATTCCGGGTGGCGAGAGACGTTATTCAAAATTGTGGGTTGGTCGAGGCGTGCTTCAAGCTGAAGAGCGAGACGCGCCGGCCATGGTTCAGCAGGACGACAGCGCGTCTTGCCAGAAAATGATTTGCGGGAAATTGCGGGCCGAGCTTGCGGCAGTCGTCGAAGGGAAGGGAGACACAATCCTGATGTCTGCGCTCCCCTGGGATCGCCGTTTGGCCAGTGATGAGTCGATTGTCGGTCGCGTGCCGATTGAGTTGAGTCTGGATGTAGTTCACCCAGAACGCGACGGTCACTAAAACTAATCAAAAAGGAAACCTAACTAGCCGTTTGACGCTTTAGAGAAATCCGGAAACAAGGAGCGCTTGATCATTAGCGCGGCATTAGAACATCCGAACCGGATGTGCTCGCGACCTGTTTGCCCGTTCGCTGGCTGTCAATAGGACCGCTGAAGGTCCCACTTGCATTGGCCCACTGACCTCTGCGGCGGCTTGCTTTAAAAGTTTGAAAGATGCGTCCGTTCAAATTTGGACGATCGCAAAAATTCGACTCGCTTGTCGGGAGCACGGTGCTTCTCAAATCGAGCTTCCGTCGTGCTGCTTGCTTGTTTCAAAGGCTCTGACGGCTGAAACTTGTATCCTCCGCAGGGGCGAGCTAAGGCGAGTATAAACCCAAGTTGTGGCAAACGCGAAACGAATCGCTACAGCCTTAGTTTACGAATCTCCTTAACTGCACGCTGATGGCGAAGCCAATGGCGATGAAGGTAGCAATTAGGGAAGCCAGCCCCGCGCTCAACAGTGGCAACGGGACGCCGATAACCGGCAACAGTCCCAACTCCATTCCGATGTTAATGAATATCTGGCAAGTTAGTCCGCCGACAATCGCCATGATCACCAGCATGCCCATGCGATCAGGAGCGCGTTTGGCGCCAGCGATCAGTCGCGAAAGCAAGACCACGTAAGCAAGCAACACCATGATGCAGCCCACGAACCCGGAATTCCCGGCGGTAACTGCGAAGATAAAATCAGTGTGTGGCTCGGGCAGAAATTTGAGACTGCTTTGCGAGTGGGCTGCGCTGGTGTCTGCACCGAGGAGTCCGCCTTCACCTACGGTGAGAATCGACTGCCAGGTGTTGTAGCCGAAACCCTTTCGATCCGCCTTTTCGGGATCAAGTATGACGTTGATGCGTTCCTGTTGATAGTGCTTCACCAGGTCGGTCTTAACTCCCACCCAATACGCAAATGGCAAACACACAATTCCCAACACGATCGCGCCGACAACGTAACGCATTCGGATCGCCGAGAGGAAAAGAACTATGGCAAGGATTGGAAGATAGGTGATGACTGAGCCAACGTCGTGCTCGAGCAGAATAAGAAAGATTGGCAGCGCGAGAATCAAGCCGCCGACAGCGAGCTCTTTTAGTTCGAGGGAACCGGCGCGATGTTTTCCAAAGTAGCGCGCCAACATCATCGCCGTTGTTACTTTTACAAACTCTGAGGGTTGGAATTGACCGATTCCGGGCACCCTGATCCAGGCTCGCTGCCCGTTAATCTTCAAACCAACGCCTGGAATCAGCACAGCGATGAGGAGCAACAAACCGAAGACGTAGAACGCTGGGGCAATATTCAACAGCTTGCGATAATCATTAAAGGCGATCAGCAGCATCGCCACAATCCCGATTCCCAAACCGATCAGTTGCTTGACCCAGAAGTTTTCAGTGGGCTGCGCGTTGCGGATCTGGACAGTGCCAAAGCACACAATGCCAATCGCCAGCAGGGCGAGCAGCCAGTCGAAATCGCGAAGCCCTCTTTTTTGGATTATTGCCACCATGGGGACCGACGGAAGACCGAGGACCGGAGACCGTCGCCGGTCGTCCGTCATCGGTCGCTTTCACTGATTTCGAGCTACCTGTGTCTCAGGTTTCTTCGCGGTCTTGTCTTGCGGTTTGGGAGTTTTCGCAACCGGTAGAGCTCCCGGCGGTTCCTGGTTCCGAGTCTTGCGATAGTAAACGTCATAAACGTGCCGCACGGCGGGCGCAGCGTGTTGACCGCCGAAGCCGGAATTTTCTATCAGCGCGACCATGGCGATTTCAGGTTTGTATGCCGGAGCATAAGACACAAACCAGGAGTGGTCCTTGTTTTTTCCGGTATCTTTTCCGAGACCGACAACCTGGGCCGTACCGGTTTTTCCGGCGATGTCGAAGCCAGCCATACGAATGGCGGATCCGGTTCCACCGTTGTTAACCACGCCCCACATTCCTTCAACCACCAAGTGGTGGATGTCTTCCGAAATAGGCAACACCTTCGGGTTGGGTCGTGCACCATCCAACGGTTGGAAACCACGGCTGGCTCGGTAATCGGCTGAGCCTTGCACGCCCACCGGCCTAAGCTCCTTAAGCAGATGCGGTACGTAGAGCTTGCCACCGTTAGCCACAGCGGAGATCGTACGCAGCAACGCTATCGGAGTAATGATGTCGTAGACCTGACCAAAGGAAGCGTAGACAGTATCGATATCGCCCCATTCCGCCTTTTCACCTTGAGTGCGTTTCTTCAGTTCAAGGGACGGGGTGAGGTCGAGAACCTCATTCGGCAGATCAATTCCGGTGCGCTTATTCAAATCAAACTCGTCCACCATCGCCATGATGCCGTCGAGTCCCATCTTCAAACCCAAACGATAAAAGTAACCATCGCAAGAATGGGTAATGGCCGCCTTCAGATCGGGCGTGCCGTGATTTCCCATGCAGCGCGTAAATTTGTTTCCGACCATAATGCCGCCGCCGCAAACAAGGTTTGAATGGTCGAGCGTGATTGCGCCTTGTTCAAGTCCGGAGACAGCCATGGGAACTTTCCAGGTTGACCCCGGCGGATAGCGGCTTTGCACGGCGCGATTGATCAGCGGTTTTTGCGGATCGTTGAGCACCGCTACATATTCGGCGCGCCCTTCCTTGGTTCCAATACGCGAAAAAAGATTCGGGTCGAAAGTTGGCGCGGAGGCAAGTGCCAGGATTTCGCCGTTGTTCGGATTCAAAGCCACGATGACGCCGCGTCCCGTTGCCGACGTTCTCAATTGTTCTTCCGCGACGACCTGCAGGTCGAGATCTATTGTGGTGACCAGATCCTGACCCGGCTGCGGTGGGATGGTTTCGATTTCATCCTGAATGCGTCCGCGACTATCAACGATCACTTTTCGATAGCCGTCCTTGCCGCGCAGATAATCGTCGTAGGTCTGTTCAAGACCGCTCAGTCCGATGACGTCGCCCGGCTTCAGCCCCTTGTCCTTGAAACTACCCGCCTTCAACTGTTCGGGACTAATCTCGCCCACATAGCCAAGCACATGCGCCAGCATTCCGTTAGCCGGATAGCGACGCAGCGGTTGCTGTTCGACCCGCAACTCCGGAAACTCCAGTTCGTGCGCCTCGACCCAGGCGATGTCGCCCTGAGTCGCGTCCTGCTTTACCAAAATGGATTCAAATGCCGGCTGCGAACCTATCTGTTCGAAGCGATCCTGGAGTAAGTCAGGGTCAACGCCCAGCGCCGCCGCGAGCGGTTTGGCCAGGGAGATAAGTTTGCGATCGCGCAGGTCTTCGCGCGACAGGATAACGTTGTAGATGGGTGTGGATGTAACCAGCGGATGACCATCGCGATCAAATATCACTCCCCGGGGCGCCGGTATGGGCAGCAAGCGGATGCGCTGGTTCTGCGCAATCTCTGCGTAATACTGTCCGCGGACGAGTTGCAGGTAGTAAAGACGGATGCCAAGGAGCGCGAGCAGCAGGACGACAAGGCTTTGCACGATCCAGAGCCGGCTGCGGAGGTTTTGCGAGGTATCTTCGAATTTCATGTGATTAACAACTGACCGGGGACCGACGACCGGTGACCGAGAATCTTGACAGCGTTTCCGGTGGTCCGTCTCCGGTCGTCTTTCTCATCTTCTCTTCAGCGTGCTCGGCCCGCGTCGCGCGCCCTTTCGACGTGAAGCGAAGGTGCGGCGTTGCCGTGCTCGCTCCGTGAAAAGTGAATTAAGTAAATAAAGAGCAAAGGTTCCGACGATGGTTGTGGCGATCAACCGGTAGGACACCGTCTGCATGAACGGCATGTTCGGCGGGTAACCCAGCGAACGATGCCAGAACACGTAAATAGCTGAGTCGATCACTGACGCGGCTGCCAGCACCGGAATCCTCAGCAGGGTATTTTCAAGGTTAACTCGGGTTGCCGCAATATAAATCAAGTAGGCAGTCAGTGTTTTTGAAAACCCGCCCGCCCCAATTAGTCCGCTGCCGGCAGCGTCGACGGCAATGCCGGCGATCGTGCCAACTATCAACGCATGCCAGGCATGGCGCTGCAAGGCGATATAAACGACGACAATCAGCGGAAAGTCAATATACGCAAGCGGGGACCAAACACGGCCCAGACACAACTGCAGAATGATAGCTATTGCGAGCGCGGCCGCAATTTTAAGTTGAGGCATCTTTAAAAGCGACCGACGACGGATGACGGGAGACCGTACAAAAACTGATTACTTCGGTCGTCGGTCATCGGTCTCCGGTCAGTTACTTTTTAGTCTTATCTACGTTTGGAAGGGTCTGTTCGGGAGCCGGCCGCGGTGGCGGGTGGTAGAGCAACACCGCCACTTCCTCAAGTTGATCCAATTTCGCGCCGGGCCGGATCAGAATCTCGTGGGACTGTGTTGCCGTTCCCGGCCTTACTTCGATCACCTCACCAACAGTCAACCCTGGAGGGTAAATTCCATCCTGGCCGGTAGTCAGGATGTAATTGCCAACTTCAACTTTCTCGAGTCCGGAAACATACCGCATTTCAACCAGACCTTTTTCGCCCAGGCCTCTCACCGAGCCGAGCGCGCCTGATCCGCCCAGCTGTCCGACAATTGCTCCGGCCGCTGCCTTCTCATCAGTGACCATCATCACTTGCGCGGTCCATGGGCTCAAGGCTATCACGCGCCCGACTATGCCACTGGCCGTAACCACAGGCATGTTGAGAGCGATCCCAGAAGAAATGCCGCGGTCAATCGTAATAGTGTTGAACCAGATAGACGAGTCGCGCGCGATCACCCGAGCCGTGACCTGATCGTAGTGGGTTTGCTCTTTGAGACTAAGAAGGCCCTTGAGGCGTTCGTTTTCTGCGGTCGTTTGCTGGGCGTTACGTAACTCAAGCTGGGCTTTTGAAAGCTCCTGCTTCAACCGCTCGTTCTCATTCGCGGTACTGTGGAAATTGACTATTTGCTTGATGAAGTTTGTGCTTGCGCCACTGGCGCCCGAAGTTATGCTCTGCGCAGGAGAAACCAAAGCCTGGATCCACACTCTGAACAGGCGTTGCCGCGTTACGGTGTCGCGCGCGTCGGCTGCCATGATCACCAGATTGGTCAACAGCAATATCCCGAGCCAAATCGGCGCGCGTTGACGAATCTCTCTTTGGGTGCGAATAGCTGCCATAAAGCGAGTGAATAGCGAAAGGTGATAAAGGGAAGAGTGAAAAGCAAGTCTTACTTTTATTTTTCACCTTTCACTCTTCACCGCCATTCTTACATGCCGCTGGTCATTGTGTTTTCCCACTTCACTCGCTTGAGTAAGTCGAAGTCGGAAAGCATTTTGCCTGTTCCCAAGACAACCGAGGCTAGCGGATCTTCAGCGACGGAGACCGGCAAACCCGTTTCAATTGAAAGGCGCTTGTCGAGGTTCTTGAGCAAGGCGCCGCCGCCAGTTAGAACAATACCCCGCTCGACGATATCAGCGGAGAGTTCCGGAGGTGTTCGTTCCAACGCCACACGCACCGCGTTTATGATCGTGGCGATGGAATCTGCGAGCGCCTCGCGGACTTCCTCATCAGACATCGTTATCGTTTTTGGTATTCCCTCGATCAAGTTGCGACCGCGCACCTCGTAGGACAGTGGTTCATCAAGCGGATAAGCTGAGCCCAACTCAATCTTGATGGCTTCAGCAGTGCGCTCACCAATCAACAAATTATACTTGCGTTTGATGTAGGAGATGATCGCCTCATCCATCTCGTTTCCGGCCACGCGCACAGCGCGCGAGTAAACGATGCCGCTCAAACTGATCACGGCAATGTCCGTCGTGCCGCCACCGATGTCAACCACCATGTTGCCGTGCGGCTCCGTGATCGGCAGTCCGGCGCCGATTGCGGCCGCCATCGCTTCCTCGACCAGATAAACTTCCGACGCCTTGGCGCGGTAGGCGGAGTCTTCAACCGCGCGTCGTTCAACCTGCGTAATCTCGGATGGTATCCCGATGACAACGCGGGGACTGACCCAGGTCTTGCCGTTGTGGGCTTTGCGAATGAAGTGCTGCAGCATTTTCTCGGTGACTTCGAAGTTGGCGATGACGCCATCTTTCATTGGACGAATCGCAACGATGTTGCCCGGCGTTCGTCCCAGCATCTCTTTGGCGTCGCGTCCCACTGCTTCGACCTGGTTGGTGACCTTATTGATTGCCACTATTGAAGGTTCAGATACGACGATGCCTCGTCCCTTCGCGTAGACGAGCGTGTTAGCCGTTCCTAAATCGATCGCCAGATCACTGGAAAACAAGCTGAAAATTGATTTAAAAGCCATTTATTGGTCTTCTTCCCGCAATATGAATATGAGAGCACGTCGGGTGGGCACTACGTTCCCCTAGCCACTGCTTTCCGGGCAAACAAAAACAAATAGGCTCCTGGACGGTTCGCCATTTTGTTCGGCAACCCGCTTGGGAGTGGTTGTCGGCCAACTACTCATCGGAACATCTGGTCCTTAACCAGCAAACCAAGATACACCTTTTTTCGATCTTTACGCTATCAGGAAAAAACTTTTCCTTCTCCCGTTTCCGAGATATCGGCGGGCGGATCCACTTGGCGACGTGTTTTTGACTCTCGGGAGAGCGATGCGGAGAAGCGGATACAGTTTTTATTGGCCGCCTTAGCCTCATACATAGCCGTGTCAGCCGAAGCGATCAACTGTTGCGGCGAGGAGGCGTGCATCGGGAAGGCGGCGACGCCGAAACTTGCGGTGAGTGACAGTTTCAAGTTGCGGCCGGCATTGAATTGATGCCGCGCGATCTTGTCTCTGATGCGCTCGGCAACTGTACCCGCGAGTTCTATCTCAGTGTCGGGGAGAACGATTACAAACTCGTCGCCGCCGTAGCGCGCCACCGCGTCAGTGTCACGAATGGATGACAGAATGACCGCCGCCATTTCCATGAGCACATGGGAGCCGGCCAGGTGACCATGAGCGTCGTTTACGCGCTTGAAGTCATCCAGATCCAGGAACAAGCCGGCCACGCTGGAACCGTAGCGACGCGCACGCCGGATCTCATTGAGAAGAAACTGCCGCAGGTAACGGGCGTTGTGTAGTTTGGTTAAGTCGTCAGTTTGCGACAACCGTTCGGCTTCGCCAATGCGCACTGCGTTAGCGAGCGCCGAGGCGACGGGCAGAGATAGCGCACTGAGAATCGCGACCTGCGGCTTGGTAAATGATTTCCGCTGACGTTCGCCTTCGAGTACGCCGAGAATTCTTTCGCCGCAAACTAATGGCACCGCAACAAAATATTTTCCACGCTCTTTTTTCTTGATCGTGCCCATGCCGGCGCCAGCGAGTCGGGCGGCCCTGGATTCTGATCGCGGCGGAAGATTTTCATCTCGAATAAGAAAACGGCGCCAATCATCCGGGTGATCAGATGCTGCTTCGTCTGCGGGACTAAGGTACGCAATGGCTTCAAGAACGGCGACGTCAGGACCTTTTGCATCCGAGAAAAGATATATCGTCCAACGGTCAGCCTGGACAAGTGGGCCAAGACCGCTGAGTGCTGTTTGCGCAGCGCTGTTTTGATCACCGATGAAGTGGAGTGAAGCAACCAGATCAAACGCAGCGCGTACACTGCTCGCTTTCATTCGCGCGGGAAGCAAAGAGGCGGCAGTGTTCGCTGGTGGGCCGACGATGTCCGGCAGTCTCAATTCGCCGGTCGCTCCATGTCCTTCAATCTCTCGCAGAATCGCCGGTAGTTGCGCGGCCTTATCTGCTATTGCGCGAAAGCCAAGTCGCTTTAAGGTGGCGCCATCAAGACTGCGCCAGCTCTGCCCATGGAAACTGCTCAGCTTTCTCCGGCAAGCGATTAACGGCGTGCCCGGCCAGGAGTTCGTCGCCTGCTCAATTGCCCCATACAGCTCGACCATGTCAGCGCCGGGAACGACTTCATAGAGGATGGCCAGCGGCAGTTCTTGCCAGATTTCGTCAACACTCTCGGGATCAGGACGCCTGATGGGTGCCTTCGCTCCCACCTCGCGCAACCCTTCGATCCAGGTTTGAACGCCGGCCAGACGCAAGGCCTCGATCAGTTCGTAAGCTGGAGCTTCGTGGGCGTCAGTTAGAAGAATTACGTGTCTGGACATTGAAAAACCCGTGTTATTCAACAGAGTTATTCGAAGCTGTTGTTCACGTTTTCCCGCGGGCCGAGCGGGCGGCAAGCGACACACGATATGGCGTGACGTTGCCGCGCGAGTCTTCCGCGTCGATGGTGATCTCGGCAGTACCGGGAGGGGAAGTAACCTGGAGCTGAAACGTTCCTTCAGCCGGTACGATGGTTTCGCGTCCCGAAGCTCGAACCGTCGTGCCTGGTTCCGACTTGCCGCGAATCAAATAGATCTGTCCACCTAACAACTCCGCCACTAGATTAGAAACAGGAACACGCGAACCAGTGCCGCGCGTGGCAATAAGAAATTTCTTAGGGTCGCTCCAGTCGCTAGCTTGCCCGCTGGAGGCAATGGCGCGCACACGCCAGAAGTAGACACCGGGACGCAGATCGCTGGCGGTAAACTCCGTCGAACTAAGCTGGTCGCGTTCGATTACTTTTCCGCCGTCAACGAAAAACGGAGACGTGGCAACTTCGACCTTGTAAAAACCCGCCGTGCCAGACTGCGGTCGCAGCCATTTCAAAGAGATACTGGCCGACTCGTTTCCTTCAACAAAAAACTTTTCCAGATCGTGAGGCAGAGAGGCTTGCGGAATGTCGAGCAGCTTCTGCGGCTGCGAGAGAGTTCCTTGAGGATTGACGGCAATGTATTCTCCGCCATGAAACGTTGTTTTCTCGCCCCGCCGATCTGTCGCTTCGATCGTGCCGGTGTTGACGCGAATCTCTTCAGTGCCCTCAGGATTGACGCCGAAGCTTGCCCCGGTCTGTGCGCCCAGTTTGCTACTTGTCTTCGGCGTCTCGACGACGTTGTTCGTTCCCTCTGGTTGTTGTTCGGTACGAACGTACATCTGCCCGCTATCCACGACTACGTGAACATTTGTCTTCTTACCATCGTCGTCAGTCGCGTTGTCGCGCACGATGATTGTGCTGTTTGGCCGAACCACCAGCGTTGAACCATCGGCCATGCTGACGCGCGCGCGACCGCTAGCCTGCGTTTGTACCGTGTCGCCGGGATAGAGTTCGGTTTCGGAACCGGGCACAACGGTTTCGCGAGTTGCTGAACGGATGACACGCACGTCTCCTTCAAATGAAATGAAGCGCGCTCCTGAAGCGACCTTCACTGTCTGACCTACATTCTTGAGCGGGTTGCCGTAAATCCAGACGTAGAGCGCTCCGCTGGCGGCGAGGGCGCACACCACAACAAACGTGACCATAATGTAAATGTCACGCTTCCGTATTACCCACCAATCAAAAACAAAGCGCCGGGTCTTGGTAATCATTTTTTGAAGCTAGTAGAACAGAGGGGCAACTGCAAATTGCGGAAACGTCCGCGACGTAATCGGGTCGCCCGGGATGAGCGATCGATCAGGGAGTCTGCCGGGTGTGAAAGTCGGGGCAGCTGTATGGGCAGCAGATGTTCGGTCGTAACGCACTATCCGGAACAGCAACACTACCAAACCGAATCTAGCACAGCGACAAGAGCGCATTCAAGCTTGTCGTTTGCGTTGGAGCGATGCCGCGACGAGAGAATCTAAGGCCGGAAGGCGGAGGCAGGTTTACTTTTCGAGCGGAGTTTCCTCCGCGTCGTCTTCAAAAGGAGCACCGAAATCTTCGGGAAGCTCGACCTCAATGTCCATTTCGGCCTCTTTTGGCCAAAGCAGCGAGGCAGCCACAGAGATCAGCAACACAGTTGCCACCACCGCGAGGGAGATCCAGACGGGAATGACAATGTGGAACGCTTCGATCAGCATCTTCACGCCGATGAAGGTGAGAACAACCGCCAGACCCATGCGGAGATACTGGAATTTTTCGACAACCCCGGCCAAAAGAAAGTACATCGAACGCAGGCCGAGAATGGCGAAAACGTTTGAGGTGTAAACAATAAAAGTGTTGGTCGTGATGGCGAATATCGCCGGAATCGAATCGACCGCAAAGACCAGATCGGTTACTTCAACAATCACCAGCACCAGCAGCAGCAGCGTCCCGGTTAGTTTGCCATTAACTCGAGTAAAGAAGTGCTTGCCTTCGTAGTGACGAGTGATGGGGACGTAGCGGGTAACGGCGCGCACTATTGGATTCTGGTCGGGCAGAATGTCGCTGTCTTCCTGGCGAAACATCTTGATACCGGTGTAGATGAGAAAAGCTCCGAAGATGTAGATGATCCAATGAAAGCGGTTGATTAGGGCGGCGCCGACAAAGATCATCGTCAGCCGCATGACGAGCGCGCCCATGACGCCCCAATAGAGAACCCTGTGCTGCACCTTCGCCGGAACCTTGAAGAAAGAAAAAATCAGCAGGAATACGAAGAGGTTATCAACCGAGAGTGAGAGTTCGATCACATAGCCGGTGAGAAACTTGAGGCCCAGGTCGGTGCCCTGGTACCAGAAAACGATCCCGGCAAACATCATGGCCAGCGCGACCCAGACTGCACTCCAGACCACTGCTTCGCGATATTTGATTTCGTGGGCTTTGCGGTTGAAGAGACCGAGGTCCAAACTCAGCATGAATAGGATGAAGAGTGAAAAACCAATCCATAACCCCGCTGAGTTGCCAATCGAGTTCATTCGTGCCAGCTAAAATAGCATCTGGAATCGAAAAGCGGCAATTGCTCCCTATGGCCTGGCAATTCGACGAGATTACCGCGTGAGAGACGAGTGGTCCGGTTGCACCCTCATCCTGTCTCCTTTACAATCCGCCCTTTGCTGGAGAGGTAAATTAATGCTCAAACAACTATCGCGGCTGAAAAACACCAGCCGAATCATTGTCTTCGGATTTGTCCTTCTAATGGGCGTGAGTCTGATTTTCTTTTATGCTCCGAGGAATAGTAGCAACGTAGAACCCAGCAGAAACAACGCGCTCGTGGCCAAAGTTGGCGGCGACGATATCACTGTGGCCGAGGTTTCCCGACTCAAGGAAAACTATCTGCAAATGTTTGGCGGCCGCGTCAGCATCGCCCAACTGGGCGGCTACAAACGCTTTGTTGATAGTTTGATTCGTAATCGCGTGGTTGCTCAGGAAGCTGCCCGCCTGGGACTCGCGGCCAGCGACGCGGAGGTTGCGGACAAGATCCGCAAACAGTTTGTCGACGCCTCCGGTCAGTTTGTAGGAATGGATCGTTATAAGGAATCGGTTACTTCACGTTACGGTGATATGGAAGCGTATGAGCGAACAGTTCGCGACGAAATCGCCCAGGATAAACTGAAGGCCTTCGTTACCGCCGCGGTGAAAGTTCCCGATGCGGAGGTTCAGGAAGACTACAAGCGAACGCACTCAACCTTTGACATCACCTATTCAGTCATTTCCGGGGACAAACTCGCGGAAAAAATCCAGCTCTCGGATGCCGAACTAAAGAGTTATTACGACCAGCACAAAGACGACTTTAAGATCACCGAACCACAAAAGAAGATTCGTTACGTTTATGTCGACCAAGCGAAGTCTGGCGAGAAACTGCAGATTTCAGACAAGGACTTGCACGACGAGTTTGACAAGCTGGCACCTGAGAACAAGGAATCCGGCGTCAAGGTGCAGCAGATTCTTTTAAAGGTCGCGCGTAAGGATCTCGATTCCCAGGTGGAACAGAAGGCGAAGGACTTGATTGCGAAAGCCCGCGCGGTGAGTCCCGACGATGGCGAGAAAGTTTTCGCTGATCTGGCACGCGGAAATTCCGAAGATCCGGCAACTGCCAAGAGCGGTGGTTACCTGGCGCGACCTTACAAGAAGAACCCGAACAAGATTGACGGCCTCTACGATCGAACGATCGACATGCAGCCTGGCGACGTCTCCGACATCCCGATCAGATACGGCGGAAACTGGTACGTCCTGCGGCGCGGCGAGTCCGTGCCCAAAACCTTCGAGGAAGCAAAACCAGACTTATTAGCGTCGATGCGCAACCGCAAGGGATATGTGGTGGCGGCGAAACTCGCGGAGAAGGCACAGAGTCGCTTGAAGGAGATGAAAGATCCGCAGAAGGTGGCCCAGGAGTTAGCCGCCGAAGCCAACATGAAACCCGCGGACATGGTGAAGGAAACACCTTTCGTAAAGCCTGGCGACAACGTGCCGGGAATCGGTAACAGTCAACAATTCGAAGCGGCGATAGTGCCTCTCAACAATGCTAATGACGTTGGTGAGCGAGCCGGTGTTAAGGGCGGTTTTGCCGTCCCCATGCTGGTTGAGAAAAAAGAGCCCCGCATTCCTGGCTTTGAGGAGATCAAGACGAACGTTGCGACGGTGGTGAAACAACAGCACGCGAAAGAGCAACTGGAGCAGAAAGCCAAAGAGCTCGCCGCTTCACTGAACGGCGCCGCGGATCTGAAGGCGGCTGCTGAGAAGGCGGGCTTTGAAGTCGCCACCGAAGACAAATTCAAACTCGGATCGCCGCTGGGTAAGGCTGGCACCAGCCCGGCTCTCGACGAGGCGATTTACGCACTGAAGACGGGAGAAGCCACGAAGAGTCCGTTTAAAGTCGGCGACACCTTTGTTGTGCTTGGAGTGACGAATCGCCAGGAAGCGGATCTGGCTGAGTTTGCTAAGCAGCGCGAACAGCTGACGCAGACGATGCTGTCCGCGAAACAAAACCAGGTTTACGAGGACTACATCAGCGCGGTCCAGCAGCGCATGAAGCAGAACGGAAAGATAAAGATCTATTCAGACATGCTGGCCAGCCTTGAAGACAGCGAACCCGAGGTTGCACCTCAACCACAGCGGCCGCAGTTTCCAATGCCGTCGAGATAAAGCGACCGAAGACGGACGACCGGGGACGGAGAAGGCGTCCGCTCAGTACTCATCAGTCAGTCCTCATCACTTCATCAATGGTGCAACCTGCGACTGCGCAACCGTCGTCCTGATTTCAACCTCATTGCCGCTGGTGGTCGATTTCAGATTCTCAAGCGCGCCTCTCGCCAAGGTACCTTTCGCACCGCTAAGCCGGTTGATAAAAAGCCCGCCAAGTTGTTTCAGACCCTCGACAGTGTCGCCAAGATTTTTTGCGGAGTAGGTGTCGACCGTGCGCGCCGTCAACATTAACTCCACGTCGGTATTGGTCATACCCACCGTGCCATAAATCTGGCGGACTGCCGTCAGCTCGCGAGCGATCATGTCGTTACTAAGATTGAGATTCTCCAGCAGCTTGGGCGAAACATTCCCGCCAAATCCCACGACTGCATTAGGATCGCGACCGGCGAGCGCCAGCAACTCAGCGTTTGGATGTTTTCCGGCCTTGGTCGCGTCGATTGCGCCGTGCACTGCTGCAAGATCACCAATAGACAGTGTGTTGCCATCAAGCGCAGCAACCGCAAGGTCACCCACTTTCAAATCCCACAAGCCAAACAGCCTGAGTTGGCGCTCGAGGCTGAAGATGTAAATCGTCTTCCCCAGATATTTCTCTTCCCGATACTTACCATTCGCTGCCAGCCTGCTGGCGGCGACCAGGCCCCCAGCGTTAAAAGTTCCGCGCGCCAACGCCACCGTTGAGATCTTCGTAATGCCTTCGCGGGGATACTTGTAACTGAGCCCGAGCGCCAATTGATAGAACGAGTGCGGATCGAGACCGGTCTGTGCCTTAAACTTTGCCAGCTCGTTTGAGACTTCGGCTAGCTTCGCAGGATTCTCTGCCAGGAGCTTGGGTAATGCTTCATTGAATATGCGGTTGAGGTTGATGATTGCGACGGCGTCAGACGGTGGTAGGGACGACAATAAGTTTGGCGCCGGCTTGGTGCCCGTGGTTCGAGTCCTTTGGCCTAGCCCAGTCGCTGAAACAGCCAGGACAAGCAGAAGTGCCGCTGAAAACATTTTGATAATACAAATTTTCACGATAGAGAAACCCTTTCTTGAATTTGGCCCACCCGAGCCACTACCTTGAACGTTAGCAAAACTGTTAGTTGCCATGCGGCCATCCCGAGGTTGGCCTGGTATTACCGGGAGCCGCCCGCAACGCGCCTTAGCCGCGAAGTCTGCGCTTCAACTTCACACCCTTTCCACGAGCAGCGCGAGTCCCATGCCTCCACTGACGCAGAGCGTTGACAGTCCCAGTCTAGCCTCGCGCTTTTTCATTTCTGCCAAACTCGCTTTGGCCGCGGCGACCAAGATCCGCGGCGGTCCAGGAAGCGAGCGTCCCGCCAAAGCGGCCGATGGGCGTGCGTCCGGATGCTGCTAAGTAGACGTTTTTCATTGAAGGTTTGTTAGCGAGTGATTATTTGAATTTGATTGACTAAAAATGGTAGCACACGGTAGAAGTATCAACGAAACACCCTAAAGGAACCGCTCCGCCACTCCCAACTCCGCTTCAATCGAGAATCGAAGGCCCGATGCTCATACGCGTTAACACGCCGGCTCGCGTCGAAGCGGCGCGGGCGAAAATTGCCGACTTGCTGACAACCCACGCCGAGTGGTTCTGCACGCTCAATGGTGGAGACTCGCGGGCGCTCAGTAGAAGCGAGCTGGATATCGCCGTCGCCTATGGACGACTGATTCTCACGAGTTGGACTGAGCAGGGAACTCGCTCGTGGAAAATCTTTGATTGGGATGTGACCGGCGCGAAGCTAACGCTGCGCGCCTCTCGCCGCATGGGCGCCGAACGGCCTCTAATTGAACTGGTACCGCGAGCCGCTGCTAGCGCCATCGCGCTAACAGTCAAAACCGCGCGCCAGCAACGGGCTGGTCGGCTGGGCCAACTCGTCTGTTCGATCCAATCTGGCGCCAAAGTCGAACGCGCTGCACTGAGCCCAGGCGCGCGTCGTGGTCAGCCAGGAAAGTATGCGCGAATCCTGCTGCGGCAAAAGCATCGGCGGGTCGCGGTCACTGGTTCAGTCGCTGCCGGCAAAGCGAGCGACGCAGACGCGTTTCTCTCGTCAGCGCTGATGTGGTTCAAGCGTACCGGTGAGCGGGCGCAATCTCCGTATATTCAGCAGCTTTGTTTGGTGGTCGAAAGTGATTTGGTGAGGTCAATAGTTCAACGAGTCGCGATGTTGCGCGCCGGTCTCCGGGTCGCCATTGCGGTCTTCGAAGTCGATCAACAATTCACTGAGCTGAAGTTGGTTGACGTTCCCGCGCGTGTAGACTTGTGGAAACGAAAGCTCGCCCGGTTTCCACCAGTTCCAGCCGGCGACTCGAGCGGCATTGCGCGCCGACTGATCGAGCTTGCTCCTGAGGCGATTGACGTCGTTAGCGCCCGGCAGGGGGAAACTCTCCGTTACTTCGGATTGCCGTTTGCGCGAGTGCGACGCGTGATGGACCGCGAGCGACTGTGGTTTGGCATTGAAGGCGCGCGACGTCGCTTGTTGGATGAGAACACAGACCACGAATGGCGCAATCTTCTAGCCGAATTGCTGGAACACCGAACCGCAAATGCCACTGACCATCATCACGCGCTCTATCGCAACGCCGCCGAAGCCTGGCTTGAATCTTTGTTGCGTCGCGACATCACCCGCCTCGATCCGGGCCTGATCATCGCACCGCTGCATGCTCAATTCCGAACTGCACGCGGCGGGGTCCTCGGGGTTCGTCCAGTTGACCTACTGGCACTGCGACGGGATGGAAGGCTGGTTGTTATTGAGTTGAAGGTCGCGGAAGCGCGCGAGCATGTCTTGCAAGGGGTCGATTATTGGCAGCGCGTTGAAGCTCACCGGCGTCGCGGCCACATCGCCCGCGCCAAACTGTTCGGCGAAAGAAAGATCAGCAATGAATCGCCCCTGGTGTATCTCGTAGCGCCAACGCTGCGCGTGCATCCTTCATTCAACGCCCTGGCACGCTCAATCGATCCTGACATCGAAATCTATCGTTTCGATATCAATGAAGACTGGCGCGCCGGTGTGCGTGTGATGCGTCGACTGCGTGTGAATTAGGCGTTAGCGAGACGACAGTGGTTGCGATTGCAGACCAAACGCTGGTGGGTTCTCGCCGATGATCGCCGCCGCAAAGAAACGCGGCACGTAATAGACGTTTTCGCTTTGAAACGTTGAGTCAAGTTTGCTGCGTTCAGCCGTTAGGGCGCAGATGCTGCACTGCTTGTTCTTTTCGTTGACGAAAACTTTCAAGTCCATTGCGACTTGTCTTTCGCCCCGATTGTAAGCCAACAGCGCCAGCGCCTCTTTCATCGGATCTTCTTTGAATTTGTCGAGGTTGTCGCTGATGTAGCGTGCGGCCGCGTCGGCAGACTTTTGGACGTCCAATAGATCGTCGGCCGAAAGACCGAAGCGCTCGCCAGTCTTCGGAAGAAACTGAAACATCCCGACCGCGCCCATCGAGTTAGGTGTCTTGATGTTTTCGTAACCGGATTCGATCCAGGGAAGATAGAGACCAATAAGCGGCGAAACATTTTGCGTTTTGAATGCGGCGATAAGAGTAGGGGCCTGGGCCTGGCCGCGTTCGAGAACCAGTCGCAAGTCACGTTTGCCTAAACTGGAATCACCGGGATTTCCGATGCGACGCGTGTACTGGTTCACCGCCTGCTGAATGTCCTCAACGAACGCAGGAGTGAATTCATAATCCCTGCCGGATATCTCGTCGGCGATGCGCCGTGCCTGCGCAGCGACAAACTCCGATCGTTCAGCTTGGGTCATCTGTTGATAAACCCGAACCGCAGTCGCAGTCTGCGCGTTGAGGTTTTGCGGGTTGGTTGCCAGGGAAAATACCAGAGCCAAAAGTAAGAGCAGCATTCGTTGAAGTTTCATTTCTTTGTCCTCATCTCGGTTTGATTTTAAAAATAGCACGGAAGGGTTGAAAATCCCCACCAACTAGTTAAGCGAGAAAGGGACTGGGGAGTGTTCATCAGTTTCAACCGCTAGCGAGAAAACAAAACAAAAGTGCTCATCGTCGAAGACAAAATTTGACAGGTTGCAAGTGTGTAAATGAATGCGACGAACAACTGAAGTTTGTCGGACATCCGATGCTAGAATCTGCGCCGGATGATGACAGTGCCCGCAGATGATCTAACCGGATTGCTAATCGCGTGGGGCCAGGGAGACAAAGCCGCACTCGATCGGTTGACGCCGCTCGTGTATGACGAGATTCGCCGTATCGCGCATCGTTACGTGCAGCGCGAGCGCGACGGCCAGACGCTGCAAACGACAGCGCTGGTACACGAAGCATATTTGCGCCTGGCGGGATCGCAGGACATTTCGTGGCAGAACCGCGCACACTTCTACGCCGTCACCGCGCAGGTGATGCGCCGCATTCTGATTGACCACGCGCGGCGGCGGCAGTACGTCAAGCACGGCGGCGCGGCACAGCGAGTCCCGTTTGAGGAAGCGATTTCAGAAGCGGCGCAAATGTCGCAACCGCGGGCTGCAGAGCTGTTGGCGCTTGATGAGGCGTTAATTGAACTTTCGAAACTCGATCCGCGGAAAAGTCGCGTCGTCGAGTTGCGTTATTTCGGCGGCCTAAGCGTCGAGGAAACCGCAGCGGTGTTGGAGGTTTCGCCGATCACCGTGCGGCGTGATTGGCGTGCGGCGAAAGCATGGCTGTATCAAGCAGTGAACAAGTGATAAGGACATCCTTGTTCTTACTTTTCACTCGTCACTTATCACTCTTCACTAAATTTTATGACCCCTGAACAATGGCAAAAAGTCGAAGCGGTGTTGCAGCAGGTGCTCGATTTAGCGCCGCGGGATCGTCTCTCGTTTATCGATGAAGCTTGCGCCGGGGATGAGCGGTTGCGGGAAGACGCAACGTCGCTCGTGGATGCTTACGACGCAGCCGGCGATTTCATCGAGCAACCCGCGCTTGCGCAGGATGCAAGCGTGCTCGTTGGCGATGACGTCAGCAACAGGGTTGGCCACGAGATTGGGCCTTACAAGATCGTCGAACGGCTGGGTGCGGGTGGCATGGGCGAAGTCTACCTGGCTCACGACACCCGCCTGGATCGTCTAGTCGCTTTAAAGATATTGCCGTCCTACTTTGCGTCGGATGATGGGCGCTTGCGTCGCTTTCAAAGAGAGGCGCGCGCCGCTTCAGCGTTGAACCATCCAAACATCCTGACCATTCACGAAGTCGGAGAGTCAGCGGGTATTAGGTATATCGCGACGGAGTTTATTGACGGCGATACCATTCGCCAGTTGCTCGCGAAGCGGGAATTGTCGCTCGATGAAGTCCTGAACATCGCCGAACAGATTTGCTCGGCACTCGCCGCTGCCCACGCTGCTGGTATCGTGCATCGCGACATCAAACCCGAAAACATTATGCTACGGGCCGATGGCCTGGTGAAAATTTTGGACTTCGGCATCGCGAAATTGCTGGAACCCGAACCTCCTGACTGCCGCGACGAAACTCCGTTGGGCGGCGGAACGCATACGGAAGCGGGCCTGCTGTTGGGGACAGTAAATTACATGTCTCCGGAACAAGCACGCGGACTTCCGATTGACGAGCGCACTGACATCTGGAGTTTGGGTGTCGTCCTCTATGAAATGCTTGCGCGACGTTGGCCATTCAGCGGCCCCACTCGAATGGATACCATAGTAGCAATCCTCGATCGCGAACCCTTACCGCTTTCCGATGTTGCAGGCGACCACTACAACATTCCGGCGCTACTCGAACAAACCATCAATAGTTGCCTTCGGAAGGAAGTGTCCGACCGGCGAGGGTCTGCCAATGAGCTGCTCGCCGAACTGAAGCTTGTGAGAAAAGGACTCAACGGTGAAGCAGTGCTCAGCTCAGCGATAAAACCCCGTAATGAAGGTGTTGGGGCTTTCCACAAGTCGCGTTCATTGCCGCGTCGTTATTTCTGGCCGGCGCTCAGCCTTGTGATGGTAGTGCTGGCGGCGACAGCAGTCTCCTTTCTTTACCGACGGCCCGAGACAGCCGCACCGGCGAGCGCTCCCATCGGAGTCAGCGCGAAGCTTTATTCGCAGATGGGCGAGGCAGAGCAACTAAATTTTGTAGATCAACAGGAGCAGCGGATTTCAACAATGATGGGCGACCGTCCCGTAAAGCTTAATCGTGAGACTGTCGGGGTCATTAAGTCATACGTGGATCTTTATGCCAGTCGAGGTGCGTCAGCCGCGCTGGGCTCGGAGAATATCAGCGAAGTCTATGCGCGAGCGCGGCCATACGTGCCGCTGATTGCTCGTTCGTTTGCGGCGCGTAAAGTTCCAGCCATCATCGGTATTTACTTGCCGGTGATCGAGTCAGCGTATCGCAACTGTTATGAGAACAGCATTGGCGCGAAAGGTCTGTTTCAGTTCATGCCGCAGACCGCGGAACACTACGGCGTTGCGCGTCAGGATATGTGTGACGTGGAAAAAATGACTCCGGCAGCGGCGCACTACATGGCCGATAGCATGGCCGAGCTTGGAGAGGACTCGGAAAGCATGACGCTCGTTTTGCTTAGTTACAATCGCGGTGCGGAGTCAGTGCGTAACAACCTGCGACAACTCCGAGGAACGGAAAACTACGAGAGGAATTTCTGGACACTCCTGGCACATCGCAGCGAACTCGACGACGCCTTTCAAAACGAAGGTTCTCACTACGTACCGAGTTTCTTTGCGGCCGCGATAATCGGCGAGAATCCCGAAGCATTTGGCTTGCCATTGCCGCCGCTGTCGAGGCTGGCGGAAAGCGGTGAACGGTAAGCAGTGAACAGTGAGCAGATCAGAAAGAGAAAAGCGGTAGTGGTTTAGCTGCCACTGCCCGCTTTTCTGCTTACTGCTCACCGCTTACTGCGAACTGCTCAGTGCTTCGCAAAGATATCATCGAGGTCGAATTCCTTAGGAGCTGACGGATCTGAATCTGAAGCGGAGCGCATGGTATTGATAGCCTGCTCGGACGAGAGTATTCCGGAAGATCGCATCCTAAACTCATCGACGTTGGTGGCGTTGTGCAGTGCTTCTTCCATCGTGATAAGCCCGACCTGAACGAGATGGAACAGTGACTGATCAAACGTCTGCATGCCATATTGCGAGGAGCCGGCGGCAATGGCTTCGCGAATCAGGTAAGTCTTTTCTTCGTTGATTATGTAGTCTCGAATCAAAGCCGTTGAAACCATCACTTCAACTGCGGGCACCCGACCCGCACCTTTTGCCGCGCGAACGAGTCTCATCGAAACGACGGCTTTAAGGATACCGGCGAGCTGGATGCGCACCGATTTCTGTTGGTGCGCCGGAAAGGAAGAAACGATGCGCATGACAGTTTCCGTCGCGTCGAGCGTATGGAGCGTTGATAAAACGAGATGACCAGTCTCGGCTGCTGTCAATGCCGTTTCAATTGTTTCAGAGTCGCGCATTTCGCCGACGAGAATTACGTCCGGATCCTGTCGCAAGGCGCCGCGCAATGCTTCGGCAAACGATCTGGTATCAACGTCGACTTCACGCTGCGACACAAACGACAGTTTGTCTTTATGCAAGAACTCGATCGGATCTTCGATGGTAACGATGTGGCCGCTGCGGCGGGCGTTGATGCGATCAATCATCGCTGCCAGCGAGGTGGACTTGCCCGATCCGGTTGAGCCGGTGACCAGAATCAGACCGCGCCGTTCCTCGGTGATGCGATCGATGACCGGCGGCAGTCCCAGTTCAGCCGAGCCTCTTGTTTTGTCAGGGATGACGCGCAGCACAACGCTGACCGTTCCGCGTTGTTGAAAAATGTTCGCGCGAAATCTTCCCAGTCCATTGACGCCATAACCGATGTCGACTTCGGAGACTTCTTTGAAGCGCTGTTTCTGGCGATTCGACATCATCGCGAATGCCATGTCGAGCGTGTCTTCGGGCTTCAGGCGGGGAGCGTCTGCGAGCGGGTGGAGTTCGCCGGCGATGCGCATGACTGGGAAGGAGCCGACTTTGAGATGGAGGTCGGAGGCGCCATGACTGGCGGCAACTCTTAACAGATCGTCAATTTGTAGGGCCATTGCGAGACGAACCTTTCGATACTGGGAAATCTGAACTAGCGGTTTATTGATTGTTGCGCTGTAAGGGGCGCTTGCTGGGACTGTGGGCATCCGCGACCGGAGCCGCATAAATGCTCAATGAATATAGCTTGCCAGAACGAGCAGCGTCAACGTCTATCGCTGGAATTTCTGAATTCAGTGAGGATCAAAACAAAACAGCGAGCAATTTGCCTCGCTCGCTGCCGTAAATTTGAAGGATTTGCTCTTAGTCAGTCGCGTTAGCCGCGGTTTGAAACTTGAGGGCTGGCTCGGCTGGTTGATTCCTGACGCTGACATTCGCCGTAGTTTCCGATTGTGAACCGTTGCTGCCCGGTTGCACGGTTTTGGCGACGTTTACATACGTGAGCCAGTCGCCGGGCGCTTTGCGTTCGCCTTTGGTGATGTCAAAAAAGGCTTTCTGTATCTTTTCAGTTACCGGACCGCGACCGCCAACACCGACTGTGATGCGATCGACGGAACGGATCGGAGTGATCTCTGCGGCCGTGCCCGAGAAGAATAGTTCATCAGCGACATAAAGCGCCGCGCGTTGAATGCTTCGCTCCTTCACGGTAATTCCCAACTCCTGACAAATTTGAATCACACTGTCGCGAGTAATTCCGGCTAGAATTGATGAAGACAGTGGCGGCGTCAGCACCATGCCGTTCATCACGGTAAAAATATTTTCGCCCGAACCTTCCGAAACGTAACCGCGATCGTCAAGCGCAATGCCTTCGGCAAAACCATTAACCAGCGCTTCCATTTTGATGAGCTGGGAGTTCATGTAGTTGGCGCCGCTCTTGGCCATCGCGGGCATGGAGTTTGGCGTCAGCCGGTTCCACGTTGAGACGCAAACGTCAACACCTTTTTCGATTGCTTCGTCCCCGAGATACTGGCCCCAGTCCCAGGCGCCGATATAGCAGGCCAGTGGGTTGGGAAAAGGATTGACGCCAAAAGCAGGCCGCGCTTCGTCAAGACTGCGGAAGAGAATGGGACGGATATAACACTGTTCCAAACCGCTGCGTTTCACTAACTGCACCGAGGCCTCGAATAGTTGATCCAGCGTCCAGCCATGGTCCATCCGGTAGATCTTCGCCGAGTTAAGAAATCGCTGCATGTGTTCCTTCAAACGGAAGATTGCCGGGCCTTCTTTGGTGGCATAACAACGGATGCCTTCAAAGATGCTCGACCCATAATGAAGAACGTGAGACATCACGTGTACGCGCGCGTCGTTCCAGGCAATGAATTCGCCATCGTGCCAAACGACGTCACAAATACGCGGCGTTGCGATGTTTTTCTTTTTGTCTTCGTTTGAGAACATGGTGTTCTTCTCCTTCAATCAATTTCCGGAACTGGCAGCGAGGAAACCCAAACTTCAACTCAGACTGAAAATGGCTTGGCGTTATTCTACAGGAAGACCCGGCCCTTTCAGAAAAGGCCGAGGCGGCGCTCACCAAAACGATTATCGAGAACTCGGGCACGATACAGTAAGCCTACTTTGATTGGCAAGGCAGGCAACGCTCGCCTGTTAGTTAGCGGTCCTGATCGCGCGAAACTTAATTTAACGCCCAACATCAATGGAGCTTCGGGATGCAAAACGGCAGTTTGCTAAACAACGCTGAAGTAAGTGCGCTTGATTCAATAAGGTTGGCGCGAGTACCATCAAAAATGCTTCAGCAAATAAGAGAGACTGTTAATTCGTCACGCTTTCCGGTGAAGTATCAGCGGTTTTCGGCGGTTGGGTTGAACCGGGCGCCATCCGACTGCGCGATTCGTTGCCTGACTGTCTTAGTCCTAATTCTACTTTCTGTTCTCAATACCGACTGCCGCATGACTGAAAAAACTGCACGTAAAATTCCCGCAACGGCAACAAACAACAACACAAACGATGCTGCCGCTATTCATCGGCGCGCAATCTCTATCGATATGCATGCGGACACGCCGCAACGGCTGCTTGATGAACACGTGGATCTGGCCCAACGACTTGCTGACGGACACTTCGATTCGGTTCGCGCTCGGGAAGGCGGACTCGACGCGCAGTTTTTTTCGATCTGGGTCGAGCCGCAATTGTTTGGTGGCGGAGGTCCGTCAGCGATGAAGCGTGCCGACGATCAGATTGCCGCGGTACGGGCGCTTGCGGAGCGTCATCCGGAAACCTGGGAGTTTGCAACTACAGCCGCCGACATTCGCCGCATCGTGTCTGAGGAAAAGCTGGCCGCGTTAACGGGCCTCGAGGGTGGCTATGCGATTGACGAGAAGCTCGAAAACGTTGAGCGCTATTACAAGCTCGGCGTCCGTTATATGTCGCCCGCCTGGACGGAGAGCTTGAGTTGGGCCGGCTCCTCGGGTGACGAAGCGGGCAAGACGCGTGGCTTGAATGATTTTGGTCGTGCAGTGGTTCGTGAAATGAACCGACTCGGCATGATGGTAGACGTTTCTCACGTTTCCGACAAAGCATTTTGGGACATCGTCAACACTTCCAGCAAACCCGTGATCGCGACCCACTCCGGCTGCCGTGCAATCGCCAACGTGCCGCGAAATCTCACCGATGAGATGATTCAAGCGATCGCCAAGACTGGCGGCGTCGTGAACGTTATTTTTTATCCCGAACACCTCGAGCCAGGTTGGAGCGAAAAGAAAAAGAAGGTGGACGCGGAGATTGCTGACGAGGTGCAAAGAGCTTCTGAGGCAGAACCTGGCGACGTCGCACACAAGAAGCTTGCGCGCGATCGGGTGAGACGTGAGGAGTTTGCGAAACGACTGCCAGCGGTAACAGTTTCGCGACTCGTCGATCACATCGATCACGTTGTGAAGCTTGTCGGGGTTGACCACGTGGGAATCGGATCCGATTTTGACGGAGTGCAAGCAACGCTCAGCGACCTGGCAGACGTTTCGCAACTGCCTAACCTGACGCGCGAGTTGTTGCTTCGTGGGTATTCGGAAAGCGACATCGACAAAATTCTCGGCGGCAACATGCTGCGCGTGATGGAAGCGCAATAGTGGGACAGGCATTCCTGCCTGTCGAATATTGAAATGAGAACGACATCGATCAAGGGAAGAGTCCAGCGCCCGCGCATCGGATTCCACGCACCAATCAAAGGCGGATTACACGAAGCACTGATCGTCGCTAGAGATACGGGCTGCGACACCGTTCAAATCTTCTCGCGCAACCCGCGTGGCTGGATGGCCAAACCGCTGACCGCCGAGGACATTTTGCTGTTCCGCAAAACGCGCCGGCTCACAAAAATCAATCCCGTCGTCATCCACTGCAACTATCTCGTAAACCTTGCGGCCGCCGATGAAGCAATGCGCGAAAAGTCGCGCGCGTCTTTTCGTGAAGAAGTTGAGCGTGCAATTTTGCTCGGTGTCGACTATTTGGTTGTTCATCCGGGCAGCGCGCGCGGCTCGTGTGAGGCAGACGGGATTCGCGCCTGCGCCGAAAGCTTGAAGTTCGCATGTCGTCGCCTGCAACTCGGAAAGCTGCGGATCCTTTTGGAGAACACTGCGGGGCAAGGCGAGTGTATCGGCCATCGCTTCGAACACCTGCGCGAGATCATGGATGCATGCCCTCAGCTTCCGCTGGGCGTTTGTTTCGATACTGCGCACGCCTTCACCGCCGGCTACGACATCCGTGAAGAAGACGGCCTGGAAGCGTTAATCGATAAACTTAAGAGCACGGTTGGGATCAAGAACGTTCGTGCGATTCATTTCAACGACTCGCGCGCCGCTTACAATTCGCGCGTCGATCGCCATTGGCACATCGGCGAGGGCCACATCGGCAGGGATGCGCTCCGTCGGGTGGCCCAACATCCAAAACTCGCCCACGCCGCCTTCATTCTAGAAACGCCCTACGACGATCCGCGCGCCGACTTGAAAAACTTGCAGCAACTGCGCTCGTTTGTGGACAACCGAAGCGAGGGATGATAAAAATAGCACTATGATTCGTTTCGGTAGTAAATTGCAGACCAAACTCCTCCTAACGGTGCCGCTTCTGCGACGCGCATCCTGAGCGCGGCCCAGCGGAGCGGCGAACTTTCACTCGACAACCAGATAAGCCTTCGGACGATGCAGACTGAGCCGTTTGCTGCAACCGCAACCGATTGCAGACCGACAGTTTGCGTTCACAATAATTCGTGTTAAGTGTAGACCTCGTTAGGAAAACCATCATGGACGAAAAATACTTTCCCGAACAAATAGAAAACAAGTGGCAGCAACACTGGGAGCAAACCAAAGCGTTTCAGGTTACTGAAGACGACCCGCGGCCTAAGTTTTATTGTCTCGAAATGTTGCCTTACCCGTCGGGCTTCCTGCACATGGGCCACGTACGCAACTACGCCATCGGTGATGCCGTCGCTTGGTACAAACGCCTGCAGGGTTTCAACGTGCTGCACCCGATCGGTTGGGACAGTTTTGGTCAACCGGCAGAACAGGCGGCCATCAAGCGCGGAGTCAATCCGCGCGACTGGACCGAAGAAAACATTGCGCACATGCGCGGCCAGATGAAGCGCCTCGGGATCAGTTACGACTGGTCGCGCGAAATCGCGGCGCACCGGCCGGAGTATTACAAGTGGGACCAGTGGTTCTTCCTCAAGATGTTCGAACGCGGTTTGGCATACAAGAAAAAGTCGCCGGTTAACTGGTGTCCGAAGGAAAGCACGGTGTTGTCTAACGAACAGTCGTCGGGTGGCGTCTGCTGGCGGTGCGGCGCGGAGGTCGAGAAACGGGAGCTCGAGCAGTGGTTCCTCAAGATCACTGACTATGCAGAAGAGCTGGTAGAGGATATCAAGCAGATCGAAAGTAGTTGGCCTGAGAAAGTGCTCAAGCGCCAGCGCGATTGGGTTGGCCGGAGCGAAGGCGCCTTTGTAGATTTCGCCGTGAGGGATAGCAGTCAAAAGATTCGGGTGTTCACAACGCGTATCGACACGATCTACGGCGCTACCGCGATCGCAATTTCGGCGGAGCATCCGCTGGTTGATGAACTACTCGCTGAGTCCCCTTTGAAAAATCAGGTGCTGGCTTTCGCTGAGAAGGTGAAATCGGACAAAGCGGCGCGCGGGCGTATCGTTGACGAGGAAGAGCAGAAGGAAGGAATCAACACGGGAGTACTGGCCGTCAATCCTTTTAGCGGCGAGAGCATTCCGGTGTGGGTCGCAAACTATGTACTCATCGAGTATGGCACTGGCGCGGTGATGAGCGTGCCGGCGCATGACGAACGCGATTTCGAGTTTGCGCAAAAATATTCGTTGCCGATTCGTCGCGTGATCGAGCGCATCTCGCATGAGCAGGAATCAATCCCACACGACGCCACGAGCGAGGATCAGTCTATCGCGATGCCACACGCGTTTACGGAATACGGCATTCTGGTTAACTCCGGCGATTGGAGCGGGAAACTGTCCACCGAAGGGATCGTCGAGATGGCCAAGTATGCCGAGGTTCATGGTTTCGGTAAGGCGGCAGTCACCTATCGCATTCGCGATTGGGGCGTCTCGCGGCAACGCTTCTGGGGCGCGCCGGTCCCGATTGTTTACTGCGAGAAGTGTGGAATGGTGCCGGTGCCGGAAAAAGATCTACCCGTTCAGTTGCCCGATCGCGCTGAGTTCACCGGCTCGGGTGAATCTCCGTTAGCCGGAGTGGCAGACTTTGTGAACACAACCTGTCCGAACTGCCACGCGCCGGCTCGCCGCGATACGGACACGATGGACACATTCGTCGATTCGTCATGGTACTTCTTTCGTTACTGCGATCCACGCAACGAGGCGGCAGCGTTTGATCCAGCGATCGCCAGACAATGGACGCCAGTGGACCAATACATCGGCGGCGATTCACACGCCGTCATGCACCTCATCTACACCCGCTTCTGGACGAAGTTTATGCGCGACCTCGGCCTCGTTTCTTTTGACGAGCCGGTGAAGAAACTGCTGACGCAAGGAATGGTGACGAATCGCGTTCAAGGGACCGACGAATGGAAAGCTATGTCGAAGAGTCTTGGTAACGGCGTCGATCCCGACGAAATGATTGCGGCGTTTGGGGCGGATGCGGCACGCTTGTTTGTGCTGTTTGCAGCGCCAGTTGAAAATGAACTGCGCTGGTCCGAGTCCGGTATCGAAGGCGCGGTCAGATTTCTGCGACGCGTTTACACGATGGTGTGGCGCTGGAATGAGCGGCTCGCAAAAACTGAAACAACGCTGGCGAGCGATGAACCGAACGATCAGTCGAGCGGAGCGCGAGCATTACGACGCAAGACTCATCAAACGATTGCGAAGGTGACTGGCGACTTTGAGGATCTGCATCTGAACACGATCGTGGCGGCGTTGATGGAGTTGTTCAATGAACTCAGCGCGTTCGCGGTAGATCCCGCTACCGCAACCGCCGCGGAGGTGTTTGTCGTGCGCGAAGCTTTGGCGGCGCTGGTACTCATGCTGGCGCCATTCTCGCCACACGCAGCTGAAGAGATGTGGCAGCACCTGGGCCATGCCGGAGGGCTATTGAATTCCGGGCGCTGGCCGCAGGCTGATGCAGAATTGGCGCGCAGCGAGGAACTTGAAATCCCCATTCAGGTGAACGGGAAACTGCGTTCGCGTGTGCTGGCGTTGCCCGAGGTCACGGAAGAAGAACTACGCGCTGCAGCGCTCAAGGATGAGAAGATCATTGCCTTCATCGAAGGCCACGAAGTTGTCAAGGTTATTGTCGTACCGCAGCGGTTAGTAAACGTGGTGGTGAAATAGTAGAGTCGATATCGTCCAAAGCCTTGCGGCAAATCATTTTGTCGGTTGCTTGCTCACACGGCAGCCGTTAGAATCAGTCTGCCATTGCTGCCTTGGCCGTTTAGTGTTGCTAAATCCTTCTTGCCGTCGTCCGCTTATTACCGGGCTCATAAATGAAAGAATGTCCAGCCTGTAGGCGCTGTTTCTCTGACGAAGTTAACCACTGTCCTCAGGACGGTGATGAGACGACCCCATCTCTCATCGGCGAGCCCATACTCGATGCGCGCTATCAGTTGGAACGGCGCCTGGGACAGGGCGGTATGGGAGTTGTTTTTCAGGCCCGTCATATCTTTCTCAAAACATCACACGCCATCAAAGTGATCTTGCCTGATCTTGTCGGCAACGATCCGATGCTCGTCA
>JBDUDV010000020.1:0-42258 GCA_040002755.1 Acidobacteriota bacterium | reverse complement strand
TTTCGGTCGGCGGTTTTCAAGACCGCTGCACTACCAATTATGCGACCCCTCCGCGTCTGGCTGCGGGAACTATAACGCACGCGCATTAGCTTGCTCAACTTTCGGCTCGGCCCAGCCGGTTATTTGTTCCAAGCCTTCGGCAAATGAACTAAGGAGGAGCCGATGCGAAGCGAGTTGGCAATTTGAGGGAGCCGTGGCAAGTCGTTGAAGGGGCCGTTCAGTGTAGTAGTTGCCTCAATCGGGTTTGGCCAGCCCAGTCGAAATCACGTGGCTGGGATTCCAGCGCCGCGGCCACGTCCTCGAGCCAGAGGGGCCGCCAGACGCCTTGACACCGCACCGGGAACGAAAATGCTCTTCATAATTTCTCGATTCGTTTTTGAAAACGGCGCAAACTTTGTATTACCAATTGCCCCTCGGTCAACCATGCCAATTATTAAAGCGGCCTGGCCATCAGCGAGAGGCCTGCCCAGCGGATTTGCGATTTCGCCGCGAAACGTGCACGATCTCGAAAAGCAAGGAACAAGTTAGCAACTGGAATCAACCCACATTCAGATGCGCGTCACCATCGGGCAAATAAACACCACCAACGGAGACTACGAGGGAAACACTGCCAGGATCATTCGGGCGATCGAGCAGGGCAAGAAGGAACGTTCCCAGTTGGTTGTCCTCCCCGAAGTCTGCGTTCAGGGCTACACCTCACTCGATTGGTTCCTCGACCGCGACATCGCGCGTTGTGTGCTGCAGCCGCTGGAAAGAATCATCCAGGCAACCGAAGGAATCACCGCCGTCGTCGGCACTGTAAGGCCAAACGAGCAAACCACCGGGCGCCGTCTCTACAACTCCGCGGCAGTCATCCGCGATAAGAAGTTGCTGGGGTTTGCCGATAAGACGCTGCTACCGGAATACGACGTCTTCGATGATCCGCGTTACTTCGAAGCGGCGAACAAGCGTCAGCTGTTTACGACGGACGATTGCAAACTGGGTGTAGCCGTCTGTGAGGACTTTTGGAACGACAAGACATTTTGGCGCGAGCGACTTTACGCCCACGATCCTGCTGACGAGCTGATTGAACTCGGAGCGCAGGTCTTAGTATCAATTAACGCTTCGCCATTTAATAAAGGGAAGATGGGCCAGCGTTGCGCGATGGTTGCACATCGAGCGAAGACCGCAAACCTTCCGGTCGTTTTCGTCAATCTGGTCGGCGGCAACGACGGAGTGATCTTCGATGGCGCCAGCATCGTATCCGACGCGCAGGGAAAAATAATTCTGCAAGCGCCTCCTTTTGAAGAATTTTTCGGGACCGTAGATCTTGACTGCGGCGTGGCCGACGAACGCTGCTTGCCTGGCGAGGACATTGAAACGATTCGCAGCGCACTAGTGCTTGGCATTCGTGACTACGCGCGCAAGAACGGTTTTACCAAAGCTGTGCTGGGGTTGTCAGGCGGTATTGATTCCGCCTTAGTTGCTGCGCTGGCTTGTGAAGCGCTCGGCGCCGAAAACGTTTTGTCGGTGATGATGCCGTCGCCATATTCTTCGCGCTCAAGCGTGGATGATTCAGTTGAGCTCGGGCGTCGTCTGGGAATGGAAGTAATTGAGCACCCGATCACCGGCGCTTTTGAGTTGCTGCTCAAGGAACTCCAGTTGCCAGCGGCGACTGTGGAAGCCAGCTCACGCGCCACCGAAAACCTGCAGTCTCGTTTGCGCGGAAATATTCTGATGACGATCTCCAACGCTGAAGGTCGCCTGCTGCTTTCTACCGGAAACAAGTCGGAGCTCGCCTTGGGCTATTGCACTCTTTACGGCGACACCAACGGCGGCTTGGCGGTGATTGGTGACGTTTTGAAGACCGAAGTTTATTCGCTGGCACGCATGCTCAATCGCGGCGGTGAGATGATTCCCAACACGATCATCGAAAAACGTCCGTCGGCCGAATTAGCTCCCGGGCAGTTTGACGATCAATCACTGCCGCCCTACGACAAGCTGGACCCAATTCTGAAAATGTATTTTGAACAGAAGGCCACTCCCGAAGAGATCATTGCGGCCGGAAATGACTTGACGATGGTCTACGATATTTTGAATCGCGTTGAATCGCCGGCTAATGAGTTCAAACGTCGCCAGTTGCCGCCTACGCTGATCATCTCGCGCAACGCGATTGGCATCGGCCGACGCCGCCCGATCACGCATCGTTATCATCGACCAACTCAGTGCTAACTTGATAGGACAGGTGATCCTGCCCGTCCACAGGTTTGACCTTGGATGCAGTGCATAAAAAGCAGATTTTCCATTTGTTTGAAGCAGAGCGCTGTTGTTGTCAAATTGGTGTCGGGCTTACAACGAAGGAGACTCTGAAGATGGTTGCCCGTTTCTCGAGACTGCTTTGTCACGCGATCGCATTGGCGTTCCTTAGTTCGTCCGCAGCCCTGGTGGTCGTGGCGCAGAAGTGAGTGCGCGTCGAACCGTTGCCACAACTCGCTAATCCCTAGGCCGCGTAGCGTGCGTAAACTGATTTGACCTTCTCGAGAAAGTCGCGCCGATCAACCAGGTAGTAAAGCTTGACATTGCCGGCGCCGCCTGACAGTTGTTCCATTAGTTGTTCGAGCGTTTCAAATTGGTCGCCCGGCGAGATCTTTTTGGCGTCGAGGTAACCACCGTATCGCAAACGCCGAATCAGATCCTGCAGGGTCAGCCGGCCATCGAACGTGCGCCCGCCATGAACGTGGCTGCGGCTGACGAGATACTGAACTATGACAACCTCGCTATAAACCACAGGCGCGAGAAACAAGCGCGAGCCGTCCTTTTCCCAGCCGGCCTCGAGCCGTTGCGAACGGCGAATCGCGCGTAACCCACCAAAGACTTCCGCCCAGTCAGTCTTGGGTTCCAGGCGCGCTAGGTAAGCGCGCGCGGTTTCCTGCAACCAGCCGTCGTCATCGAGATCGACATTCCCGAGCAATGTGTCGAGCCAATCGAAGAAGGCGGCACGCTTGTCACTTTTCACTTCGATGACTTCAACCTGACTGTCCTTTTGCGGAAGAGTTTTGATTAGATTGCGGCGAAGCGCGTCAGTGGTCTTCCCACCCTCAATGCGAAATGTATCGAAGCGCGCGTGCCAGCGCTTGGCAGCCTGGCAATAAGGACAATGCGGATGCTTCTCTTCAGAATCAAAGAACGGCGGCAGCGCTTTTGGCGCGGTAAGTTCTGCGACTGTTGGGCAATACTTCTTAATTTCCGAATACGCCGTGCGTGGAGCAAGCGCAAGTTGAGTGGTGAAGATGTCGAACGTGCAGGCGAGACAGACTAACGTTGCGTATTCAGTGACGCTTCCCGCCGGGAAGGCGCTGAGATCAAGTGGTTTATTCTTCGCAGTTGGCATCAATACCTGAACAGAAGTTCGCGCCCGCGGCGCTCATTACGGGCGGAACACCCGGCGGTCCCAGCAATTCACCTAAGCGACACTAATGCGGGTTGTAGTTCTTTATCTGTGTGTCCAACCGCAAGATCGAGTTCGGCTTCAACGTCGCCGGAAGTCGCCTTAAGTTTCTTGAAATCAAAAAGTTTGTGATCCAAGAGGTGTGACGGTATCGCATTACCGAGCGCAGTCAGCATCGAACTGCGAATGTTGGGGATATCTTTTTCCAGTTCAGTTAGCAAACGCATGATGCGCGCGCGCTGCAAGTTTGGCTGCGAGCCACAAAGGTCGCAGGGAATTATCGGAAACTTCTGCGACTCCGCAAACGCAGCGATGTCAGCTTCTCGGCAATACGCCAACGGACGAATGACGGTGTTACGGCCGTCGTTTGAACGCAGCACTGGCGGCATCGCCTTCAACGAACCGACAAAGAAAAGATTCAGCAAGAACGTAGTGATGATGTCGTCAGCATGGTGTCCCAGCGCGATCTTATTGCAGCCTTCCTCAACCGCGAGGTTATAGAGAATTCCCCGACGCAATCGCGAGCAGACGGAACAGTACGTCTTGCCCGCAGGCACGAGACGCTTGACGATGGAATAAGTGTCTCGCTCGATTACTCGAAACGGAACGGCGCGTTGTTGCAAGTATCTCGGCAGCACGTTCGCCGGAAAACCTGGTTGCTTTTGATCAAGGTTCACCGCCAGCAGGTCAAAGCGTACGGGCGCGCGCGACCGCAAGTCGAGTAGCAGGTCGAGCATGGTGTAGCTGTCCTTACCTCCAGACAGGCAAACCATGATGCGATCGCCGTCTTCGATCATGCTGAAATCTTCGATCGCGGTGCCGACGGCGCGCAGCAGTTTCGTTTTGGGCTTGTTCTCGTCAGTCATTATTACCAAGAATGCCATGGCCAATTTGGCGGTGACAAACGTAGCGCGGCCAGTGACACCGGGCGACGATGAAAATGAGTAGACGATCTGCTCAGAAATGCTTGTAGGATCCGCGTTGGCTGGTACGTTTCCGTCTCCAAGGTGTAATCGCCCCTCAGTATCCCTGAACTACCGGCAGTTCGGGTTGCTCGCTCCCACAATTGCAGAAGAAGTTGGACAAGTTAGCCTAATTGTCCTTAACGGCGGCTAGCTATTTGCACGACGTTAAGGGGGGAATGAACAACCCAATGATCAATCTCTCAGGCGCAACTAAGCTTGACGGCTCTGCCGCTGCCAGGCAAACAAGTGTGGACCCGTCCGATATTGGTCTCTCATTTGCTCGCTGATTAGAGGACCTTGAACGGGACATAAGCACGCCTGCGAATGAAGCCGTAAACGCCGCTGAGGCCTAGAGCTCCGAATTCTACTTCGGCTCTTTTCCGGGCTCGAATTGGAAATTACCTTTGATGGAGAGTTGCTCAAGACGGCTATTCAATAGGAAACATAAATTCGCCCTACGGCACGCTAGTGTTAACGAAACGGTGGCGTATTGAGGCTGATTTCAATGTTAAGGTTGCAGTAATCAATGGCTGGGTCACGGGAGATATTACCGCTACAGAACGCGTGGTTCTCGAGAGCGAGGCCCCGGTAACCGGCCAGATTCAAACGCCGGCGCTTTCGATGAAGCTGAAGGCGCTTTTTGATGGAGAGTGCTGTTCGGATCCTCAGAGCATTCATTTGGGGTTGACCATTCGCGACCTGAAGAGCAGTCTAATGAGTTGGCAGTGGCTGCAGGCTTCTAATCGCTCAGGCGCTCTTGCCAAACTGATCGAGAAACCGACCGGAAAAAGAAATTGCAACAACGAGTTACATTTGCATTGCAAACCTAGACAGCGAAACGCTTGTTGTCTATTATATGTCCCCGCTTCTGGGCGGATGACCAATCAGAGCAGTCGTCAAGGCTGATAATTCCACTAACAAAGGCACGCGCGTAGTTTCGTTACTTTACCGTCTCCGATGGCACCTGTGACTTAATCCCGCGGCCCCCAAATTACGGAGGTTTCAAATGCTTAGGATAGGAAAGAGCCCGAAAGAGCCGGAGAACGAAGTTTCGCCCGAAAAACCAGACGTGTCAGCTTATTCAACGCCAAGAACATTCAATTCGTATCAACCGACAACCCCTGAACCCAAGCCCCAGGCCGAATATTCTCCAACTGCGTCAAAAGCGTTGACCGAGAGCGAATCGCTGGCGCGCGAAATCAAGGAAGGCAATCTGAGCGGCTTCGTTGGCAGTGGGACGGTAGTTACGGGAGAGGCCAACTTTAAGGCGATGATGCGAGTTGACGGTCACCTGTCAGGTCGAATCAATTCCACTAGCGGAACCCTAATCGTCGGCGCGAACGGCAAAGTAGATGCCAACATCGAAGTCGCAGTCGCCGTGGTTCATGGCACTGTCAATGGTGACATCATCGCCACGCAGCGTCTCGAACTCGGGCGGGCAGCTAAAATCAACGGCAACATTCAGACCGCTTCATTGATGATCGAGCCAGGCGCGCTCTTCGAGGGCAGCTGCAAAATGATCAAGATGAGCACCGGCAAAAGCAATGGCCGCGATGAACAACCGCTCGACACTTCGAGCATGAAACCAATCAACGCAGATGCCAGTCCGGAGGCAACCGAGATCGACAACATCTCGAGCGTCGCGAGCTAAGCGTTTCAGCAAGCGAACTTTTTGGCGTCTCGTCCTTTAAAAAGGGATGGGGCGCCTTTTATTTTCGCGAGGTTTCGTTGCCGCCTTCCGGCACCTTGACATAAGCAAGCTGCCTGCCCGATACATGAAGAGTAAAATCCCCCGCCAGGCCACAACAAGAATGCATTCGACTTTCAAAACTGAGTATCTTTGGAGTGCGCTAAGCTGTCAGCGCTTTAGTCGGTCGCGACCTATCGCCACCATCGCCAAACTATTGGCACGGCTATCTGTGGGCGCCCTGCTGCTTTTGTTGGGATCTGGTATTGTCGCCCAAACTCTCAGCCAGAAATTGCAGAACCCAACCTCCGGAGATCCGGTTTCCAAAATACTGCTGCTGCAAATTGTTCGCGCCGAGGACGAACGTCGCTGGGACGACGAGTTACGTAGTTTGTTCAAAGCCCGGAACGCAAATGTGCGCACACGAGCGGCGCTGGCCGCGGGACGCATCGGCAACGAAGATGCTGTCGCCGATCTAATTCCGCTGCTGCAACGGGACGATGAGCCCGAAGTGCGCGCGATGGCCGCTTTTGCGCTCGGCGAAATTGAATCGCCACTCGGCGCGGACGCGCTGGTCGCAGTCTTGAATGATATTAAGGATGGCCGGGTGCGAGCGCGGGCCGTAGAAGCGTTGGGCAAGATCGCGGCAGCGCTTCCAAAGGAACAGGAGACTCGCGCGCACGAACTGGCCAGCGTAGTCTTGGATGCGTTGATCTTCGAAGCGCGCCGGCGTTCCGCTCCTGACACATTGACGATCCTGCTGGGATTGACTGCCGTGTTGCGCGCCAAACCGGAGAATGCGGGTGCGATCGTTAAAGAATTTCTGCATTATTCAGACCCGCGTATTCGCGCCGACGCCGCGAACACACTGGCCCGTCTCAAACTGAAAGATGGCAACGAGGAACTGCGTAAGCTTCTTGTAAGCGATCCTGATCCGATTGTGCGCGCGAATGCAGCACGCGTGCTCGGTGCGACGGAGGACAAACCCTCTTTCGACCTGTTGCTGGATCGGGCGTTGAAGGACAAAGATTCGCGTGTGCGCGTGAGCGCGATAAGGGCGCTCGGCTCATTGAAGGTAACGAGTTCAGCGCCGCCCTTGCTAGCACGTGCGCAGAAACTGGTAGCTCTCTTTCAAGACTCAGGGGTCCGCAACTCTCTACTTCACCCGGCAGAGATTAACGAAGTGCTGGAAATTGCGGCAGCTCTCGGACACATCCTGGCTAACACGAGCGAAATGTCAGCAATCACATTCTTGCATGCGTTACGCAAGCGCGAAGATTTCAGTGATCCCGAACAGGAGATTGCTTACGCTCGAATTGCACCGGGACTCTACCTGGACGATGAAGGTCTCACTCTGCAGACGGGCCAGGACGTTAAAACAACAAGACAGACGGACTGGAAACAATTCTCAAGCATTGCTGCGGGCTTGGGGACGTTGTCTGAGATCAAGGGTGCGGCAACAGGTAGCGCAGGCGACTCGGCGCAAAATAGTGCACAGAAGAAATTGCGACAGATGCTTGAGCTTAGCAAGTTACCCACCCTTGCTGTTCCGGATGTGCTGCAAGCCTACGCAGCATTCAAGCCCAAAGATCTGGCTGAAGTGGCGCGAAAGCATCTCAAGGAAACTGATGTGATCATTCGCGCTACTGCCGCGGGTATATTAGGCGACATCCCCCCAGATGAAACCAATACTCGCGCGCTGGTCGCAGCCTTGCCAGTCGCACTGGCGGACAAAGAACTTAACGATGCCGCACTCGCAATTCTTGATTCGCTCGGTAAACAGAAGAGCGCGAAAGCTAACGACGCGATTAAGACGGCGCTCAATTCACCCGATCATCTCATCCGTCGCAAAGCCGTTTCCGTCTTGAAAGCAAATGGCGGCGGCGGTTTGTCTGCGCGCATCGGTACAGTGCAAACTCGCAACACTAGTGCCGATTACGAACGCGCACTCGCCCGCATTGGTAAACACTTCCACGCCGTGGTCACGACCGCCAAAGGCTCGTTCACTCTTGAACTGTTACCAGAGGACGCTCCACTGAACGTTGACAACTTCATTCAGCTCGCCAGGCGCGGCTACTTCAACGGCATCACAATTCATCGCGTGGTGCCTAACTTTGTAATCCAGGACGGCGACCCGCGCGGGGATGGGAATGGCGGGCCTGGCTATCAAATTCGTTGCGAGATAAACCAAGTGCCCTACAACCGCGGCGCAGTCGGGATGGCGCTCTCCGGAAAAGACACTGGCGGGTCGCAGTGGTTTGTCACCCATTCGCCGCAACCGCATTTGGATGGCGGCTACACTGTTTTTGGTAACGTCATCACTGGAATGAATGTGGTGGACAACATCGCGCGCGGCGATGTGATTCGTTCGATTTCGATAACTGAAGAGCTATCACGGAAACGAAGTCAGAGCCGGCAGCGGTAGCGACCGGGTTGGATCGTTCCTACTTAAAGAAGGCCGAGTGACTAATTCCCAAAGATCGAAGGGCAGTGAGAGGACCCAATCGCTACCGGTCCTGACTTTGTCTTGGGACAATTGTCTCATTTCAATCAATACCTGCCTTTGCGCCCTGCTGCTGTCGCTGGGATCGGTTGCAATGGCGCAGTCGCACCCGTCACCAGAAACCAAGCGTCACCATTATCAGATTCAACTGAAACTCGATTTCGACGCGCTTTCCTACGCCGGTTCCGAACGCGTTGTCTGGGTCAACCACGACGATCGCGCCGGGGCGGTCCTGTATTTCCATCTCTATTCCAACCTGCGAGCTGATCAAATATCGACACCGCCCAACGCCGGTCCGCAAGGCGCTGAGAGCGAAGAGCCGCGCCTGCAAATCACTGAAGTTCAATTGGCGAACGGAACGCCGCTGACTTATGTGATCGAGGATCAGGGAACAACTTTGCGAGTGAACCTGCGCGAACCAGTTGCTCCGGGCAACTCGATCGAGGTAGTCGTCGGTTTCAGAGGAACGGTCCCTGAAGTCGATCCGGATGAAACGGGACTGACGGCGCACGTCGTCAAGCAAGTAAGCGCAGCGCTGCGTGGCGATCGCGAAATGCGACGCGCGCGTGATCTCAACTTTCGTTGTCGCGGCATCATGCTGCTGGGCGCTTCGTATCCGGTGCTCGCAGTGCACGACGGTGAAGAGTGGCTGCGCAAGATCGAGCCCAGCGTTGGCGACGTTATTTTCAATGAAGCCGCAGACTATGAGATGCAAATCGAAGTCGCACCCGGCGTGGTTGTTTTCACCTCGGCCGGCGAAAAACCAGGTTCCAGCAACGGCGCGACGCTTAACTTCTCAGCTACGTCTCTGCGGGACTTTGCAATTATCGCGGGCCGCAATCTGAAGTCTGAACAGATTCAGGTCGGTGAAACTACTGTACGATCCATCTTCATACCGGAGCATGAGCGAATTGGAAAACGCGTGCTCACGATGGCCGAGAACTCTTTGCGAGTCTTTGCGTCGAGGTTTGGGCCGCTGCCTTACAAAAACATCAGCATTACCGAAGCGCCGCTGGTCGCAGGTTTGGGGAGCAATGAATTTGCCGGACTCGAAGTGATCGCCAGCGCTTACTACGTCGACTTTGACTCGCCGGCGATGCGTAGCCTTCCAGAAATAATTCGCGAGCAACGTCCTTCGGTGGAGGAAAGTCTCGAATGGAGTGTGGCCCATCTCACTGCTCACGAGTGGTGGGGCCAGGCCGTCGGCAACAATCCCGCGCGCGAGCCGGTGCTGGACGAGGCGATGGCTAGTTGGTCGGCGTTGTTATATTTTCGCGAGATCTACGGCGAGGAAAAAGCGGCGATAGTTTTGGAGGACCAGTTACAAGGTGTCTATCGCTTATATCGAACGTTTGGCGGGGAGGACATGGATGCGAACCGGCCCGCGCGGGAATATCGCAACACCTTTCAGTATGCGGCGGTAGTTTCAACCAAAGGCGCGCTGATGTTTGTTGAGTTGCAGCGGCTGCTTGGTGAAGAAAAGTTAGTGGCAGCTTTCAGAGATTATTACCAGGCAAATCTGCTCGAGATTGCCGACCTCGACGATCTACGCGGGGCGCTGATCGCGGAAGCACCGCTGGAACAAAGACGCGGCGTTGCGCGTACCTTCAACCGGTGGTTGGCGAGCAAACGTGGCGACGAGGATATTGCGAAGCCAGATCCGGAGCTGGCAACTTCGCTCGGCTTGCCTGCGAAGCAAAATCAACGCGGCGGCGACCGTAATCCACTGAACGCTTTTGCTCGCGTGGGGAAATTTTTCTGGCAACAGGTGACGCGAATACGATGACGTTGGACAGGCATTCCTGCCTGTCCCTTATTGGTACTCAAAAATGACAAACGCCTACAAACTTGAAAGCCGCGAACGCCCCAGCCAAACGCTGGCGCAAACGCAACGGACGGTGAAGGTCGACCAAAGCCTCGAGCGCTTGAGTTGGTTGATGGACGATCTGATCAAGATTCCGGGAATCAATTGGCGTTTTGGCCTGGATGCTCTGGTTGGTCTGATTCCTGGCTTCGGCGACACCGCAACTTCGCTCGTTTCGTTCTACATTCTGGTGGCGGCGGTTCGTTACAGAGTTCCGAAAGTAACGCTGCTGCGGATGGGCCTGAATATCGCGATTGACTACCTGGTAGGATCGTTCCCCGTGGTCGGCGACATCTTCGACGCCTGGTGGAAATCGAACCAGATGAACGTTGCGCTGCTTAGCAAGCGCGCCACCGTGTCCGCCGAAGAGGCACGCAAGGGGAAGCTCAGCGACTGGTTGTTTGTGGGCTTGATAATCTTTGTGCTGGCCGGGCTGGCAATTGGATCGGCCGTCGTGAGTGTCTATCTGCTCTACGTTCTTTCCGGCCAGTTCTCCAAAGCGCTTGCGCCGTAGGAGAGTGTCACGTCGTTTGTGCCGCAACTTCGCTGTGCTTGTGGTGCGCGGTCAGCACCCGATCGAGAGTCAAGCCGGCAGCGAGAGTTAGCTGGGACTACTCGAGGGCGTTGTGTGATGACCTCACAGTGACGGATGGCGAGCCGCGTAGTTCACTATCGTCTGAACATAACTCTCGAATGGCGGGCAGGAGATGCCGTGCGGTTCGAGTAAGGCAGTTGCCCGAGCTGTGTCATAAGTTTGCTTCAAAAAGAAATAAGGGACTGCTGAATGGGGCAACCCGGTCACCTTCGGGGCAAGCGGCAACATCAGCGACGTGTGGACCAACGGCGCGGGGAGCGTGAGGCTCGATTCCCTGCCCCCGATGCAACGCGAAATTGAATCGAAGAGTTCACGAGTCGATAACGGTTGCGGATCGGCAAGTTGAATCGTGTGTCCAGTCGCCAGCGGATCGTTTGCGAGCGTGGCCATCGCCTCCACCACAAAATCGACCGGCACCAGATTCAGCGCCACCTCGGTGTTGCCAATGTTGAAAGCGGAAAGCACCGCAGGCCATTTCAGAAGATAGTGGATCAAATAATAGATACCGTCATACTTGGCGGTCTCGCCAGTTCGCGAATCACCACAAACAACCGCTGGCCGATGAATCGTAACGGGCAATTCGCTTTTCAAAGCCTCGACTTCCAACTCCGCCAGATGTTTTGTTTCTTCATAGTAGTTGCGGAAGCCCGCCTGTTGCCTCAGTTCAGTCTCCAATATACGGCCGGTTCGTTTGCCGGCTACATAACACGTGGAGATGTAATGATAGTGACGCAGGTGAGGCAGCGAACGAGCAAACTCGTTCAGGTTACGAGTACCTGCGACGTTTATCCGGAGCGCCAGGTCGCGACGCACGGCCAGGTCATAGATGGCCGCCAAATGAAACACGATGCTCGACTCGGCACGGACGGTTTCCAAATCGGAGGGCGACAGCCCGAGATTGGGTTCGGTTATATCTCCTGACAAAAGTTTAAAGTCGGAGATCGATCTGCCGGTTGTTTCAGCGATGTTTTTCAGCTCTTGCCGCGCGCGGTCCGCGAATGCGGGCTGTACCAGCAACAGGAAACGCCAGCCATCACGCGCCAGCCGCCGCAACAGACGACTCGCTATGAAACCGGGGAAGCCGGTCAGGAAAACTGTTTCTTCCGTCAACATTGCCGGCGTCACCCTCCTCTTCCACCAATCAAAAGCCAACTGCTTTCGCTTCGTCTCACCGAGCCGAGTATAATTCAGCCTGGCAATTCCATCATAACTGGAGAAAACGAATGAGAGTCGACAGACGAGCGCCGCGAACGATCGCGCTGGCAGTTGCCATTTTTCTCTCGGTCATTCTGCCGCTATCTGCCCAGCCAAAACCTGACTGCACGGTACGGGTAACCCTGCTACAGGTTAACGATGTCTACCAATTTGCTCCGGTGGATGAAGGACAGCGCGGCGGACTGGCGCGATTGTTGACCCTGAAGAAGACGATTGCGAAAGAGTCGCCAAATATTCTCTTTCTGCTTTCGGGTGACACGATTTCGCCTTCAGTTGAATCCATCACTTACAAAGGTGCACAGATGATCGACGCCTGGAACACAGCGCAACTCGATTACTCGACCTTCGGCAATCATGAGTTCGACTTCGGTCCCGACGTGCTGCGGCAACGAATGCAGGAATCCAAATTTAAATGGATTGTTGCCAATGTGGTTGACAAGAAAACCGGCAAGCCATTCGGAGGTGCAGAGGCGTATGTGGTGCGCGAGTTTGATGGCGTGAAGGTGGCAATCTTTGGGCTGACGCTGGAGGAAACAAAGATTACCTCACGACCTGGTCCGGAGGTTGAATTTCTAAATCCCTGCGAGACTGCACGGAAGGTCGTTGCCGAGATCCACGCTCGCGGTATAAAGACCGTGATCGGCTTGACGCATCTTTCGATGGGCGAAGACAAGGAAGTGGCGCGCTGCGCAGGCGTCGACGTCATCATCGGCGGCCATGAACACACTTTGCTGGAATCAGCTTCCGGCGGCGCTCCTATTTTCAAGATGACCGCCGACGCCCGCGAGCTGGGACAGATTGATCTGAACATCTCAAAATCCACCGGCGCCGTAGATAGCATCGACTGGAAGGTAATTCCGGTGACCGATCAGATAAGAGATGATCCACAGTTCGCCGCAATCGATCGCAAGTATGGAACGCTGATCAAGGAGCTGGCGCTTGTGGTCGGCCGCAGTAGTGTTGATCTCGACGCTCGCAGCGCCGCCGGGCGCACGCAGGAAACAAACGTCGGAGATTTTATTGCCGATACTTTTCGCTCCTCGACTAAAGCTGACGTCGGCTTGATGAATGGCGGCTCCATTCGCGCTGATGAAATAATCAAAGCCGGCGGGTTAACCAGAAGAGACGTCCTGTCGATCCTGCCGTTCAAAAATAAAGTAGTAAAGGTCGAAGTGAACGGCGCGACGTTGCGTCAGGTGCTGGAGCACGGCGTGGCCCGCAGCGCCGAGGATGCGGAGCCTGGTCGATTCCAGCAGGTGTCGGGTATCAGGTTCACTTTTGACGCCCGGCGTCCAACGGGCTCGCGAATTGTCGATCTCGCCATTAACGGCAAGCCGCTCGACGAGAAGAAAATGTACACGCTCGCTACGAGCGACTACATCGCCATCGATGGCGGCGATGGATATGCAATGCTAAAAACCGCGCGCGTGCTTATTCCCCGAGCGCAAGCCCAATTTGATTCCGACGTGCTACAAGCGGCGATTGCGGCACAAAAAGTTATCGCTCCGAAGACCGACGGGCGCATCAAGCGTTTAGATTTGAACCAGAAGCCGAAGAACGATTGCCAGTAAGAAATGATTGACGACGACATTTACGAGGACGACGCTTCGCCGGCTGCGAAGTATGAGGCCAAGGTGCTTTTCCAGGAAGCTTATGAGGCCCAACAGGCGGAGAACTACGGCGAGGCGATCGAGCTTTACAAGCGTTCGATCGCAACCTACCCGACTGCCGAGGCGCACACCTTCCTTGGCTGGGTTTACAGTTTTCAGAATCGTTACGACGAAGCTATCGAGGAGTGTTTGGAGGCAATTCGCGTCGATGAGACGCTCGGAAATCCTTACAATGACATCGGCAGTTATCTCTTGGCCAAGGGCGACGCCTACAGCAGCGTGCGCTGGTTCAAGCGCGCGCTCTACGCGCCGCGCTACGAGTCATATGCCTTTCCACATTTCAACCTCGGCCGAATTTACGAGATAAGGAAGCGGTATCTCGATGCCGCCAGACACTATGGCAAGGCGCTTGAGCAACAGCCCGGCTTCAATGAGGCGGCGGCCGGATTACACCGCATGCAGGCGTTGCTGAACTAGTGACAAGTAAAAGGTGAAGAGTGAAAAGCCGGAAAATCTGAAACTCTTCACTCGTCACTTTTCACTATTCTTGTCTTCTGCCGTTTCTCATCAACCGCAACGTAAACAACCTCCGCTTCCGTCACCCGCACGACCTCGGTACGTGAACCCACCCGCTCCGTTTCCACAATTACTCGAATCGTAATTGAAGTTGTTCCGACGTTTACGGTCTCCGCGTAGAAACTGACCAGATCGCCGACGAACACCGGCTTGTGAAAGATAACTTCACGCATGGCAACCGTGACGAAGCGGTCCATCCCGGTACGCCGGTGGGCCTCGATGGCCCCAGCCATATCGATGTAACTAAGGATGACGCCGCCGAAGATTGTGCCCGCTGAATTTGTGTCGCGCGGCAGAAGCGTAATGCGGATGGCCGGATCGCGATAAGTGTTCATTTTAGAATCCCCGGGTTTAATGATGGTCAATCAGGCGCGGAACAAAACAGCAACCAGCGTGTCTAAGTTGCAGCTGGCCGCGTTCGACCGCAACACACGAAAGGTTGGAATGCCATGCTGACGTTTGCTCTCTACTGTTTTGTTTCGTTAACAATATGTCTCTTTCAGGAGACAATTGGTTCCGATTTCAACGATCTTGGACGCAAGTTACTGATCGGTTTCGTACTCGCGGTGGTATTCGCGATCGCCTTCACCGTCGTTAGGCTGCGGCTGCGTGACAAGAATCCGCCCGCCGCATTCATTTCCATAACTGGCTCACCAGCAGAAGCCGTAACTCCGAAAGCTACCGAGCTCTGAGATAAACCAGCCGTGCACCGCTAAGAAGATCGCCCTTAGCTGCTTAGCCGGCGTCGCAACCAGTCTGTTATCACTTGCTTTAACTCCTCGAGGTGCCCCGCAAAGAAATGTGCGGCGCCTTTTATGATCTGCAGTTCGACGTTCGCGTTGTGCTTCTGGATTGCCGTTACTAATTCCTGCAGCGGGGGCACGCTGCCGAATTCGTCCCTGTCTCCGTGAGCGAAGAGAATCGGTTTGCTGCACGGCTCAAGGAAACCAAAGTCATACTTGTCTACCGGCGTTCCAATGCTAATTAGATTCACCACGCGTTCATCCGAGATTCCAACCTCCAGGCCAACGCGCGCGCCAAAGGAGAATCCACAAAGTGTAATTGATTGATCCGGATAAGTTATTGCCAGGTAGTTTAAGCCGGTAGCTACATCTTCGAGTTCGCCACGCCCTTCATCGTGTTCGCCGGTGCTTTGTCCTACTCCGCGAAAGTTAATGCGCAGCGTAATGAGTCCCGCTTCATTCAGCGCGCTAGCGGCCCGAAACACGACTTTGTTGTGCATCGTTCCGCCGCCGAGCGGATGTGGATGAAGGACAAGAGCAACTCCGCGAGCTGCACCACCCGGAGGCGGCTTGAGGATTGCTTCAAGCCGGCCATGTTCAGCTGGAATGAAAAGATTGCCCGCTGGATACATCGAGCAAAACGTAACACAGAAGCCGGCGTGGATGTCAGTAGGAACTGGCGTGGGTGTCTGTCGGAACTCCTAGACACGCTTTCACCTTTCGGCTACATTAAGTTTCCCCCGTTCAGTTTCGGTTCGATTGCAAAATCACCCGCGGAAGGTCCCGATGATAGAGTCCAAACTTTGTCGGTAGCTAAAATCCTTGCCGCATTCTCGTAAATTTCTTCAATCTGAATCTGCACTACGCACAGTGGAACTGGGCGCGGCCGCGATCGCTATCGGCCTGATCTTTTGGAAACTTCAATTCTCAACTTCGGCAATCTGTTGCGGCGATTTCGATGGCTACTATCACATCAAGTGGAGCCGCATGCTGTGGGACTCGTTGCGTAACCATACTTTTCCGCCGTCGTTTACGTGGTTGCCGCTTACCTCTCTCGATCCAAAACACTACGTAGATCATCACCTGCTGTTTCACTTTATCCAGATGCCGTTTACGTGGTTTGGCGATCTGCGGCTGGGCGCAAAAATCTCAGCCACGACCTTCGCGAGCCTGGCAGTCTTTTCTTGTTACTGGTTCCTGGTACGTTACCGAATTCGTTACTCGCTAATCTGGTTGCTGGCGTTGCTGGCTTGCTCGGCGCCATTTCTTTTTCGACTCAATATGGCGAAGGCGCCGCCGTTCGCCATCATTTATCTTATTATTGGCATTCACCTGCTCTTCACTAAAAAATACTGGCCCCTGCTCCTGCTTAGTTTTGTCTTTGCCGAAACCTACGACATGTTTGTGTTGCTGATACTGTCGACCTTCATTTGGACAGCAGTCATCGGCTGGACCGAACGTCGCCTGGAATGGCGACCGATCGTTTGGGTGCTGCTGGGAACCGCGGCGGGGTTAGTTATCAACCCTTACTTTCCCATGAACCTTCATCTGTTCTACGAACACCTGAAGATCAAGCTGACTGCTTCGGACTTTTCCACCAAGGTAGGACAGGAATGGTATCCCTACGACTCCTGGGAATTCCTTGGCAACTCCATCGTGGCTTGCGCGGCGATGCTGGTTGGTTACCTTGCTTTCGACCCGGCCGATCGCAAGCGTGCGCATCATTCATTGTTCTTCTTGGTTTTCGCGACGGCACTGATGCTCATGACGGCGCGCTGGCGACGAATAGCTGAATACTGGCCACCGTTCGCTGTCATCTTTTCCGCTTTCGCGCTGCAGCCCTGGCTGCAAGGCACGCGCTCGACACTGACGCTCCTGTCAACCGACATACTCGACGAACTACAACCTTTCCTTGATCGTTCACAATCAGCGCCTCCGGCCGCACCGGAGTCAGATGCACAGACTCTGTTGCGCGCAATCGCTGTGGCCGCAGTGGCGGTTTGTCTCGGAGTTGCTCTCTTTCTTGACTTTCGAGCAACCAGCAAAGACATTGCCCACAGTGATCCACACGATTACTACCGGGCCGGCACTGAATGGATGCGCGCGAACATTGCCACTGACCAGATAATCTTCAACACAGACTGGGACGATTTCCCGAGGTTGTTCTATTACGACCCAACTCATTCATACGTATCTGGGTTGGACCCAACCTATCTGTTTGACAAAGATAGAGGGCTATCTGAGCTTTATGACAATATCACGCTCGGGAAGGAAGAGGATCCGGGGCCTTTGATTCGCGATCGGTTTGGCGCGCGTTATGTGTTTACCGATAATTCGCATGACGAGTTTTTTGGCAACGCAAGGGCGAGCGGCTGGTTTGACATTGTCTACGAGGACCGCGATTGCACGATCCTCCACATTCGCGATGAGAAAGCTGAACCAGGACCTGACGAGTCAGACTCGAATGACAAGAGTGACGATGAGTCGCAGCCGGACAACACGCCGTAGGGCCTGGGATCGCGGGCTTCGCCGTCAATGAGCGCGAAGCGTGAAAGCTTCGTGGTGTCGCGCGGGTGGGACGCCCGCCCCCCCCGAATACGACGACTGAATTGGTGGTGTGGACAATCAATTCCAAACTTCGGTTTTTTGGATTAGTATCCGAGGCACTATGCAAGACAAAACCCCAACGCTGGTTGTCGCATTAATCCTGTTAACAGCAATTTCACTCGCCTCATGTAGTAGCGGGAGGTCAGACTCTGGATCCCCAAGCGGGCCCACTGGCGCACAGTCATCTGCCGCCCCGTCGCCCAAGAGTGGCTTCGATGCGGACTTGGAATATGTGCGCAAAGGCCAGTACACCTACATCTGGGTGTTCTCGCGCAAAGACAGCAAGCCACTCGATAAGGAAGACGGCGCGTTTCTAAGGACGAACGCTCCGCAGGTGGTTGACTGGGTCACGACTGACGAGGGCCGGAAAGTTATCGCGGGCACAAACTTCAACCTGGAACTATCAAGCCTGGGATTACTCAAGAAACGCTTCAACGTGGAAGACTACTCGGGAAAGTAAAGACAGGAGGCAGACGGCAGTATCAGGCGGCAGGTAAGAGCTAGCTGAAGCTCGTGTGCCCGCTTCTCGCGCCGCGTTCCTGCCTCCTGCTCCTGCCTCCTGCCTACTTCTTTGCGAAGTCTCCGGCCTTAATGATCGTTATTTTTGTGGGATCGATGTAGCGTCGCATTGCGGCAACGATCTGTTCCGGCGTCAGCGCTTTGAGCTTGGCATCGAGATCGGCATCAAACGCAAGCGTGCGGCCGATGAAAAGGTAGTTATTCAAACGAGCGGCCAACTCGTTGTCCTGTGCGCGGCTGACCTGTCGCGATTGCAGGTAGCCTGACTTGGCAGCCTCAACCTCTTCGGGCGTGAAGCCGTCCTGCAGCATGCGCGCAATCTCTTGCTTGAACGCAGCTTCAAGCTTCTCAACGTTCTGCGGTGCGTAAATCGCGCTGGCAGTAAACCGTCCAGTTTCGTCAAACGCGCTGATAGTGAGACCCGAGCCGACGCCATAACTCAAACCTTCCTTCTGGCGAATACGCGCGGCGAGCCGCGAGTTTAAGAAGCCGCCGCCTAACATGTAATTACCAAGCAGGAGGGCCGGATAGTCAGGATTGTCGTCGCGCATTTTCAAATTAAGGCCGGCGACAAAAAACGCGTTGGCCTTGTCCGGTGTGGGAAATGTCTGGTTGGTTGCCGCGATGTCTCGGTAAGTGGTGGGCACACGAACGAATGGCTTCGGACTTTTCCAGTCGCTAAAGAGCTCGCCGGCAAGCTTGGTAACTTCCTTGTCGTCGAAGTCACCAATCACGCTCAACTGGGCATTTGAGGCGCCGTAGAAGTCCTGGTAAAACTGCTTAACCTGATCCAGCGTTGTCGCCGCGATGTCTACAACATCCTCAGCGGAGGTCGTGACGTAACGCACGTCGCCTTTGGGATAAGGGCTCAGCGCGCGCGAAAAAGCAGTGAAAGCGATTTGCGCTGGCTCACTCTTGTTCTGTTCTACGTTCGCAAGTTCTTCCTGTTTGAGCAAATCAAACTCGTTTGCAGGAAAGGTTGACTCGCGAAGCATCTCCGCTACGAGACGCATTACCGCCGGCAAGTTCTCGCGCGTAGTTTCTATGGTGACGGTTGCCTGCGCTGGACCACCAACCACACGGGCACGCGCTTTCAATCGATCCAACTCATCTTGTATCTGCTGGCGGGTGTGTTCGGTTGTGCCACGCATCAGCATTCCGCCGCCGAGCCGGGCAGCGGCAGATTTATTCATCAAGCTCTTCTCGTCGCCGTAGCGAAGCGCCATCTGCGCCACTACCTTGCCGCCACGTGTTTTCTTAGGCAGTAGCGCCAGCTTGATTCCGCCGGCCGCGGTGCGCACCGTGCGCGCTTCAATGTTTGCCGGCGACGGATCAAATGCCTCGCCTTCAGCCACCTTAGCGTCGCCCTTATAATCTTTCAGCGCTGCCGATAAATCGGGTGTGGCCGGTATTTCGGCGCGGTCAGGTTTAGCTGTGGGGATAAACAATCCCAGCGTACGATTCGACGGTTTGAAATAACGCGCTGCCACCTGCGTCACTTCTTCAGGCGTAACCTTCCGCAGTCGATCGCGATGTAGGAAATACAGACGCCAATCCCCGGCGCCTATAAACTCGCTTAACGTAATGCCTATTTGGTCGGAATTGTTCAGCGCCAACTCGATGCTTTTTAAGACTTGCGCGCGCGCCCGCTCAACCTCCTCTTTGGTTGGCGGCGCAGCAGCGATGCCTTCGATAGTGGCGAGCAGTGAGTCGCGAGCGGCATCGAGAGAATCAGCCTGGCGAACCTCGGCGCCGAAAATCGCCAGCGTCGGGTCATGCCATTGAAAATCGAAACCAAAAATTGAACTCGCTTTCTTCGACTCAACCAACGCTTTATGTAAACGCCCGGAAGGTGTGTCGCCCAAGATCTGCGCGATGATGTCAATGGCAGCGAAATCGGGATGCGAGCCGGCGGGAACATGATAAAGCGCCATCACATTTTGCGTGTCGCCGGTACGCCGCAGGGTCACCGAGCGTTCTCCATCCTGCGTCGGCTCGACGGTGTAGATCTTTTGCAACGTGCGCGTCGGACGCGGGATTGGTGAAAAGTATTTGTCTACCAGCCCGAGTGCTTTCTGTTCGTCAAACCTCCCGGCGACGAGCAAGACCGCGTTGTCCGGCTGATAGTAGTTACGATAAAACGCCTGCAGCCGCTCGATCGGCACGTTTTCAATGTCGCTGCGCGCGCCGATGGTGGTCTTGCCGTAGTTATGCCAAATGTAAGAGGCAGCCATCGAGCGTTCCAGCAAAACGGTAAATGGACTGTTTTCGCCGAGTTCAAACTCGTTACGGACGACGGTCATCTCACTGTCGAGATCTTTCCTGGCGATGAAGGAGTTGACCATCCGATCAGATTCGAGATCGAGCGCCCAGTTGAGGTTTTCGTCGGTCGCGGCAAAGGTTTCGAAATAGTTGGTACGATCGGACCACGTCGAGCCATTGGGCCGCGTGCCGTGGGAGGTCAATTCCTGGGGGATGTTCGTATGCTTCGGCGTACCTTTGAAAACCATGTGCTCGAGCAGATGGGCCATGCCGGTCTCGCCATAGTTTTCTGTGGCCGAGCCTACTAGATACGTCATGTTTACCGTCATGGTTTGCTTGCTCTGATCAGGAAACATGAGAACACGAAGACCGTTAGCCAGCCGGTATTCCGTTATTCCCTCGACGGAAGTCACCCGCTGAATCCCCTTTGGCAGTGCCGGCGTGGTCTGCCCGAACGCAGCGGAAGACGAAGCCAATACGGTGACGAGCAGTGTGAGTGCGAATATTGCGCGCGCAGAATGTAGACATGAGTTCATAGATCGCTCCAAGACTTTCTGGTTGATGTTAGAAGAATGCGCCTGTTCAGCGCGAGAAAATGGCTTATCAATTATGGCGACACTTTAACAGCAGTGGGCTCAGTTTTGCCAACGCCAAGACGTGCGCTTATGGCAGCAACACGAGCTTTCCAAAATTCGTACGACGATCCATTAATTCGTGTGCGCGTCGTGCGTCAGCGAGTGGCAAAATTTGATCGACTACGGCGCGAATCCTTCCGCTCTCAATGAACTTCATGGCTTCGAGCAGTTCCGCCTTCGATCCCATAAATGATCCGAGAATCGTCAAATGACGGTAGAAAACCTGACGAAGATCAGTCTCGGCGGCGAACCCGCTGGTGGCGCCACATGTGACCAGCCGTCCATTCGTTTTCAGCGACGCGATCGAGCCGGGCCAGGTTGACGCTCCCGTATGCTCGAACACCACATCCACTCCTCGTTTGTTGGTCAGTCGCTTAACTTCCCTGGGCCAATCCGCATTGCTGTAGTTCACCACTTCATCAGCGCCCAGGGCTTTGGCCTTCGCAAGCTTTTCGTCCGAACTTGCTGTGGCGATTACGCGCGCGCCGCGAAGTTTCGCAACCTGAATCCCGATCGAACCGACGCCACTCCCGGCCGCGTGCACCAACACATCTTCACCAGGCTGAACTGCGGCCCGCGTTACGAGCATGTGCCAGGCGGTCAGCGTGACGAGCGGCAACGCAGCCGCTTCTTCCCAACTCAAGGTCGGTGGTTTAGGAATCACGTTCACAGCCGGCGCGGCCACGAGTTCGGCATAACCACCATCAAGCCCGTAGCCGAGAATGTTATATTCGCGGCAAAGATTATCCCTGCCAGCCAGACATTCGGAGCAATGTCCGCAGGAGACACCAGGCTCAAGCATCACTTCGTCTCCAACGCAGACCCAGGAAACAAGACTACCTACTTCGCGGACCACTCCGGCGATGTCGTTGCCAAGGATGTGGGGGAGTGGGATTTGAATTCCCGGCAAACCGCCGCGCGCCCAGATGTCGAGGTGGTTGAGCGCGCAGGCTCTCACTTCGACTAAGACTTCATTCGCTTTGATTGTTGGGTCGGGTGCGTCGGCGTATTCCAATACTTCCGGTCCACCGTGTTGCTTGAAGATAACTGCTTTCATGATGCGGGATTTTAGGGTCTGGAGTTGAGATTGCAAACTCCAGCCAAGGCGCAATACTAATTCGACAGTGCCGGAAAGACAAAATCGCAGTCCTTCTTCCTCCGTGTCTTTATTTTGGTTGGGTGTTGTTACCCGGTGCAGTTCGGATGCGGCAGATCGCTAACAAGCTGCCTCGACAATTGGGTCTTCGGCTTGTTGCCGGGCGTGATATGAGGAACGCGTCAGCGGACTTGATTCGACGTGCTTGAAACCCATATCCATTCCCAGTTCCCGCCAGCGTTCAAACTCCTCCGGCGTGACATAACGTTCAACCGGCAGCCGGCGCGCGTGCGGCTGAAGATACTGGCCAATCGTCATGATGTTACAGGAGACTGAGCGCAAGTCGTTCATGAGAGCAACGACTTCTTCAAACGTTTCTCCTAGTCCAACCATGATGCCGCTTTTGGTCTTCATGCCGCGCGCCTCAAGATCTCGACGCTCGCCGGCGCGACGCAGGAGAGTCAATGACTGCTCATAACCAGCATCCGGCCGCACCCGACGATAAAGCCGCGCGACCGTTTCCGTATTGTGGTTCAAAACGTCAGGCTGGGAATCCAGAACGGTATTGAGCGCGGCTTCATCGCCGTTGAAATCTGGTATTAAGACTTCAATCCGGCACTCGGGATTCAGCGCGCGAACCTGTCGCACCGTCTCGGCCCAGTGTGCGGCGCCACCGTCCGGCAAGTCGTCGCGGTTAACTGATGTGATCACTGTGTGGGCCAGGTTCAGCTGACGCACTGCTTCAGCAACGTGGCGCGGCTCTTCCGCGTCGAGCAGCCCGGGCTCTCCTTTACCCACCGCGCAGAAGCCGCAATGACGCGTGCAGATGTCGCCGCCGAGCATGAACGTTGCGGTGCGGTCAGACCAGCATTCGAAAATGTTAGGGCAACGCGCTTCCTGGCAAACCGTGTGCAGGTTCAACCCCTCGATCAGCTTCAACACGTTGTTCTGGTTCGCTGGGTCGCCTAGACGGATCTTCAGCCACTCCGGCTTGGGTTGACGGACTTTCGGAACATTGCTGATTACTCGAAGTTCACGCGACAAGATTTTTCCCTTCACCGCTCAATGCAGGTTAACTGATGCAATACATTCTAACATCGCAGTAATGGATAAGACACTGGCCGCCTAAAATGAAGGCTCAACACTTTTGAGGCGAACTTGCCTCGTTTGGAATTGGTGAGGTGATTAATTCCTGGGGATGGTTTGGACTATTGGGATGAACCATGAGCCCCTTTAAGCTGGCGACGCTTGAACCAGATCAGAAAAACTACCAGACCCGCAACCAGCCCGACCGCCAAAACAAAGACGATCCCCAGCAGCACGATCAACGCGCCCCAGGGAAGCGGGTTCACTGGATCAGCGGGCACGTCAAACAATAGAGTCAGCGAACTCAAGCGTCCTCTTCTTACGCGGGCTTCTAGACTAAAAACTGCGATAGCATATCTGCATCAATATTCCCGCCGGACAAGATCACGCCTACGCGATTCGTATCGCGCGGCAGTTTGCCGGTCAACACAGCGGCCGCTGCGGCGGCGCCTGATGGTTCAACCAGCAACTTCATTCTGAAGAGAAAAAACTTTATCGTCTCAATAATTTCCTGGTCTGATACCGTCAAGACGTCCTCAGCGGTCTTTTGCAATATGGGAAACGTTAGTGTGCCCGGCGACTGAACCCGCAAGCCGTCAGCGATCGTCGGGGGCGGCGGAATCGAAACTCGCTCGCCTTTCACAAACGACTGCCGCGTGTCATCGGCAGTATCAGGCTCGATTGCAAAACAACGAATACGAGGACTCAGCGCTTTGGCCGCAGTGCTGACGCCAGCGAACAAGCCACCGCCGCTGCAGGGAGCCAGCAAACAATCGAGATCGGGTACCTCTTCGACCAACTCCAGTCCGCAAGTCGCCTGTCCGGCAAGAATAGAATAGTCGTCGTAAGGCGGCACCATTACGCGCCTGTCGCGTTCGGCAATTTCGATCGCCACTTCCTCGCGATCCTGCTTCAGACGATCATAAAAAACAATCTCGGCCCCATATCCGCGAGTCGCGGCGATCTTGGCTTTCGGGGCGTCGTCTGGCATTGCTATCACTGCGCGAATTCCTGCCTCGCGTGAGGCCAGCGCCACCGCCTGCGCGTGATTGCCGGACGAGAAAGCAGCCACGCCACGTTTCTTTTCTTCGTCAGTAAGCGACAGTATCTTGTTAGTCGCACCGCGAATCTTGAAGGCGCCGGCGCGCTGCAGGTTTTCGCATTTGAAGAAAACCTCCTTGCCGGTGGCCTCGTTAAAAGAACGCGAAGTGACGACAGGTGTACGATGAACCCGGCCGCGTATGCGTGCGGCGGCTTCCTTGATCAGTTCGATTGTCAGCATCGGTGAAGTTTAACCGCCAAGCGACCAGGAACGCCAAGAAACATCCACCGATCGAGGTTCTTGAGGGTTGTCAATTGGCGGTCTTGCCCTCTTGGCGGTTGGTTTCGGGTCCCATCTCAAACACTTCACCAAAACGGGCACACAGACAATCTTCAACTTCATTCATGTCAATTTCATGACCAAGCAGGTCTTCCATCGAAGTTACCTGCTCACCTTCGCAGGCAATGATCAAGTTAAAGAAGCTAAGATCCGTGTTTACGTTGAGCGCGAAACCGTGGGTGGTGACCCAACGCGAAATGTGTACGCCGATGGCCGCGACTTTTCCCCGCGAAGTATGGACGCCGGTAAAGCCTTCGAGTCGGAAGGCAGCAATCTCAAAGTCTGCCAGCGTTCTAATTAAGACCTCTTCGAGATCGCGCACGTAGCGATGCACGTCCTCGCGATCCGGACTGAGACTAATCACCGGATAACCAACAACCTGGCCCAACCCGTGATAGGTGATCTTGCCGCCGCGATTTGTTTCGAAGACATTTACGCCTCGAGCGGCCAGTAACTCCGGCGCCATCAGAATGCCGGCGTTATCGCCGCGCCGGCCCACCGTCAAAGTGTGGGGATGTTCAAGCAGCAGCAGCGTGTCGGGTTGTCGGCCCTCTTTCACAGCGAGTTCGGTTTCTTTCTGGAGTTGGAGCGCCGCGCCATATTCGACCCGACCCAGCTTTTTGACCAGGAGTCTTCTTTTCTTGTTCACTAATACAACCTGCATGGCTTGATGTTGCGTCATTCTAACAGCGGAACGGAAAGAGTTTCGACTTCCGCGTGGCAAGTTTCGAGTTCGCAAGCTAGTTATCACGTCGCTGCTAGCCGTCAGCTCTTAACTCGGAACTCGAGACTCTTTCCGTTATAATCGATCACGAACGAACACTACAGGAGCATCACAGTGCAACGAATCATCGGATTGTTGTTAATTACAGTTATTCTTTCTCCCGTCTGCGCCCTCGCTCAAACACGTAAGCGCACGACAACAAAGTCGATGCGGGCGACGACGGCGCCAAAGGCCGGGGAAGTTCAGCGTGCCGGAGCGGCTCGGGTCGCCGACCAAATAAAAATCCTCACGCGGTTTATTTATTTACTGGGCGGCGTGGCCAAAGGACTCGAAACCGTTGATGACGCCACGCGGCGCAATGAAGCGTCGGCGGTAATCGTCGATCAAGCTCGACAAAACAAGGCTACGGTGCGCGCGAGCATTCAGAGCGTAAAGGAAGGGCTCGATAAACTCGAGATCGATTTTCGCGCCACGCCCGAGTTGCAACGCTACTATATAAAACTTGCCGGTGTGGCTGCAGGCGCGGCAAACGCAGAAGACCTGGCCGCCGCCAATCAATTTGATAAGGCCGGGCGCGCACTGCTCGAAGTGGTCAATCACTTGACTGATGTGTTGCTGGAGATGCGGTAACGGCAGTGAGTGAGAGGTAAACAGTAAGAAAGTTAAAAAATCAATCGCTCTTTCTTACTCTTCACTGTTCACTTTTTACTATTCACTTGCCTTTAGGGTAGTAGCCCTGCCGGGCGCGCACGCGAAGTTCAGGGTGGGAAGAAACGCTAACTGCAATGCGCCGAAATTGCGCCCCAGAAGCTTGTGAGTTTGAGTAGTACTGCACCAGGTATTGGCCGCGAAGCTCTGCGGCAACCTCACCAAAAACTCTTTCCAAATCCTTTTCAGCATTCGGCACGTAGGCTGTCCCGCCGGTCGACTGCGCGATCGTCTCCATTGCATTCTGGGCCCGCGTGCTGATTTCATTGAGATGGATTGAGGGGCCACCCGGATTGATCGAATAGAACGCCACGTCGGCCTGTTGCACCGAACGTTGAACCTCAAGTACAGCGCTACGACGACGCGCCAACAGATTTTGATAAGAGGCTGCCGAGCTCACTTCCCTTTTTTGGCTGGCCCGATACTCAGCCACCGTCAGATCTCTGACGATGCCGCTGAAGTTGTCGTCTCCGTCAGAAATAACGAGTATCACCCGACGGTGACGGTCAGCTGATTTCTCAGCCAGGTATTTCGCAGCCGCTATTACGGTGTCATAAAAAGCCGTCGGCACAGGGGTAGTGGCGGCTGGAATACTCAATAATTTCGCCGCGGAAACATCAGCCGGAGCGAGCGGCGAAACCAGTTTCGGCGCATCTGAAATCGTAAACACCGCCGCGCGATCGGCCGGTTTCAGTACCTGCTGCAGAAAACTGGCGGCGGCGCTTTGTTGAAAAGCGAAGAAACCCTTCTGACTAACGCTGCTGGATACGTCAAATAGAATTGCGATGTCCAGGGGCACCTCATCGGGATTGCCGATCTCAGTAATCTGTTGTGCCCGTCCTTCTTCTTCAAGCCGAAAGTCGTTAACCTGCAACCCCCGCACGGCGATGCCATTAGCGTCAACAACAGATACCGGCACCATCACCAGATTCGAACTAACTTTGATGACCTCGAAGTCGTCGTCCTTTAGTGGAGCCGGAGTAGGTGTGGGTTTCGGAGTTGGCGGCGGCGGCGGCGGCGGCATGTCAATAATCGTCTGCGCCCCAGCCGAAGTGTAACCACAAAAAAGAGACAGCACCGCAAGCAGCAGCGCCGTCCCTAGTTGTTTTCCAACACGTTCGCGATTCATAAAACCATTCCTCATGCCGCCAGACTAGCTGCACCCCTCAAGGATCCGCTTGCTGGCCTTATATTAACGTAACAACTTTCCCGACGGCATGATTCATGGCGTTAAGCTGCAATGCAACCGCTCCGCAGCTGCAAACGCTTCAGTTCTCAGTTACTCGCCACTTGAAGTGGTCATTTTTGGAGCCTCTTGCATCAGGCCCTTGTTAACCAACAGCTTCACTTCGACGCGGCGATTCTGCGCCCGACCATCGCGCGAATTGTTTTCGGCAACTGGATTCGATTCGCCATATCCGTACGGCGTGACAATACGTCGCAGCGGAATCTGATGGTTCTCAACCAGGTAACGAATCACGTTATCGGCGCGGCGCTGGCTCAAAGCACGATTCCTGTCAACGCTGCCGGTCGTATCGGTGAAGCCGGAAATCTCGAGCACGTAGCCCTTGGCGTTGAGTGCCTTGGTCGCAAGCTCGTCGAGTTTTGCTTTTGAGTCGGCAGACAAGACTGCGCTGCCATTCTTGAAGTTAACCGCCAAGACCGTTTGCGGCACATAGTCGTCAAGGGCGGAGATGCGATCGTTTGTCAGGTTAACTCCGGAAATAGCTGCATCGGCACTTTCCTGAGCAGCCTTGGCGCCGCCTTTTGCGGTGTTGGCGACGGCGGCGAGTTCATCCATTTGTCCGGAGAGACGCTGCGCATTCTGTTCCACCTGGCTCAATTTTGTTTCCGTATTCGAAGCGCGATCCTCAAGCGGCGCGGCGCGAGATTCAACCGCCCGGGCAACGCGAAGATCTGACTCGTTGAATCTGATTTTCTCGGCCAACAGTTCACCGGAGCCATTACCACGCCCTTCAATTTCCAGATTCAACCCGCGCAGAATCTGCGTTTGACCGTAGTTTGCGCCGCTGCGCAAAAAGCCACCATTGGCCTTGACGTTTGTTTTGTTGTCGAGACGGACCACAGTGTCGACGCCGTTCACGTCGCGGACAGTAAAAGTGTCGGAGTCACGTCGCGTGACGACACCCTTAATCTTTACCTTCTGACCACTGGCGACGGTGCGCCCACCAGCTGTTGGTGTGGTGTCTTGCGCGAAACCCACGGACGCTGAAAAGGCTAGCAGGACCACTGCCAACGCCAGCGAAGAAACCATTTTAACTTTCGGGATTGCCATAATAACTCTCTCCTTCTTCTTTGAAGTGATACCGCTCAAACGTACGAGCTCCACCACGTTGTAGTTTCTGACGAATATTTCTCTGAATTGTTGCCCGTCTCTGGGGAAGTTAATTAAAAGACTGTCACTTCTTAGCCCGCTCGGAAAAGTAAGTCAAGGCATTAACGCTGGTTGCTTATATTCATCATCCAATTGCCACTCGATCGCAATAACCGCTGGTTCCTTAAGTCAAATCGCGATGACAAACCGAACATAAAGCCTGTCACCGCGACTGTAAAACAAATTTAAATGTTGGGCTGTTCAGACTCTTCGGAAGCGAGTCTGGTTAGAGCGAAAATTCTCCGGCTTCCAACTGCTCCTTAAGATAGGCCAGGAAACGCTCCGCATCAGACCCGTCTATCACGCGGTGATCGAAGCTGAGCGCAAAATAGGCCAGCCAGCGGATCGCGATATAATCTTCTCCGTCGGGAGTAGTTAAAACCTTCGCTCGCTTCTCGATCTTACCAACACCAAGAATTGCCAGTTGCGGTTGATTGATAATCGGGGTCCCGAATAGACCACCGAAAACGCCAGGATTTGTGATGGTAAAAGTACCGCCACCGACTTCATCGGGCTTCAACTGCTTGGTGCGCGCGCGGTCCGCCAGATCATTTGCGACGCGGGCAAGTCCCGAGATTGAAAGATCATCGGCACGCTTGATTACCGGAACGATCAAGCCCCAATCCAGCGCGACTGCCATACCGAGATTGATGTCGCGCTTGTAAATGATCTGATCGCCGCTTACCTGAGCATTGAAGATCGGAAATTTGCGCAGCGCATTGTTGACTGCCTGGAAAATAAACGGCATGTAGCTAAGCTTGGTGCCGGTTCGTTCCGCGAAGGCGTCTTTGTGTTGTTCACGGAGCTTGGCGATGCGCGTCATGTCGATTTCGTAAACCGTGGTGACGTGCGCCGAAGTGCGGCGTGATTGCACCATGTGCTCCGCGATTTTCTTGCGCATGGCAGTCATCTGCTCGACCCGATCGCCTTCTGCCGGTTTCACCGGAGGAAGCGCCGGAGCGGGAGCTGACTTCGGCGCCGGGGCTACACGCGCCCCGGCAGCTGCCGGACTTCCCGACTCAATAAAACTGAGGATGTCGTTCTTAGTCACACGACCGCTCAGCCCAGTTCCCTCGAGCCCGCCGATATCGACTCCGTGCTCCTGCGCAATCTTGCGCACCAACGGACTGGACTTCGTGCGCCGGAGTTCTTCAGCGGTCTCAGTGGTGCTGCGACCGTTGCCAGTCGACGAGCTTTTTGCAGGCGAAGGCGGTGGCGCAACCGTGCTTGTCTGCGGAGCTGCGGCGGTCGTTGCGGATTGGTTAGACGAACCGTCAGACTGAGACACGGCCTTTGCCTTGTCCTGAACCTCTGCTCCGGTCGCCGCCGCGGCTTCAACCTGCGGTGCTGGCGGCGCTGGATCAGGTTTCGTCGCCGGTGATTCTGCAACCACGGGCGCGGCGTCCGACGCGACTTCAGTTTTTGCCGGCGCTGCAGTGCCGCCATCGAGGACCGCGACGGTGGTGTTTATTTCAACCGTGTCGCCTTCTTTGAAACGAATCTCCGTTAAGGTGCCGGCCGCGGGCGAAGGAATCTCCGCATCAACCTTGTCAGTGGAGATCTCAAACAGTGGTTCATCGCGATCTACGTGATCACCGACTTGCTTCAGCCATTTCGTGATTGTGCCTTCGGCGATGGACTCGCCCATTTGCGGCATAACAACTTCTGTACTCATATATTCTCCAAGAACTAATTTGGTGTTCTACGTCTCTGTCGCCACCGGACCTGCTGTCTACTGTTTACTGTCCACTGCTTGCTATTCCGCCGTTGTCGGATCGATTACCGACTTGATCTCCGAAATTCTATTTGCTGGAAAGCCGCCCTGGGTTGCATGCTCGCGAATCATCGCTTCGTTTGGCGCAATATAGACGCAATAGATCTTGTCGCCGGTGACGTAGCTTTGCACCCATTGAATTTGCGGACCCAGCTGCTGCAACACGCTGCACGACTTCTGCGACACTCCATGCAACTCAGCCGACGACAAATTTCCCGCGCCGGGAATTTCACGTTCAATCAGAAACTTTGGCATATTTGTTCGCCCTTCTTTAACTTAAATCTCAGATCTCAAATTGCATCTCGGAACCAGAGAACCAGAAACTTGGGACTTGAAACTCGAAACTTGGAAATCCTCAGTACGCAGCCAACTTCCGCGCCGCATTCAGCACGTCTTTCGTCTGCGGCAAGTAATAGTCCTCCAACGGCGGCGAATACGGGACGGGCGTGTCAATGGACGCAACCCGCAACACCGGAGCATCCAGCCACTCAAAGGCTTCCTCCGCTATAGTGGCTGCAATCTCGCCGCCAACGCCGCCGGTGCGCGATGCCTCGTGCAACACAATTGCCTTGTTCGTCTTCTTGACGCTCGCAAGAATGGCCGGCTTATCGAGCGGTGCGAGGGTGCGGAGATCGATTACCTCGATATCAAGTCCTTCCTTCTCCAGTTCTTCAGCCGCATCCAATGCAGTCAAGACCATAGCGCCAAAAGTAATGATGGAAAGGTCGCGACCTTCGCGGGCCGTCCGCGCCTTGCCAATCTCCACGATGTAGTCGTCCGCCGGCAATTCCTCGCGCAGCCGCGGCAGCCGGTAAAGTTTTTTGTGTTCAAAAAACAAAACCGGATCGGGATCACGAATCGCGGCCTTGATAAGTCCCTTCGCGTCGTAAGCCGTGGAAGGTTCGACCACTTTGAGTCCGGCGGTGTTCAGGAAAAACGCTTCGGCGTTGATGGAGTGAAACGGACCTGAGCGCACCCCGGAACCACAGGGCCCACGAAAGACTGCCGGAATATTTGCGCCCCAGCGATAACGACACTTGGCGGCATAGTTCGTAAGCAGATCGAACCCGGCCGAGATGAAGTCGATAAACTGAAACTCCGCCACTGCCTTCATTCCCATCAACCCCGCTCCACACGCCGCGCCCACGATCGCCGCTTCAGAAATCGGCGTATCAATGACTCGCCCCGAGCCAAACTCATCGAGTAGTCCGTCAGTAACTTTAAACGCACCGCCATACGCGCCAACATCTTCGCCAATCACGAAGACCGTCGGATCGCGCTCCATCTCTTCCCAGATGCCCTGGCGAATAGCTTCCAGCAGCGTAGCTGCGCCGCCACGCTCAGGGCGGGCGGACTTGTGCTCTTTCCTGGTAGCAGTGCTCATTTACTTAATGATTATGTCAGCGTCAGCCGGAGCGGCGCCATCGCTCGATCGCGGCGGGTTCTCTTTGCCGCCCTCGGGCTTTTCCTTTTCCTTCTCACTCATTCGTTGAGTCCTGCTTTTTGTCATCGCTCATATCCCGTTCCTCCCTGGTTAAGACCTTCCGTTGGTTAGTCCGACAAAATTCGCGCTAAGGTGCCTGGCATTAGTTCTTCAGAACTTCAGGCCGGAACGCCGGCGGCACAATGCTGTTGTCGAAAACTCCATAAGCGGCCTGCTCCGCGTCGGGCATTGGAGACGATTCGGCCCAGGCGCAATCTTCTTCGATCTCGCCCAAAACGTCGGCGGTGATGCCGTCCAGTTTTGCCTGATCTCCGATACCGCGTTGCATCAAATATCCTTCGTAACGATCGATGGGATCGTTGTGTTTCTCCCACCATTCAATCTCGCCCTCAGGGACGTAACGTTGATCGTCGTGCTCAGCGTGCCCGCGGCGGCGATAGGTCTTCGCTTCAATCAAAACTGCGCCACCACCGTTGCGCGCGTAGTCCGCTGCTCGCTTCGTAACTTCGTAACAAGCCACCACATCGTTACCGTCCACTATCGAAGCCGGGATGTTGTAGCCGGCAGCTTTCTCAGCCAAATCTCTAACGGCCGTCTGCAGACTTGTTGGTGTTGAGTAAGCGTAGTGGTTGTATTCGGCGACTACGATCAGCGGCAGCTTTTGGACCGCCGCGAAGTTTAGTCCTTCATGAAACGCACCGGTGCTCATGCCGCCGTCGCCGATGTAGGCAATTGCAACGGTCGGCTTTTGCTGCATGCGTGCGCCGAGCAGCACGCCGGTCATCACGGGAATCATGTCACCGAGATGCGAGATTGGGCCAATAAAGCCTTTGCTCATATCGCCGAAATGAATATTGAGATCACGCCCACCTGATGGGCCCCAGGCCTTGGCCATATACTGCGCGAAGATCTCGCGCGGGCGAATGCCCTTCACCAGCACCGCACCGAGATCACGAATTAGCGGCGTAACAAAATCCGTCGGCTGCAACGCATAAGCACTGCCGACCGCAGTTGCCTCCTGGCCCAATGACCGGAAGACGCCGCCGACAACTTTCGTTTGCCGGTACAAATTAACGAGCCGCTCCTCAACCAACCGTGTCAGCTTGAGATAGCGATAGAGCTCGAGCATCTGTTCCGGCGTAAGCGTGGTGTCGGAGGTACACGTTAACGCTTGACCGTTGCTCGGTTTTTGCGGCGCAAACTTCGTGCTGATGCGCATCTCAAAACGCGGCCGACTGGGGCCACGACGCCGGCGTGCGTCCTTGCCTCGTGGAGATGATGTATGGGATTCGTCTTCCATTGCTGCACCAGGGACAGACAGACGTCTGCTACTTAGATGTGCACAGCCAATCCGTGCACGCCTTCTGCGGCTTCCATCACAGCCTCAGAAACGGTCGGGTGGGCATGCATCGTGCGGCCAAGCTCTTCGGCAGTTGATTCGAGTTGCATGGCCACACAAGCTTCGGCGATTAACTCCGTCGCGTGTGGGCCAATAATGTGCACGCCAAGTATTTCATCATACTTTCCTTCAGCGACGATCTTCACAAAGCCTTCCTCTTCGCCAAGGATTCGCGCCTTGCCGGAAGCGGAAAAAGGAAACTTGCCAATCTTCACGTCGTAGCCCTGCTCACGCGCTTTCGCTTCTGTTAGTCCAACTGACGCGACCTCCGGATCACAGTAGGTGCAGTTTGGCACCAGCCGGAGATTGATCGGGCGCACATCTTTCTGTCCGGCCATGTGCTCAACCGCAACGATGCCTTCTTTGGAAGCAAGATGCGCGAGCCACGGCGTCGCCACCACGTCACCGATTGCGTACACGCCCTTCTCGTCTGTCTGCTGAAACTCATCGACGCCGAGGCACCCCTTTGCCACCTTTATCTTTGTGCCTTCGAGGCCGAGCCCTTCGGTGAACGGCATACGGCCCACTGCAACCAGCAACATTTCAGCTTCAAGATTCACTGCTTCACCTTTGGAAGTCTTGCCAGTCACGCGAATGCCCGTCTCAGTCTTCTCCAGTTTCTCCAGCTTCGTGTCCAACTGCGACTTGATGCCACGCTTGCGAAATGACTTTTCGAGTTCCCTGGAAACTTCCTCGTCTTCGAGCGGCACTGGCCGCGGCAACAACTCCACGATCGTAGTGTCAGCGCCGAAGCGCGAATAGACTGACGCGAACTCGCAACCAACAGCGCCCGCGCCCATCACGATCAACGACTTCGGGACATCTTTCAACTCGAGAATGTGATCGCTGTTAACAACGTGTACACCGTCAGTTTCAAAACCCGGAATAGGCCGCACTACCGATCCGGTCGCGATGATGATGTTTTTAGTTTCAATAACTTGTTTTGCACCATCGGCGCCGGTAACTTCCACCTTCCCAGGCAACGCGAGTTTTCCCGTGCCCTTGAAGACCGTCACCTTATTCTTCTTCATCAGATACTCAATGCCCTTGGTGTTCTTCAGCACTACTTTGTTCTTGCGTTTTTGCACGTCCTCAAAAGCCAGTCGAATCCCGGTAGCTTGCACGCCGAAATCCGCCGCGTGTTGCATCTGCTCGTAGACGTGGGCCGACATCAGCATCTGCTTGGTTGGAATACAACCGCGCAAGGTGCAAGTGCCGCCAAGGCGCGTGTCCTTTTCAATCATCGCCACCTTCAGGCCCAACTGGCCGGCGCGTATCGCCGCCACATAGCCACCCGGTCCGCTACCAATAATCGTTACGTCAAATTGTTCGCCGTTTTCTTTGTCTGCCAATGTGCTCTCCTAAAGACAGTGATGAGTGATGAGTAATGAGTTGCTGGGAATCGAAACACCCCTGCCCCGACACAACCCTTGTCATCTGATGCCATTTTGCATGCTTTCCAGAAAGATGGGCATTATAATCATTCGCCGCAGTTTCATCCAATTGACTAGTATTGGCAGAGGCTTTCGACAGCATTTGTAGCGCAAACTGTTAGTTTGCGAGGCTCCTTTAGGATTCGTATGTTTATAGAAACCAAGAGCACTAATGACTTGGAAGCTCCTTGGGAGCGCAATGTCATAGACGCGCCCTGACATTTCGCCCCTACAGGGCTCTGAGTTAGAAGATTGATTGTCGCATTATAAACATTCCGTCCCTACGGACTCGATCACTGAAGACTGAGATCAACTTATGAAACACTCTGAAGGATTTCTAAAACTCGTCAACGACGCCAAAAGCCGCATTCGGGAAGTCACGGTCGCCGAAACCAGAGAACGAATAACGGCTAACAACGCTTCCCGACTAATCGACGTAAGGGAAGATAACGAATGGGACGCCGCACGTGCCAGTGGCGCAGAACACTTAGGTAAGGGCATTATCGAACGCGATATTGAGGCTGAGGTACCTGATAAGGCCACTGAAGTGATCCTCTACTGCGGCGGCGGCTATCGCTCCGCCCTCGCTGCCGACGTGCTCCAGCAGATGGGATACACCAACGTCTTTTCAATGGCCGGCGGCTGGAAAGCCTGGAAAGATTCCGGCGCGCCAATTACCACCGGTGATTGACCAACCGGATGCGCGTATCAAGAGCGTGCGAGGTTTAAGCCCGGAGTCACGTGATGTAGAATTACTTTGGTCGAGACTCATGACAACTCCACTCAACACAAGGGTCGCAATTTCAAATTCACGCCGGAACAGGAAACAATAGCCGGTTCTCCTATGTCACCTGAGAATAGCGAACAAGAAGCAAAGAAAACGGCCGTCCGGATTGAGTCCGATTCGATGGGCGACATTGAAGTGCCGGCTGATAAATATTGGGGCGCCCAGACCGAGCGCTCGCTGCTCCACTTCAACATCGGCGACGACAGAATGCCGCGCGAGATGATCCGCGCGCTCGGCATTCTAAAAAAGGCGGCGGCGCTGGTGAACAACGAACTCGGTAAGCTGTCTACCGACAAGCTGAAGCTGATCGTTCAAGCTTGCGATGAAGTGATTGAGGACAAACTCGACGATCACTTTCCCCTGCGCGTTTGGCAAACCGGCAGCGGCACGCAGACCAACATGAACGCGAACGAGGTGATCTCGAATCGCGCGATTGAGCTTGCCGGCGGCGTCATGGGTAGCAAGCAACCGATTCATCCAAACGACGACGTCAACATGTCGCAGTCGTCGAACGACACGTTTCCGACGGCGATGTATATCGCCGGTGCGGAGCAGATGAACAAGCTCATTCCGGCAATCCAAAACGTCCACGATGCGATCGCTGCGAAGGCTGAAGAATTTAAGGACGTGGTCAAGATTGGACGAACGCACTTGCAGGACGCGACGCCGTTGACCGTCGGACAGGAAATGTCCGGTTGGGCTAGTCTTGTCGAGCGTGATGTTGAACGGTTACAGCTGTCACTACCCGGTCTTTACGATCTGGCAATCGGGGGTACCGCCGTCGGCACCGGACTCAACTCGCATCCTGAATTTGGCGCGCGCGCCGCGAAGAAGATTGCCGAGCTATCGGGTCTCCCGTTCACATCACATCCAAACAAGTTTGCCGCGCTTTCAGCTCACGACGAGCTCGTTTTCGCGAGTGGCGCGCTTAAGACGCTGGCGTCGTCGCTGATGAAAATCGCCAACGACATTCGCTGGCTCGCTTCCGGTCCGCGTTGCGGCTTGGGCGAATTGGTCTTGCCCGAAAACGAACCCGGCTCGTCGATCATGCCGGGCAAGGTTAATCCGACACAGAGCGAAGCGATGACGATGGTCTGCGTACAGGTGTTTGGCAACGACACGGCGGTCACCTTCGCGGGCTCCCAGGGTAATTTCGAGTTGAACGTTTTCAAGCCGGTCATGATTCACAATTTCCTGCACTCGATTCGCTTGCTGCACGATGCGTCGCATGGCTTTGTCCAATACTGTGTTCGCGGGATCGAGTTAAATCGCAAGCAAATCGACGAACATCTACAAGGCTCGCTGATGCTCGTCACAGCGCTCAATCCGCACATCGGCTACGATAAGGCGGCGCAAGTGGCGAAGAATGCGCACAAGAAAGGAATCAGCCTGCGCGAGTCGGCTATCTCGCTGGGTTTCCTGAGCGGCGAGGATTTCGATAAATACGTAAGGCCCGAAGAGATGACCCACCCCTGACGATTGCTGATTTCAGAATGGTGATTGGCGATTGGCGCTCCGCGTGAATAACAGCCCTCCAGCCCTAAGGGCAAGATGCCAATCGCAAATCAGCAATCTAAAATCCAAAACCATTTATGCCCGACCGAAACGATCGCGTGAAAGAAAACGTCCCCGGCACTTACTACGTCGACTCGACCTGCATCGACTGCGACGTGTGTCGCGACACGGCGCCCGACAACTTTCGCCGCTCAGACGCTAACAGCTATTCGTTTGTTTACAAGCAACCAACCGAGGAAGAGATCGCGGCCTGTGAAGAAGCAGTGCTTTGCTGTCCGGTGGAAGCTATCGGGAACGATGGGGCACAGAACTGAAAAGTTTCCATTTCTCATTTGACATTTTTCATTTGCCATTTCAAACCACGGTTATCTTCAGGCGATTGGTTCAAGCGGTTGTGATTCAAATGCCACCTGAGAAATGACAAATGGAAAATCTATTCAGATCAAAATCTTAATCACCCCTTCCTCGATCATCACTTCATAAGTCTCAATCTTCTCGGTTACGGTAAGACACTCTCCGGTGCGCACGTCGAATTGCCAGCCGTGCCAATCACACTCAATCACATGTCCGCAGAGGTTCCCTTCAGCCAGCGGCGCGCCCTTGTGGGGACAGAAATTTTCGGTGGCATAGAATTCGCTATTGACATGGTAGAGCGCGAGTTCACGCTCGGCTGACAGTTGAATTGTTTTGCAACTTCCCTCAGGTAAGTCTTCGACCCGGCCGGCACCGATAGGTCGAAGAGTTCCTGCTGGCGGCTCAGTTTCGGAGTCTTGGGTATCGATTGATTGCATTGGCTGAATCGTAACAAAACGGTACTTAAGAACCAAAATGCAACGAAGATTCTAAGTAAGACCGTGTGGCCCATCCGTTCTTTCCTCGGCGCGCGTTCTGAATAAACATGCCGGGCGCGTTAGACTAGGTATCAAAGAAAGGGCAGAGAAATGAAAAGGAAACTAATAACAATTCTGGGAGTGATCGCGCTCGGGGCACTGTTTACCACGCAGGCTTTTGCAAAAGAGATAACGATCCAGGGGCGACTACAAAGGACGGTTGAGGCGGGTGGGTGGGTGATTACGGCGGGCGATCGCCAATATCTGATACTAAACGCCCAACGCTTTCAAAATGAGAAGTGGTTTGTTGAGTCTAGTGAGGTCGAAGCGACCGGCGAAATCAAATCCGATGTGATGACAACGCAGATGCAGGGGACACCGTTTGAGGCCCGAACGATGCGCCCTTTCGCGCCAGGCGGTTCCGGCGGAAATCAAAACGAGTCAAGAGGTTCCACCAAAGTGTCGGTAACCGGTGACTCGATAATTCAGGCGCAACCGGACACCGCCATCCTAACAGTCGCAGTAGTAAGCCAGGGGCGCAACGCTTTGGACGCACAGCAAGAAAACGCTAGTCGGAGCGAGGCCGTCGTGCGCTCGCTAAAAACTGCCGCCGGCGCCGGCGCGGAAGTAAGAACGAGCGGCTACAGCTTGCAACCTATCAGGGTCTACAAAGAGGGCCAGCCTCCAACGATCACCGGCTATGAAGCGCGCAACAGCGTTACGGTCACGATGTCTGAGCTGTCCAAAGTCGGCGCGGTTATTGATGCCACCGCACAGGCAGGCGCAAACGATGTCACAGGAATTTCGTTCACCTTGAGGAAGGATCGTCCGGCGCGCGACCAGGCGTTAGCTGAAGCGACGAGAGAAGCAGTCAGCAAAGCCCAAATCATCGCAAACTCGCTCGGCGGTCGATTGGTCCGAATAGTTGAAGTGCAGGAGGAGGGTGTTCAACCACCCCGTCCCATCTATGCGGAACAGTACCAGATGAAATCGATGTCTGCGGCGACGCCCATCGAAGTGGGCACGCTCGACATCACTTCGCGTGTCCAGCTGGTAGCCGAGATTGAGGTTGGCGCCCGTTAAATTCATACGGCAGGAAGACTGGGGACCCGCGACCGGCAAAACCAGGCCTCGGGTCCTGCGTGGCCGTCAGATAAGGCGCCTCCCCTTTTCAACCTTCCCGGGTTCCCTTATCCTGTAGCTATCCATTATGCCAAAGTTGAATCGTGAGGCCGCTTTGCTAACCGTCGCCCATCGGGTCAGACCCTCAGGGCGCTTGTGGAATCCTGCCGCAGACGTCTATCGCAGCGCCGATGGCTGGGTCGTTAAGGTGGATCTGGCGGGCATCCGCGCCGACGAGCTGGAAATCGCGGTATATGAGTCGAACCTCCGGATTCGCGGGTGCCGCCGCGACACTTTCGTCCAGGACGGGTTTACGTATCAGCAGATGGAAATTACTTACAGCCAGTTTGAAAAGACAATCCAATTTCCCTGTTCGATCGAGCAGGCATCACTTGCGCACGATTACAGCGATGGGTTTTTGATCATCAACCTCCATTGTAAGTAGCCCGGTTCGGGACAGCGCAGAGATTAATCACAATGGTAGAGACACCAGAAAAAGTGGATTTGGCGACGGCGAGTGATAGCGCCGCGAAACCACCAGTGCCGGAGAGCCAGCCGGCGACTACTCGTCAGCCAGGCCAGTCGTTCGAAATTGCCGTGCTGGCATTACAGAACACAACGCTCTTTCCCGAGACAGTAGTTCCACTCGCAGTAGGAAGGCCGCGCTCGGTGGCGGCTGTTGAGGCAGCCCTGGCGACCGAAGAGAAATTGCTCGCGTGTATCACCGTGCGCGCCGACGCGACAAACACCAGTCAGGATGCCGGACCGGTTGATCTTTACCAGGTTGGCACGCTCACGATGATCAAGCGGATGGAACGCCTTGGCGAAACGATGCACATCATCGCCCAGGGTCTGGATCGCGTGAAGGTCATTGAATGGAAACAGGAGGATCCGTATCTGCGGGCGGTCGTGCAGATTTTGCCGGACGTAGCGGTAAAGGATCCGGAAGAGGTTGAAGCGACCAAACGCAACGTCCAGGCGATGGTCCAGGAAGCGCTGGCGCTGCTGCCGGGGGTGCCGCCTGAAGTTCGCGTGGCCATGCTCGGATCGGTGGAACCGGTGCGCCTCGCGTACTTCCTGGGTTCGATTCTTAATCTGGGCGTCGAGCAGGAGCAGAAAATGCTCGAAGCTGTTACGGCCGACGAGCTGCTTCGACTCGCCCATACTTACCTCGCGCGTGAACTCGAGATCATTCAACTCCGTTCCAAGATTGCGACGGAAGCGCAGTCAGAGATGGACAAGTCTCAACGCGATTACATTTTGCGCCAGCAGATGAAGGCCATTAAAAAGGAACTCGGGGACGACGAGGGCGGCGAACAGGCCGAGGCTGCACTGTTGCGCGAACGCCTGGCGAAAGCAGAACTGCCTGAGGAGGTGCGGACTGAAGCAGAGCGCGAGCTGAAGCGACTGGAGAAACTCCCCGCCGCCGCGCCGGACTATCACGTTATCCGCACGTATCTCGAATACGTGCTCGAGTTGCCGTGGCTAAAATCGTCTGAGGACAAATTGGACCTCGTGGAAGCGCGAAAGATCCTGGATCAGGATCATTACGGTCTCGAAGACGTCAAGGAACGCATTCTGGAATTTCTCGCGGTCATCAAACTGCGACCTGACACCAAGAGCCCGATTCTTTGTTTTGTTGGTCCACCGGGAGTCGGCAAGACGTCGCTGGGTCGTTCCATTGCGCGCGCGCTTGGTCGACAGTTTGAACGTATGTCGCTCGGCGGCATGCGCGATGAAGCGGAACTGCGCGGCCACCGGCGAACGTACATTGGCTCGATGCCGGGAAGAGTAATCCAATCGATTCGACGCGCCGGAGTTAACAATCCAGTGCTGATGCTTGATGAGATCGACAAACTCGGGAACGACTACCGCGGCGATCCATCTTCAGCGTTGCTCGAGATTCTTGATCCGCAACAGAACGGTACTTTTCGGGACCACTATCTTGATCTGCCGTTTGATCTTTCCCGCGTCTTCTTCATTGCTACTGCGAACCAGCTCGGGCCAATTCCGCCGCCGCTGCGCGACCGCATGGAAGTCATTGCCCTGGCGGGATACAGCGACATGGAGAAGCTGCAGATTGCCAAGCGCTATTTAGTGCCGCGGCAAATTGAGGAAAACGGGCTCAAATCGGGACAGTTGGCGATCAGCGACGCGGCGCTCGAGTTGCTGGCGACGCGCTACACGCGCGAGGCTGGTGTGCGACAGTTGGAACGTAGCGTCGGCAGCGTGGCGCGGAAGGTGGCGCTCAAAATCGCGCAGGCCGAGGCTGAAGCCGTCAGCGTAGATGCCGGCGACATAAAAGAATATCTTGGCGCGCCGCGATTTTATCCGGAGCAGGCGCGGAAAGAATTGCCGGCGGGCGTGGCCACCGGCATGGCCTGGACGGAGATGGGCGGCGAAGTGCTTTTCATCGAAGCGACTCTGCTTCCCGGTGGACACGGTCTGACAATAACGGGACAACTCGGCGAGGTGATGCAGGAGTCGGCGCGCGCGGCACAATCTTATTTGTGGTCGCATGCGAATGAGTTTGGTATCAGCGCGGAGATGTTCAAGGACTACGGTGTACACCTGCACGTGCCCGCGGGAGCGATTCCCAAAGATGGCCCAAGCGCCGGCGTGACTATCACTGCGGCCCTGGCTTCACTCTACACTGGGCGCCGCGTGCGGCCCGATACGGCTATGACTGGCGAGATTACGCTTTCCGGTTTGGTGTTTCCCGTTGGCGGCTTGAAGGAGAAAATTCTGGCTGCGCATCGCGCCGGGATCCGTCGTATCCTGCTCCCCTCTCGCAACGAGGCAGACATTGACGATTTGCCGGAAGATGTGCGCAAGGAACTGCAGATCGTCTTTGTCGCGCGGATTAGTGAAGTGATCGATGCCGCGCTTGAAGTGTTAGTGGCTAATCCGCCACCTCCACCTATTGTTACCAGCGGCCACCCGGATGCGATTCCCCGCCAGCCGGATACGAGCCAGGCGCCGTTAACCGTCCGCCAAAACTAAAGTAGGACAGGCATTCCTGCCTGTCCTTTATGTAGAATAAAAAAGGCGAGGACTGAGTCCCCGCCTTTTGTTTTTTCCAACCACCATTCCGCGGCGCCGATCTTCGGTACTGCACTTTCTGCATGACGTGGTCGTCAATGGGCTGCTGAGATTTATGCGCAAATGCCATTGCCGGGGGACACGTTGTTGCATAGTCCACTACAACATTGCGGGCCCGACGTGCATGCCTGACCTGGCGGGCGACAAGTTGCGGCCTGGGCGGGCGTGGGAGCGACGATGGAAGTGACGAGCGGGACGGCGACGACTGCGGCCAATCCCAGCGTGCGCACCAGCTGTCGCCGGTTCATGCCGGC
>JBDUDV010000019.1:0-42770 GCA_040002755.1 Acidobacteriota bacterium | reverse complement strand
CCGTTCTCCTTCTTGTCGCGAGTTTCAAAGAAGATGTTTTCCTCGTCCTCGCGAGTCATCAGGTTCACGCGCGGGCTCATGTCCTTGTCCGAGCCTTTAGCTTTTTCGGAGTCGGCTAGAAATCCCGCCACAGTCTCCGCCGATGCCGGCTTAAATTTTGCCGGTTGCAATTCGGCAATGGCCTCGACAGCATTTGCCTTCAGGAGCTTGGGCCAGAGTTTCTTGAACAGCACGTTTGAGCCGTAGATATCTGCGCTGTTGACCTTCCCGTTGATTGCAAACACGTAACCGATTATATCGTCGCTGCGATCTGTAATACTCGAGAGCGCTTTGATGTAACTGTCGGCCGTCTCCTGAACCTTGTTGTTTTCCACCGCGAGCTGCAGGCTCGATTCTGACACTTCTGAATTTACGCGTGCGCCAACATTGCGGCTAAGTTTGTCCTGGGCCAACTTTACGTTCTCCCAAACCTCGCCTTGCGAAGTTGAACGTTTCGCCGCCAACTTGATTTCTCTGGTAGTGGCAGCGTCGGCCGAACTGTTGAAAACCGTGGCGCGTTCATTGCCGCGCCCACTCCACCTGCCGTGTTCCACACAAAATGCTGAGATTGGCAACTTGCCGGAGCGCGGCGGGACGATCAGGTCAACTCCGATCATGCGATCCTGTGCTCCACCTTTGACGATGTCGCCCGATTGCACGTAAACATCTTCGTCGGAAAAGTTTTGAATAGAAAGTTCGTTCACGCTCTTTGTCTCGTAAACCACCACCTTCCTTTGCACGAGCGCTTCCTCGAGCGTTAGAAACGACTTGGACTTGATCACGCTTTTGCCGTGAACCAGAAAGATTGAGAGATTCTTGTGAGTGTAGGGTCCGGAGAGACGATAGTCGTTTGCGCCTTCTCCGCGTGCCTGTCCCCACGAGCCCTGGCCTGCAGATACTTGCGCACTTAAAAGCATCCCCATTAAACCGCCGACTGCCAACAGAACTGCCCCGAGTGTTAGAACAAACGCTTGTTTCTTCATTGTGTTGTCTCCTAGAGAATTGCCCCGGGCGGTGCCGTCGTTGATATCCAGCATTTTCAAAGGCTGCTCGACACACTCGTGTACAACACCCAAGGCTGAGTGAAAAATCTTCACGGGGAGTTCGGAAATGTTGCCCCCTTGAACTCATGTGATCTCCGGGGAGACGCCCTCGAAGTTGAGGGAGACGCTGGAACTCGTAACCTAACTAGTGGGTAGAACGGAGGCGGGGAAATTTCTTGCGTGTGACTGGATCAAGAGAGACAATGGCCGCGCTCAGAACATTCGGTATTCCTTGACCCGGGTTTCCTGTACTAGATCTTTAGTTCCATTTCTAACTGGAGCGAGTCTCGTCCCCCATGATTGGCGAAACTGTCTCTCATTATCGAATTATTGAAAAGCTCGGCGAAGGTCTTTCTCGATCTGGGGCGCGCCTACGAGAACCATGATGAAGTCGACAAAGCGATCGAACAGTATTCAAAAGCCGCAAGTCTAGATAGCAACAACGCCGCACCTCTTCTGCGACTAGGAGTGCTTCATGGTCGCCGTCAGAATTTGGCCAGCTCCAATGCGGCATTCGATAAAGCAGAGGCCCTATACAAGGACAGCCAGAACTTCGAAGGCAGTTCCGAAGTGTTTTATCAGCGTGGTTATCTCCTCAGTCAGATTGGAAGAATGCCGGAAGCGCAAAGCGCTGCGCAGCAATCGCTCGAGGTCGCCAAGGTGAGATCGGTGAACTATCGCCGGTCATTCAGGCCAAACTCTTGCGGGTATTACAAACACGGGAGTTTGAACGAGTCGGCGGAACACGGCCCGTCAAAGTAGACGTGCGGATGATCGCCGCGACCAATCGTAACCTCGAAGCAGCAATCAAGGACGGTGGATTTCGCGAGGATTTATTTTATCGCTTGAACGTTGTTTCCATTCTCATGCCGGCACTCAGAGAACGGCGCGACGACATTCCCCTCCTCGCAACTTACTTTGTGGCGGACTACGCCAGGAAATGTAAACGAAGAGTAACCGGTCTCTCGGCTGAAGCTCGACGTCTACTCATCGCCTACGACTGGCCCGGCAATGTGCGCCAGTTGGAGAATGCGATTGAACGCGCTGTCGTTTTGGGATCTACCGAATTGATTGTTCCCGAAGACCTGCCGGAAGCGCTGCTGGAAAGCGAAGGCACTGACGGCGATTCCTCGCCCAGATATTACGAAGCGATCAAGGAAGCAAAAAGACAACTGCTCACGAAGACGCTCCAGCAAACGGAAGGCAAATACACTGAGGCCGCCAAGTTGCTTGGCATCCATCCCAACAATCTTCACCGATTAATTCGCAGTCTAAATCTTAAGGGCAGATAGCGCGCGCACATTCACTTCGCGGGTTTACATTAGCATTCATATCTGCCGCAACCTCCATTTTGGGTTAAGACAGCAGCGGCGGCCGGACGAATCGTCCTGGCCGCCTCTGAAGATCAATCAGTGGGACTCATGAGCCTCAGCTGCTGCAGCGCGGGGTGAAAAGTGAGTAATGGCAATTCCGAAGGCCGCTAATGCGCCGTTTCCGCGGCGGGGTGGATTGAACGAACTGGCTTGGTTTCGACAATAGCCCCGACTACAATGCTGTCGCTACAATCAGGCGGCATGTGCGGCGCGTGATCCCTCCCGGCTTGCAGGCTCACAATAGTGATCCGACGACCGCAAGTCCTTAAGAAAATATTAAGAAAAGAGCTTGGACCGGTCTATGGGCAGGGAAAATGATCATGCATCCGCGGCAAAATATCATTTTGCTAACTTTCAACTGGATGCTAATGAGAGGGTGCTTCGGCAGTCTGGCAACATTGTTGCCCTCACACCGAAAGCCGTCCAAGCGCTCGAACTGCTTGTAAGAAACGCCGGGCGGGTAGTTTCCCGTAGCGAGATGCTCGAAAGCCTCTGGCCGGACATCAATGTCGAAGAATCTAACCTCACCGTAACCATTTCGATTTTGCGCCGGGCACTAGGAGACCATGAGAGCGGCGCCAGATTTATCCAGACCGTTCCCAAACGCGGTTATCGCTTTGTGCCTGGGGTTCGAATCAGTAGGAACTCGCAGACACGCAGTGGGAATTTCAGCTCAATGCAGATCATCCGTCTGACTCACGACGGGCATGTGTTGGATGTGGCAATTTCGCCTGACGCCCAGGTGTTGGCATATGTGCCAATCGAGGCGGGCAAATATAGTTTGTGGCTTTGGCATCTCGAGTCGGGCGAAAAACAGCAGTTGTTTCCGCCATCGCCCGCTTTGTGCTGGGGTTTACGTTTTACTCCCGATCAGGAAGATATCTTTTACATCACAACCCAACCCAACAGCACAATCAGTGTCTTGCACCGAATGCCAATTGGCGGCGGGCAGTCGCAGGAACTGGTTGTCAACATCGACGCCCCTATCGCCATTTCGCCGGATAACCTGCGGATAGCATTCGTGCGTTGCTTTCCTGGGCAACACAGGGATGTGGTAATTGTTGCCAACGTCGATGGTACCGGGGAACGCGAAGTCGCCTCACGACAGCACCCAGATAAATTCTGTTTCTCCAGCGCTTCATGGTCGCCAGATGGAGAACTAATCGCTCTTGGTGCTAGTCGCAACAATGATCTTGAGTTTGGCGTTCTGGGGGTGCTGCCCGAAGGAGGTGCTCTCATTGAACTGTCGCAGTGGGATTGGAAAGACATGCGCGCTGTATCGTGGAGCGAAGACGGCAGCGCCCTCTACTTCTCGGCCACGGCTTTGCACTCCAACTCGCTTCAGTTATGGCGCTTTTCACTTGCCGACAATGAGAAGCAACGCATCACCAACGATCCTAATAACTATGAACAGATCAGCGTTGCTGATCGGGCAGATGCTTTCGTTACCATGCACGTGGATCCGAAGACCAACATTTGGCACGTGCCCACCGGCGATGTACCGCGTCGAATTACTTCGGGGCACACCGAAGGTTTTGATGGTCTAACAGTTATTCCGCCAGGACGAATTGTCTATGCTTCAACTGAGAATCAACAGTCGGATCTGTGGAGTATCAATGCAGATGGATCAAATAACCGACGATTGACCTATGACAGTGGTTTCTTTCCCTCAGCTTCGGGTGCGGGTTCGACTTCGGCTGATGGTTGTTTGGTAGCATTCGTTTCGGTGCGAGGCGGTACCCGTCACATTTGGCGCCTCGACATCGATAGCGGCCGGCAGGAGCAGTTGACCGAGGGAGGCGGCGAGAGCTACCCCAGCATTTCTCCAGATGGCAGTTGGATCGTGTATACACCGCTAGGTGAAGGGCGCAACACACTGCGGAAAGTCCTGGTCGCCGGAGGTCCATCGGTGCAGTTGACGCATGATAGCATCGCAATCAAACCGGTTATTTCACCCGATAGCAAATTGATCGCTTGCGTGTTCCGCCGGACAGAGGCTGATAAGTGGCGCATAGCAGTGCTGTCTTCAGCGGGTGGCCAACCGCTCAAAGTCCTGGCTTTGCCATTTCCCTACAACCAAATAATTCGCTGGACGGCGGATTGCGCGGCGCTTACTTATCTTGATCGGCGCGATGGCGTCTATAACATCTGGAAGCAGCCTCTGGACGCAGCCGTGCCGACTCAAATAACTAACTTCACAGAAGATGTCATTTTCTCCTACGATTGGCTGGGCGTTGACCGCCAGTTAGTGGTTTCGCGCGGCGCCAAGACGAGGGACATCGTGCTAATAAGAAACTCGTGATTGATCGAAACTCGCAAGACCAACCCTTACCGTCGACGACCTAACTCACCGCACACAAGCGAGACTAATCTGGATGCACCGTTGGCGCATCCGCGTGCGGCACGAAACACTTGCGACAGCGCGCTTCGTACATACCACTGGCGCCAACAGCAACTCGCTCTTCTGATTCAAAGGTGCGTTGCGAGTAGTTTGCAGGCTGGCCACACTTCATACAGATTGCGTGAGTCTTGGTTATGTATTCGGCTATGGCGAGAAGTTGCGGCATCGGCTCCCACGGCTTGCCGGTGTAATCTTGATCGAGCCCGGCGATGATTACCCGCACGCCGCGACCCGCCAACGCTGTGGCAACCGCCACCAGACCGTTGTCGAAAAACTGGCCCTCATCAATGCCAACCACTTCCGTGTCAGCCTCAACTCTGGCGAGCACCTCCGCGGCACTACGGGAATTGGCAGACTCGTGTCTCATCTCCGAATGCGAGACAATGTGGTCTTGTGAATATCGTGAGTCCACTTCCGGCTTGAAGACCTGTACCTTCTGACGAGCAATTTTCGCTCGCCGCAGCCGGCGGATTAGCTCTTCGGATTTTCCGGAAAACATCGAACCGGCAATCACCTCGATCCAACCGACGTTGGAACGCGACTGATGCGTCGGGTCGCCGTCATTAACCTGTGCAATTAGTTCTTCCATTTAGTAATTTGGACTCCGCGAGATCGCGCCCTGCTTCTACTTCCTTCCAGGAGGGAAACCGAAGGTTGAACTCTTAAAAGTCAGTGTACATCTCCTTATTGTAAAATGGCGCAAAAGCGGCAACCAGCGCAACTTCAAAACTCATCGAGCGAGTAACCAGGTCACGAGATAGAATGCCCCAGGCTCCCTGCCGACTCCGTACGTCCTGTATCCCGGCGACCTCGTCAATAACGAGACCCAGCTCGCGGCGCCCTTCAATTACTTTTTTTGCGAGTGCGGGCGGAACACTAATCGAAGGTCCGGCGCCGAATGCCTCGTGCTGGCCGTCACTCGCATAAGCCCAGCCTCGCAGGAACGTGTGCCACTCGCCCTCGATCGAGATTGAATGAAAACCGCCCTCAAGTCCGACATAAATGTCGGCCTCTCGCCGTTGTGCGCGAAGCTGATCGCGCACAGCGAGCGCTCTTTCGCGCGCTCCCTGCATCAGTTCCCAGTCGTTGAGCGGCATTGCTGGTATAGTCGTCTCAACCGCTCGCGCCAGCACCTTGGCATCCGCCCAGGCGGAATCGATTGTTGCGACCCGAGCAATGCTGGCGCGGACGGCCATAATCTTCGCCGCCCGATCTGAGCCCAGCGCGATGGTCTTTACTTGAGACTGAGCTTGAGAGTTCAAAGTTGTCAGCGTAGAAACCGCGGCATTCAGATGATGAAACGCGTGAGAGGCTATAACAGAGCGGCGCTTGGCGTCAAAAGGGTAGAGTGAAATACCTCGCTTGACATTAGCAATGGCAGGTTGTTGTAATCAAAATTCGCTTGAGTTGGGCTGAACGCCGGAGGTTTTCGAGTGTCTGTTGCTGAACTGGTTTACGATTGGAACACAATCGATCCGGAATTAACTCTCCCTGATCGTCACATCGGATTTGACGACGAAACTCTGCGCGATGGGTTGCAGTCTCCTTCGGTCAGCGAGCCTCCGGTTGAACAAAAGATCGAACTCCTTCACCTAATGGCTGCGTTGGGGATTGACACTGCGGACATCGGATTGCCCGGAGCAGGCGGTACTCATGCAGCCGGCGTCGAGTTAATGGCTCGGGAGATCGCCGAGAAGAAATTGAACATCCGACCGAATTGCGCTGCGCGTACTCATCGAAACGATATCCTGCCGATCGTCGAAATTTCCCAACGCGTTGGTATTCCGATCGAGGCCTGCACCTTTATTGGTTCTTCGGCGATACGGTTCTTTGCGGAGGACTGGACGCTCGACAAATTGCTGAAGTTGACAGAAGAAGCTGTATCGTTCGCCGTCGGCGAAGGCTTGCCGGTCATGTACGTAACGGAAGACACAACGCGCGCCAGCCCGGAGACCATTCGCGCTCTTTACACCACAGCAATCCGTTGCGGTGCGAAGGCTGTGTGCGTGTGCGATACCGTGGGCCATTCAACTCCGGACGGCGCACGTTCGGTTGTTCGCTTTGTCAAGAGCATCATCGAGGAACAAGGTGGCAACATCCGACTTGATTGGCACGGCCATCAGGACCGTGGGCTGGGTGTAATCAATTCAATTGCTGCTATTCAGGTCGGTGCGGATCAGGTGCACGGCTCTGCGCTCGGCATGGGCGAACGGGTGGGCAATACGCCGATGGATCAATTGCTCGTTAACCTGAAACTCATGGGCTGGATCAAGAACGACCTGTCGCGGCTCGGCGAGTACTGTTCGCTTGCCTCCAAGGCCTGCGCCTGGGATATTCCCTGCAACTATCCGGTTTTTGGCCGAGACGCTTTTCGCACTGCAACTGGTGTTCACGCAGCGGCGGTAATCAAGAGTTATCGGAAAGGTGATCGCGAACTCGCCGACCTGGTCTATTCAGGTGTGCCTGCAGGACAGTTTGGTTTGGAGCAGGTAGTGGAAATAGGGCCGATGAGCGGTAAGTCGAATGTGATCTACTGGCTCGAGAAACGCGGAATCGAAGCAAGCGATGATCGTGTTAGCCGGATTTACGATCGCGCAAAACTGGCGTCCAACGTCTTGGCAGACGACGAAATCATGCGCCTGGTCTAAACCACTAAAGGAAAAGATTAAGGGGGAAAGGGTCGAGCCGCTGAGCTCGTTACTCTTTCCCCCTTACTCTCTTACCTTTCTCGATTTTAGTTGATGGGGATCGTTACTGTTGCCGAGCCGGCCTTGCCTGGAGGGAAACGTTTCTGACGTGCAATCCTCACGGCGCTCGCGTCGCCGCCTGATGCCTGCGTAACGCGTCCCGACTCATCGTAAGTAACCGTCACCGTAATTTTCTTTGCTCCAGACTTCGTAGCTTGGGGAGCAACAATGGTTGGAACCGGCGCATTCAAAGAGGCTCCAGCTTGCGCTAACGCCGCTGCCTTTTCTTCATGTGGCTTCGCTCTTTCCTTTTCGTGTTGTCGTTTCGCTGCCAGCGCAGCTTCGTCGATGTGATCGCCCGCCTGTGAATTCTCCGCAGGGGTCCCCGGTTCACTGGTCGACACTACTGGAGCCACAGGTTCCGAAACAACAGCCGCCGTTGCTGGTGGCTGACTAGTCACTGCCGATGCCTTAGCACGACCGTACCAACCAGCAGGAATACCGAGCGCTGCAACACTTGCAATCACAGCAAAGGCGACCCCGCCCGCGATCGCAAACTTCCGCGGACCAGTTGATTCCGAACTCATGAATGAAAGAAATGAGGGAACATGTAAATTTTTAAGCCCGTTACCCGGTATTGGCGGCTGGCCCGTTACTTGCGCATCGCCCTCTTCGTGGTAATCCGGCGGATAGGCAGCGGTAGGAATGATCCCTTCATCCAGGCGGCGCAGACCTTCAAGAACTACCTGAGTCCACGGTTGATTGATCGTCCGTTCGGCAGGTTCTGATTCGGCGCCAAACTCAAACTTCGCATTGGGAAGCGTCAATGCAAAATATACGGCATCAATCCCGCGCAAGACACCGATGCGCGCGTCTACCACGGAACCGGTCTGAAGATAGAAGTAGCCAGGACCCTGAGGATAAAGGACCTTGAGCTGTCCAGTTTTGCGTTGGTTGCAGAAAAACTCGATTAATTCGGAAAGCGAAAGGTCGCTCAGGTGTCCAGATAATGCCATTGAAAGTAGCTCCTCCTAAGAATTGAGATGTCCGAGGAATCGCAAGCGAAGTCTCCAGTTGGAGAGCTGGCGATTTCCCCGTTGGGATTTACTGGGAGAGCGAAAACTTATAGTCGATCGAACCCGAAACCTTTACTGGCTGACCGGAAAGTTTGGTCGAAGAGAATCGAGCTCGGAGCGCCGCTTGCACCGCAACATCCCTCAACCCTGGAGGTCCGGATGTGGCCGTCGCGGAGATTACTTTTCCCGTTTCATCAACGATCACCTCCACCGTGACTACCCCGCTCATTCGTAAGCGTCTAGCTGCCTCGGGATAGCTCGGCGGTGGCAAACTGATCGCTTTACCATTGAGTACACCACCAGAAACCGGTTTGAGAATAGGCCTCGGGGCCGGCGGCGGCGGTTCAGAATCGACCTTCACGACCGGAGCTGCGGCGCTCAAATTTGCTCGACCACTTGCCAACTCTGCGGATCCCAAACCATTCAAGTCGTCCGCTACATTCGCCATCGCGCCGGGCAGTGATGAAGAAGATTTCTGACTCGAGTTCACGTTGCTGTTAGAAGTCGGGGCCTTTGTGACAACTGCGGCTGTCTTGTTGTCCAGACTCGCGCCGGTTGAATTATTTCCCGACGCTGATGCTGCGGCGTTCTGCTGTACAGCCGGCACCGCGGCTGGTTGTGAAGCTGGCTGGGCCATCTTCATCATGTTCTCGTCGAGGTAGTACATGATCGACCGGTAAGTGATTTCCGTCGGCTCGAAAGACAACTTCCCGCCTTCGATTACCGCCACCGACGTGGTCATCTTGTTCCAATTACCAGCAAAATCAAATTCGTACTTGTAGTCCTCTTTGCTCAATAGAGATCCATCCGCGTTCAGCAGTGTCATCTCGCTGATGTTTCCCTTGTCGTCGTACCTATAAACCTCTTTACCGGTCAGGTTTGCACCGGCAATTGGGAAATACTGGTTTTCGACCTTACTGCCCTTGATGTCGTATGACACAACTTCCAGAACGGCATGTTTACCCTCCAATGTCTTGCCAGTTTCAGCTGAAAGCTTCGCAACTTCCGTCCGTACTCGACGGACCGGTCCGACCAATCCATCCCTGACGCGATCGTTTTCCGTCTCCGCTGCCGCAGGCGCCGACCGGGGGTGACTTGCTTTCGCTTTAAGGCTAGACTGCGCAAATGCATTGCCGCTAAACACCGCCAGCACGAGAGCGCCTAATGTGAACCTAACGACCAGCTTTTTCATTTGATTACACTCCTGACCAGAAGGGGTGGGACTTTCCAAAACTACGAAATGAGGGGATGTGACTGCCGCAGTTAGATAGACTAACCGCAAACCCGACACCGAGGATAATAGCCTGTTAAACTTGGTTTGTCTAGCGTCAACATTGGCGACGGTTCCCGAAAAAGCTGCAAAGTTCTAACTTTTTCCTGCGGGAAGGTCTGGAAATGCGGCAATGAGGGCGACAATCTGGTCGATGAGTCGAATAGTATCGTCCCGGCCAGTCTGGTCGTTACACATGATTGAAAAAGCCAGGAGGCGTCCGTCGGAAGTGGTGAGGTAGCCTGAAAGCGAGTTGTCGTAGGTTAGAGAACCGGTCTTGGCGGAGACCCTGTCGGTTATTGTTTTCAGCCGACCAGCCAGAGTTCCGTCACGTCCAGCGATTGGCAACGACTCCTTGAATGCGACGCTGGCGTTGATTTTGGACAAGGCTAACAACAAGTGTGCGCTCGCCTTCGGAGTGACCAAATCGAGCCTGGATAAACCTGATCCATCGTGCAGGGCCAGTCGACTGGTCGAGATTCCCGCCCGCTCCAGCCACATGCGAACAACTGCGAGGCCAGTTTCATCGTCCCCTCGTTCTCTTCCTCCACCCTCGGAAACCGGTGTCAGCTGGCCACGCTCTCTCCCTAGCGTGCGGAGAATTAGTTCCGCATAAAGATTGATGCTCTCTTTGTTTGTTTTCTTTGCAACTTCGCCTAGGGTTTGGCTCTGTACGAGGGCGAGTTCGATCGAACGTGCCGGGTCAAACCGTTCATTCGGAGGTACGCGCGAATCACGCGACAGCGTTTGTCCGTCAACTTGTATGCCTCGCGTCTTGAGAGCCTTCGCGAATAACCTTACTGCCCACTGCGCCGGCTTGTGCACTGAGAGTCGAGCACCGAATCCCTTGCTGCCCGGCACAAACTCTCCCCACACTTCGACGTTGTTATCAGAAAGTCCTCGGTGCATTCCTAAAGTCGGTTGGCCGCTTCGATCAACTGCAGCCATACGATTCTGTACGGTTACATAGCTTTCGGTATCGCTCGTCCGAACGATCGGTTGTTCTCCAGATCCGCCAGGAATAAAGTTAACATCGACCTGATTCCCATTGATCGAGAGCGCGCTTGCTTCCGCCCCGAAGTACCACTGCAAGTCGGTCCATTGCCACCCGTCTCCCAAAGGTTCACCACGAAAATAACTCTCGTCTCCGATAACGTTACCGCTGACACTTCTGACGCCGCGCGCAAAAAGATCGTCTGCGAGTTTTGCGAGTGAGCCACGGTCCGGGTCTTTACTGTTCGCCACAAGATCAGGCGCGCCCCGTCCGTACAGTATGAGATCACCGCTGACGCGGCCGGCGCTGTCGGCTGGCGCGTTTGCATAGACGGAAGTGCGCCAGCGGTAGTCCGCCCCCAGAAGATCCAATGCAACTCCGGTGGTATAAATCTTCATGTTAGAGGCCGGGGTAAAAAGCTTGTCGCCGTCTCGTTCGTAAACCGTAGAGCCGTCAGTCATCGAAACGACTGCAATTCCCCAGCGCGCCGTCCCTGGACCGCTCTCGTCAATTGCATTATTTATCCGTTTCGCTAAATCAGTGGGTCCCGCGGGAGACGACTTTTCAGAAACCAAATCCGGCTTTTGTTTCTCTTTGTTCTCCCCTTTGCCTGCAACCAATAGCAATGTCAGGCTCACAGTTACCAGGAAAATGACTAACAGGCTCTTCAAGGGAAGTCTGCGAGTTTTATCGAATAGACTATTCATAATGCTTAAAGGTGCCTGGTCTTACTCAACTCGCGAATAGAGTCGCTGCCCGCTCCGAGATCAGAATCGATCTCGTTGCGGCGTACACCTCATCCACGGTGATGTCCCCGATGACACTGTTATAAATTACGCGATGTCGGTTGCCTTGCGGCAAATAACTTTCGGGCGCCCGCTTATCAAGGAGGAGCACAACGGGCGTGCCAACTGCTGACGCGACATGCATCGGTCCGGTGTCGTTTGAAACGAAGGCGGCCAGCCGCGCCTGGGCCGCGGCCAATTGGGGGATTGTGAGTTGATCGAGAACGACAACTGATGGTGGAAACTGGAGCCGAATGTCCTTGATGAAGTCTTGTTCTTCGGGGCCTATAAAGACCAGCACCTTCACCTGGTCGTTTCTGATTAGGAAATCCGCAAGGCTCGCAAACCGTTCAAGTGGCCAACGACGGCTGGGGTGACCGGCGCCGGGGAAGAGTCCCACCAGCGGCGCGCCGGAGTCAGCCTTCGCCTTAACCAAAACCCGTTCCAAGGCCGCAGCGTCGATGGGTCGAGTTTTGAGCGTTGGCAGACGTTCCGCGTCCTCGATGTCAAGTGGACGGAGCACATCCAGATAGCGATCGATAAGATGTCGTTGGCGATGATCAGTTTCAATCGGTGGACGCGGCTTGAAGTTTGACAAATAGTCGAGCGAGCGACCGGGCCGTCGTGAGTAGAGACGCTTCGAGGCTCCAGACAGAAATCCGAGGAGATTGGTTTCGGTAAGACTATGGAGATCGATTACGAAATCAAACTTCTTCTCCCTGACTTCTTTCACGAGTTTGAAAACGCGAAAGACAGATAACGGTTTGAAGCCGTCGCGCAAGGCGACACGATCAACCACCAGGGTTTCATTGGCGAAACCTGATAGTGCGATCACCTCTGCGCCCGGTTTACCCACCGCCACCGTGATCCGAGCTAGCGAAAATCGCTTTCGAATGGCCCCCAACGCCGGCAGACTGAGCACGACATCGCCAAGCTGACCAAAATCAATTACCAGGATATTGCGCGGATCAAACACTTCCAAATCCTTCAATGGCAGTCAATCTAAATCCCGCAGGTCACGGCCGGTCATCTCCTCCGGCTTTTCGTTCCCTAACAAACCAACCACCGTCGGCGCCACATCTTCCAACGCGCCGCCAGCACGTAGGCTCAAGCCACGTGACGCTTCGTCAATCAAGTGGAATGGCACCGGGTTTAGCGTGTGCGCGGTGTGCGGACCGCCCGACACCGGATCGATCATTTGTTCCGCGTTTCCGTGATCCGCTGTGATTAGTGTTACGCCTCGCGCATGACGAATGCCTTTCGTGATCCAACCCAAACAAGTGTCAACATACTGACACGCCTCAATCGTCTTATCGAGTTTGCCTGTGTGGCCAACCATGTCCGGGTTCGCAAAGTTGATGATGAACACGTCAGTCTCTTGCTCTTCGATCCCGCGCAAAACTCTGTCGGTAACCTTGAACGCCGACATTTCCGGCTGCAAGTCGTAAGTGGCGATCCGCAGCGAAGGAACCAGCAGCCGTCGTTCGCAAGCGAATTCTTTTTCGACGCCTCCATTAAAGAAATAAGTGACGTGCGCATACTTCTCCGTCTCTGCCAGGCGATAATTGCGCAGGCAGATTTTTCCCCAAACTTCGGCCAGTACATTCTTATGACCGTGCTGTGCAAATGCAACTGGCAGCGGGAACGAAAGGTCGTAAACATTGAAGCACACAAAATGAACCCGAGGACGGCCTGTCACATCAAACTCACCGAAAGGAGAAATTGCGAGCGCCCGGCTAATTTGTCGCGCGCGATCGGGGCGAAAGTTGAAAAAGATAACTCCATCGCCGTCCTTAATTGTGGCCACCGACTGACCGTTCGTGTCGGTGACCACGGTTGGCTCAAAAAACTCGTCGGTGATTCCTCGTTCGTATGAACTCCTGATTGCTGCAACTGGATCAGTCGCCCGTTCGCCCTTGCCCCTCACGAGCAATTCGTAGGCACGCTCAGTTCTCTCCCAACGCTTGTCGCGGTCCATCGCGTAGTAGCGTCCAATGATCGTTGCGATTTGCCCACAACCGACCTCCTCGATCTTCTGCTGTAAGGCCGCAACATAACGGGTGCCGGATGAAGGAAGCGTATCCCTTCCGTCGAGAAAACAATGTATGAAGACGCGAGCGAGTCCGCATTGTTTTGCCAACCGAAGCAAAGCATAGAGATGCTCCTGCGAGGAGTGAACCTGCCCGTCTGAGATCAATCCCATCAGATGCAGCGCTTTGCCGCGCCTCATGGCGCCGTCCATCGCTGCCAGCAAGACTTCATTACGGAAAAACTCTCCAGTCGCGATGTCATGATCGATACGCGACACGTCCATGCGAATCACGCGTCCTGCTCCGATATTCAAATGCCCTACTTCCGAATTGCCCATAACGCCGGCTGGTAGTCCAACGCGCGTGCCGGAAGCTTCGAGCAATGTCTGCGGGTAAGTCTCACAGAGTTCGTCGTAATACGGGGTCTCCGCCAGTGCAATAGCATTGCCTTCGCGATTCGGCGAGTAGCCCCAACCATCAATAATGACGAGTGCCAATGGTCCGCGTTTTTGATTCAATTCACACCCCAGAGATTTTCTTAGTTTGACGGATCTTTGTTCCAGTAATCTGGGCTCTCCTGCATGTTCGGATCCGGGCGCTCCATCCAGCGATCGGGTCGATGCAGAGAAATGAAACCAAAACGGGTATACAGCGAATGCGCATCCTTCGTTGCCAGGACCCAACGCCGGAAGCCCTGCAATTGCGGGTGACTGAGCATCACTTCCATTAACCACTTCGACAAGCCGGCACCGCGATGCTCAGGCAGCACAAAAACGTCGGCAATCCACGCGAAGGTCGCGTAGTCCGTCACCACGCGTGCGAAACCGATCTGCTGCTCGGCGCGGTAGAGTCCGAAGTTTAGAGAGTTGTCGAGCGCACGGTGCACAACTTCAAGCGGGCGGCCCAGACCCCAGTAAGACTGATTTGAAATAAAGTTGTGGATTAACGCGACATCAAGGCGCGAACGATCGGTGGTGATCAGGTAATCGTCACGCTCCCAGGATTCAACCATAGATGTCGGAATGAAATCAGGATTACTCAAGCGGGTATCTCGCGCCGGAGGTAGAACAGCAAATCGGTGGATGGCGGTGCGATGCCAAGTTGGCGAATCATACCGACCACCTGACCGCGATGCAGCGTCGCATGATTGGCGACGTGTTGCATTTGACCGACAAGCGGCAGCGAACTCGCGTCGCCGCTAAGAAGCATGAACGGCAGTTCAGCCGTCAAACGGGATTCGTCCAGGTTAGAAATGAACTCCGTGCGGCGATCAATTAACTCCCGCCAGCGCTGCTGCAAAGTTACAAGATCGGCACAGGATTCAGTTGTCCAAAGCGCCCAGGCTTCCCTGCCCACCGGCGAGCGACCGTGCCAGCGCTGCAGCCAAATCCATTCCGCGCCTGCCATGTGCAGTAGCGTTCCGAAGATCGACTTGTGACTGATATTAAAATCTCGACGCAGTTCGTCGTGCGACAACTGCGCGGCGGCGTTCCACGCGAGGTCGTTAGCCCATTCGGTATAGTCAAACAGATGTTTGATGTCTGGCAGATTCATTGATCTTCACCCTAAATGCAGCGCGACCCGGATAACGCGCGGCGCCGCGCAAGTCCTCTTCAATGCGTAGCAGTTGATTGTACTTGGCAATCCGATCAGTTCGCGAGAGCGAGCCGGTCTTGATCTGGCCGGCGTTGGTGGCCACGGCCAGGTCGGCGATGAAGGGATCTTCGGTCTCACCTGAACGATGCGAGATCACGGCGGTGCGGCCGTTTGTTTTCGCGAGTTCGATGCAATCCAAAGTTTCGGTCAGCGTTCCAATTTGATTTACTTTGATCAGAATGGAATTTGCAACGCCAAGCTCAATTCCCTTGCGCAGGAATTCGGTATTGGTCACAAATAGATCATCGCCGACTAGTTGGACGCGGTCGCCGAGTTCATCAGTCAACGTCTTCCAGCCAGTCCAATCGTTTTCAGCCATGCCATCTTCGATAGAAATAATCGGATAGTTTTCAGACCACGATTTCCAAAACTCCACCATCTGATCACTGGACAATTCACGCTTGTCGCTCTTCTCGAAGACATACGACTTGCCGTCGTAAAACTCGCTCGCGGCAGGGTCAAGCGCCAACAGACAATCCTTTCCCGGACTGTAGCCAGCTTGAACAATCGCTTCGAGTATGGTTTCGATTGCTTCCTCATTGGAACTCAAGTTTGGAGCAAACCCGCCTTCATCGCCGACGCTGGTAGCGTAGCCTTTCTTTTTGAGTACAGCTTTCAGCTTATGGAAAATCTCGGTTCCGATGCGCAGGCTCTCATTAAATCTTTCCGCGCCAACCGGCACGATCATGAATTCCTGAAAGTCCACGTTGTTATCAGCATGCGCGCCACCGTTAATGATGTTCATCATTGGTACCGGCAAGGTGCGCGCGTTAGGACCACCGAGATATTTGTAGAGCGGCAGCTCCAGGTAAGCAGCGGCAGCACGCGCTGTCGCCATGGAGACAGCTAGGAGGGCGTTGGCGCCAAGCTTCGACTTCGTCGGCGTGCCGTCGAGTGCTATCAGAGCACTGTCAATCTCTGCTTGATCGAGCGCATCCATTCCATCCAGCTCCGGAGCAATGAGCTCGTTCACGTTGTGGACAGCGTTGAGCACGCCCTTTCCGCCATAGCGCTTCTTGTCGCCATCGCGCAACTCGACCGCTTCGTGTTCGCCGGTAGATGCTCCGGAGGGGACAGCGGCGCGACCAATTTCGCCACCCACCAAAGTCACTTCCGCTTCAATGGTCGGGTTACCACGTGAATCCAGAATTTCGCGCGCATTTACGGCTTCAATCCAGCTCATTTCGTTTCGCTCCAGCAAAAGAACTCTGCGATCAAGGAGTACACTCAACCTGCATCAAACGGGGCAACTTTACCATCGTCACTGTTGGAATCGAAGTGTTCGAGTGAACCAGAATCAGCCTGCAGCACGCGCGCCTTCACTCGCCTGCTCAGCCGTCTCGGCCCCGTGATCGACTGCTGGCAACTCCAGGCGGACCGTGATCACTCGGCGTTGTTCAACGCGATCGACTTCAAATTGAATTCCGTTGTAGTTAACGTGGTCACCTGGTCTAAGCACGTGACCTGCTTCCGTCATCAGGAAACCGGCGATCGTGGTGTAACTTTCAGACTCCGGCAACGAAAGCTTGAGTCGCCGGTTTAGATCTCGCACCGCGAGACCTCCGGCCAGCGCGTACTTGTTGTCACCAAGACCGACGATTTGTTCATTTACATCTTCGTCATGTTCGTCCGAAATGTCGCCAACAATTTCTTCCAGCAGATCTTCGAGCGTGAGGATGCCCTCCAGTCCGCCATGTTCGTCAACCACGAATCCGAAATGGGACTTCGCCTTCTGCATTTGCCGCAAGACATCTTCAAGGCGTGCCGTGTCGACCACATAAAGCGGCGGTTGCAGCACATCTTCAAGGCGAAAATTCTCGGGGCAGAGCAGAAAGGGCATGACGTCTTTGCTGTGGATGAAGCCCATCACGTCATCAAGCGACTCCCGATAAACGGCCAGGCGCGAATAGCTGTGTTGCTGAAATGCTTTAGTGAGCTGTTCGAGCGAACTATCGCTGGGAATGGCCGCCATCTCGGTTCGGGGTACCATCGCTTCGCGCACTACCGTGTCGGAAAACTCAAACACGCGATGAATCAACCGTCTTTCTTCAGCTCGCAGATAGCCACTATCACGAGCGACGTCTATCAACTGACGCAGCTCAGTTTCGGTGTAAACGGCCGCATGATCCAAAGTTGACTTCAAGCCCATTAGTCGGCCAAGCGCAGCGCCCACCGAATTGAACACCCAGAGGGGCGCACTAAAGGTTCTCGCAAAAAGCTCTAAAGGTCGTGAGCAGAAGAGCGCGACTCGTTCGGCGCGCTCGAGCGCCACCATCTTCGGCATCAGCTCCCCCAACACGATATGCAGGAACGTGATCGCGGAGAAGGCGACGGCAATCGCCATGGCGTGGACCACATACCCCACCCGCCCTTCTGACGCGATGCTCGCAGCAATTGGCTCAAGCAAGCGGGCAACAGTCGGTTCGCCAATCCAGCCCAGGGCAAGCGAGGCGAGCGTAATTCCAAACTGCACTGCCGAAATAAAGATGGTTGGACTATCAAGCAACCGAAGCGCAGCACGAGCATTTTTGCTACCGGCGGCGACACGCGCTTCCAGTCGCGCCCGCCGAACGGACACGAGTGCAAATTCCGTGGCGACGAAAAATGCGTTAGTCGCAACCAGCAATGCGATCGCAAGCAGTTTGATAAGTGAAATCATACGAGCAGCGTGGGTGGCGAAACGCTCTGCGGAAAACTTTGGGTGGGATTACTGCCAGGTTCGTCCATTGGAGGCTGTGATTATAGCACGCGGGCCACCGCGCCTGGAACACACTGGTGCTGCCCGCTCGGAAAGCCAATACCGAAGTGGCTGGTTTGATTGAGGTGCCTGGTCAGTGGCCCGCGGCGGCTCCGGCAGCGCGGGCGCGCGCTGGTCGGCGATCATGTTTCAGGCAAGCACGAGACAGCGCTTCTTCGACACGCGGTTCGATGTTGCATTCCGGCTGCCGACAGACAGCGGCCAATTCCGAAATCACCAGATAGCGGGCGCGCTCAAGCATACGTTGCTCACGAAATGAAAGAGGCTTGAGGTTGCCGAGATAGGTCAAATGCTTAAGCACTTCGGCCGCTTCAAAGACATCGCCGGTGCGCATCTTCTCAGAAAAGTCCTTGAAGCGATCCTTCCAATCGTTAGCTGGAAACTGAAAATCATCAGCCAGCAACTTGAAGAGCATGTCGCATTGACCGGAAGAGATTGGCGACCGCAGGCCCACTTCCGTTGCATTTGAGACTGGAACTAGTACTAGGGAGTTATTAGCAGCCAGCCGAAGCGTATAGAAGGGGAGTAGGGTAGCGCCTATTTGCTTCTGCTCAATCTGCTCGATGGTTCCGATACCGTGATTTGGATAAACAACCTTCTGGCCGACTTTGAAGCCCACGCAGCACCTCCATTGAGTTTGAAAATCAGACTGCGCCGCCGCGCGGGTCTGGGGGAAATCCGAGCGACGCATCTTAAGCGCCGGGCCCTTGCTTGGTAAGTATTTTGAGTCTAGCAACTGGTCTCGCAAAGCGTCAAGCGATTCAGATCCTAACTCTCGCAAGTGAAAAGCGGAACAAACAACGTGAGTTCCTGACCTTGACTTTTCCACCTTAACAACCGCGCCAGGTGAAAGCGCGGACGCACACATTGCAATCGCGCCGGTGACCGTGCGGACTCGTGAGTGGCTGAATCTTAATCCCTGAGACTGACTCGATCAGCTGCAGCGGTTTTCATCCGAATGGATTTTTGTTACCTCCGGTAAACATGTTTAGTTGTCACAGGTAAACCATGTTAGGATCGACGTCGAACTAGTTGGAATTTGATCATCGTTTGAGTTAGTCAGGCTTTTATTTCACGAGGGCACCCTCCTGCGGATTTAGGACCTTCGATTCATTTCTTATGGCACTCCTGAAAGTCACCGACGCCAGCGGGCGCCAATGGGAATACAACCTTCTGTTTCAGGGCCCGTGCACCATCGGTCGCGCACCTGATAACACTGTCGTTCTGGATGACCCCAGAGCATCGCGTTATCACGCGCACATCAAGTCCGGCGACGATGGTCTGTTTACACTCGTCGACGGCGCGGTGATAAACGGCGAACTCAGGCGCAGTGCCAACAAGGTGTTCGTCAACGGCGGCCCACACTCGGAATATCTGTTAAAGAACGGCGACCGCATAACCATTGGCGCCAGCACGCTGCGGTTTGAACAACGCGCTGAAGAGCGCACCACGGATGTGCGTTACGACGACAAGCCTCTCGGCCATACCCAGTTGGTCGTGTCTGCCAACGATGTAATGCAGACCGTCCTGCACAAGTCAGCAGAAAACTTATCTGGGGTAGCGACGACGAGCCAGTCCAGAGATAAAGTGCTCGAAGCGCTGCAACGAAAAGCAAACATACTTTCCGCGCTCTACGAGATGAGTAAGACCCTCGGGTCAGTATTTGATCTCGAAGCGATCTTTGCTAAAGCGACCGATGTTATTTTCCGTTCGACTCCAGCTGATCGCGTGGTCGCGCTATTGGCAGAGGGTACAGGAAAAGAGAATCCCGAAGATGTGAAGTTGAATCCTATCGCTATGCGCGCGCGCGACGAGAGTCTTAACAACCACGCTCGTAAACTCTCGATCGGACGCACAATCACCCGCAAGGTCATGCGGGATCGAGTGGCGCTGCTTTCGCAGGACGCTGCTTCCGATGAAGAATTCGCGGGGGTCGATTCGATCGTTTCTCAGGGGGTGCGTTCAACTATATGCGCGCCGCTGGTTGGTGAGTCGAGAGTACACGGAGCCATTTACGCTGATCGTCTGGATCCTTTTGCCGCCTTCAAGCCCGACGATCTGGAGTTGATCAGCGCGGTCGCTGCGCAAACGGCGATCGCAGTTGAGAACGCGCGCGCGCACGAGCGCTTGGCTCGCGAGGAGGTGGCCCGTGCGAACTACAGCCGGTTCCTTCCCGAGTATGTGGTGAAACAGATGCTCGAGAATCCTGATTCGTTCAAACTTGGGGGAGTCAGCCAAACCATTACCATCCTCTTTGCTGATATTCGCGGTTTCACACGCATTTCCGAGCACGCCGCTCCAGAAAAAATTGTCAGCCTGCTCAACCGCTACTTCTCGGCTATGACAGACATCATTTTTGCGCATGGTGGAACCCTTGATAAATACATAGGCGACGGCTTGATGGCGCTCTTCGGCGCGCCTACGACGACCCCGGAAGATGCCTCCAACGCGTTGAATGCCGCCGTCGCAATGCAACGTCGCCTGCTCGGCATCAACACGGAATTGCGAGGGGAAGGTTTGTCGGAAGTTGGCGTGGGAATCGGACTCCACACTGGGGAAGTGATCGTCGGCTACATCGGTTCGGAACGCCGGTCTGAATATACCGCCATCGGAGACGCAGTAAACACAGCTTCACGGCTCGAATCAAACGCCAAAGGCGGTCAAATTCTCATCAGCGACGCGACCGCAAAGGCTGCGCGCAGCCGTTATAAATTGCAGCCCCGCGAACCAATCACCGTCAAGAATCGCGAGCAGCCGGTTGTTTTGTGGGAAGTTGATTGGCAGAAAGCCAGCGGCGCTTTCTAGAAGACGTCATGTCCGCAAACTAAACCGTTCTAGTCTTTGCGCTCCCGGCGGCTTGGTGTTATCACTTCCGACACGGCCAAATGAACCTGCTTCAGCTAGTCAAACAGCAACTTACGATCGCGCGTGTCTATGGCATCCCGGTACGCATAGACTATCGCTGGTTCGCGGTTGTAATCCTCAGCGTTTGGCTGATCTCAAGTAACCTTCAGAGCCATGCTATCCAGGTTGTCAACGTCCGCGTGCCCCCGCATGCTCCACTCATCGCCTGGCTCCTCGGTCTGATCACTACTGCTGGTCTCTTCCTTTCCGTCTTTGGGCATGAACTCGCGCACGCCTTGATGGCCAGAACTGAAGGCATTGAAATCGAAGAGATCGTCCTTCATCCGTTTGGTGGTTTGGCTCGCCTCAAAACCGAGCCGCAGAATCCGCGCGCTGAATTCCGCATCGCCTTCGCTGGTCCGGCTGCCAGCTTTTTGTTTGCCATACTCGCTTTCGTCGCTGCGAAAATTGCGGCCCTGGGAAACTACGAGCCGACGGTCGTGGTCTTCTTCTTGATCGCCGCCGGCAACCTGCTGCTCGCGCTTTTCAATCTTTTCCCCGGTTACCCGCTTGATGGCGGACGCGTGCTGCGCGCTCTGCTGTGGCGCAGGAGCGGAGACATCAAGGACGCCACGCGCAAAGCCGGCATCTGCGGAATTCTAATCGGCGGCATGCTGGTTCTCTTCGGAGTCTACATTTTGATTTCGCCAAACTGGCGGGCAGCTCAACCGTACTTCATGGGCGCCTGGTCCATCCTTGTTGGGCTCTTCCTGCTCGACACGGCGACGAAGGTTGTAAAAAGCGCGCAGCACGCCAGGTTAGTCACGGTGGGTGAAGCGATGTCGCCACCGGTGGCGATTGAGCCGGCGCTCACGGTTACAAGATTCGTCGACGACATTCTCCCGTTGCATCGTCAGACTAGCTTTCCGGTTGCCGTTGGGGGAAGGCTACACGGGATATTGTCGCTTGAAGATTTGAAGTCACTGCCGCGCGAGCGCTGGGCCAACACGCAAGTGCAAACAGTTATGCGTCCGGTCAAACCAGGGTTTTTTGTTGAACCCTCGAGCCCGCTCGACTCCGCGCAAGCAGTAATGAAGGAAAACGGCGTCGGAGCGATTGCGGTGGTAAACGCTCGGGGAGAGTTGGTAGGTTTTCTGCAGAGCGGAAGCATCAAGCGACATTCAAAGCCCAAGCAGCGCTGATTAACAGATGTTGTCCTCATTTACCTTCTACCGACTCCCAATCTTCATTGCCAGACGCCCGCTTTTTCGCGATAATCCAAGCGGAGCTATCCATTTCGTAACCGAAGGAATTAGTTGATGCTGGCAGTATTGGGTGCGCTCTTTGCCAATGCAGTAATCGCAATTCTGAAGCTGGCAGCAGCGTTGATCACTGGCTCGTCCGGCATGATGGCCGAAGCGCTGCACTCGATTGCCGATACCACCAATCAAGTGTTTCTGCTGCTCGGATTGCGTTTTTACAAGCGACCCGCGTCGAAAAAGCACCCGTTTGGCCACGGAAAGGAGCGATTCTTTTGGTCCTTCATCGCGGCAATCTTTATTTTCGGAGTCGGTTCGACGTATGCGATTTACGAAGGCATCGTAAAGCTCAGTCACCCGCATGCTCCTGAAAACCTGAAATGGGCCTACTGGGTACTGGCCATCTCGTTTGTGTTGGAAGGCTGTTCAATTGCGCTGGCGATCTATCAGGAACGAAAGGAAGCGCAACATGAGGGCCTCGGGTTCTTTGAGTACGTTCGCGAGTCGAAAGATCCAACGGCAAAGACAGTGATCTTTGAGGATTCCGCGGCGTTGATAGGAATAATGATCGCCGCCTCTGGACTCTACTTGAGCGAGCACCACGCTGGTCCAGGCGGTGGCGCCTATTGGGACGGCCTGGCTTCCATATTAATCGGTGTCGTCCTGGCGATAGTCGCTTTTGTGCTGGCGCGAAGCTCACGCGGTTTATTGCTTGGTGAAGCGGCAAGTCCAAAGAGCCGGCAGGCAATCAAAGCAGCGATCGAAAGCCACCCGAATGTCGTGAAGTTAATTGAACTACTAACTATGCATCTGGCGCCGAAACAAATCCTGATCAATGCGCATGTTAATCTGCGAGACGATCTCGTTACTGACGACATCGAGCGAACTAATGAAGAGATTGAAAAGTTGATCAGAAAAGCTGAACCAAACGTTGAAATGATTTTTCTGGAGTCGGCGCGAGAGAGTCACAGCACAAAACGAAACGTTGTTCCTGAGCACGTCGGCTAGAAGCGTCGGGGATTTCGACTACGATCAGGTGAAACTAATTGCAGCCCTTGAATCGCAAACCGCAAATCCTGCTTTTCAAACGAAGAAATGTTGTTACTACTGCCATACACAGAGTATCTGGGAAGGCTTAGTGAGCCGCGCAACATCGCGGATATCATTCTTGTCTTCTTGCTCGTGTATGCAGTTTTGAAACTCGTTCGCGGAACTCGCGCCGCCCCCATGGTCGCTGCGATCGGGGCTTTTGCTCTTCTCTACTGGCTCGCCGTCAGGCAGGACCTCGCCACCCTTGCATTTGTTTTGCGCGGCGCATTGCTTTATATCGGCGTGGCAATCATCGTTTTGTTCCAAAATGAAATCCGTCAGGCGCTCGTCACCTTCGGCAATCGCTTTCGCATGCCGTTTACGCGCGCACAATACGGACAGTTCGGCGAGGGCGCCTACGACGAAGTAATTCTTGCCGCGACCTCGTTGGCCTCAACTAAGACCGGCGCGCTGATCGTGATCGAGCGTAACATCGGACTGAAAAACATCATCGGCGGCGGCGTAAAACTCGACGCCGAACTAAGCTACGACCTGCTGGTGAGCATCTTCAATACGGAATCGCCGCTTCACGATGGCGCCGTTGTCGTACGCCGGCACCGCGTGGCCGCGGCTTCGTGCTTTCTGCCTTTAACCTTGAATCCACTTCTCTCACGTGATCTGGGTACTCGCCATCGTGCGGCGCTCGGCGTGACGGAAGACACCGATGCGGTGGCAGTGGTGGTTTCGGAGGAGTCAGGCTTGATTTCTATCGTTCAGCACGGCGAGATACGGCGCGGATTGGACGCACCCAAACTCAAGGCAGCAATCCTGGCAGCGCTAGACGTGTCCCCAAAACGCGAGAAGGTAAGAGCCCAGGAGAAACCCGGCGAGCCTGACGCTGATACTGAAGAGGTCGCCTCGATTTGAAGTTGGTCGAATGCTGAAGTCTGAAGGATGTGAGCTCAGATCTCTACTTGACGTTCTGTATGCCCTATCAAGACACCGAAGAAACAGAGAGCGCTCCGGTTCCGCGAATACCAACCGCGCCAGAACGATTGTTGCGCAAAGTATTCATGGAAGACTGGGGTTTGAAGCTGCTGGCGCTGGCGATAACGGTCGCGCTCTGGCTGGGCGTTGCTGGCCAGAACAAGCCGGTAACACTTCGCGTTTCCGGCGTGCAACTCAACTTCCTGCAACCCGCTGGACTCGAGCTTAGCAATGAACCTCCCAGCACCGTTGATGTGATTCTTACTGGAAGTAAAGACCTGCTCGATCGCATTGGGCCGCGGGACCTGATTGCAAATGTGGACTTGAGCGATCAGAGGGCGGGCGAGCGGGTTATTAAGTTAACCCTGGATCGCGTCAAAGTGGATCTACAGGAAGACGTAAAGATTCAGGGTTTTCATCCAGCAACTATTTCTATTCGGCTCGAGCCTGTGATAGAGAAAACAGTGGACGTTGAAGTCAAGTTTGAAGGCACGCTACCCGAAGGTTACGAGCTGGGCAATGTAGAAATTAACCCGTCAAAGATCAGATTGCGCGGCCCGGCTGACCGCGTTAACGCCTTGCGCAAAGTAATAACAGAAACGGTTTGGTTAGATGGCAAGACGGAAAGCTTCAATGTGTCGCGCGCCGAGGTAAACCTTCCTGACGCGAAGATCGAGGTGATCGACCCGGCCGTTGATATTCATGTTGATGTTGCCGAGAAGAGACGTGGCGCGCTACACACTGGATTCGGTAACGGAGACGGAGCGTCTTTCGTAGCGCATCTCCTCTCGCCAGCTCCCCACCCCTAGTTTCACCTAAATTTTCCTTTCTCTAATTCCGGATGAACAAACTTTTTGGCACTGATGGCATGCGCGGAGAAGCCGGTGTCTTTCCGCTGGACGCGATAACGATTGAGACGGTCGGAGCTTCCATTGCGCGTCGTCTTACCGAAAAACTTGGCCATGCGCCGCTGATCGTGATTGGAAGAGACACACGGGAATCAGGTGCGTGGGTGGAACAATTTCTGATTGCAGGATTGACGCGGGCCGGAGCGACTTCGAAGTCAGCCGGAGTCATTACGACCCCAGGAGTTGCCTTTCTCGCTCGCACACTGCCGGCTGCTGCGGGAGTAGTGATCAGCGCTTCGCACAATGCATATCGCGACAACGGGATCAAGATTTTTGCGCCCTCGGGACGCAAGCTTGACGAAGAAACTGAGCGACTCATCGAGAGCGATGTGTTTGAGCAGGGCGAGAGGGCGATCGTCACCGAACACTCGTTCTCTCTTTTAGCAAGCGACGCTGGCGAAGCTGATTTGCGCAAGCGTTATGCAGATTTCTTGGCCGAAGAAATCGCCCGGGACCTCTCTCTTCACGGCATTAGGCTCGTGCTTGATTGCGCGAATGGCGCAGCTTCAAACCTCGCGGCCCAACTATTCGAACGACTAGGAGCAAACGTCACCACAATCAATAGCCAGCCCGATGGCCGCAACATCAACCTCAATTGTGGTTCCCTCCACACGGAAACGCTCCAGGCTGAAGTCATAAAGCAGCGCGCGAACCTCGGCGTGGCCTTTGATGGCGATGCAGATCGCGCTTTGTTTGTCGATGCCGGCGGAAACCTGGTGAACGGTGATGGTACCTTGTGGGTTCTCGCCAGGCACCTGCGCTCGCGCCGTGAATTGACTGACGATATCGTAGTGGCCACAGTGATGAGCAACATCGGACTCGAGCTCGCGTTCAAGTCAGAGGCCATCCGTTTGGTCCGTACAGATGTTGGCGACAAGTTCGTCCTGGAGGAGCTCCTGAGACTTGGCGTCAGCTTGGGTGGCGAGCAATCAGGCCACATTATCTTTCCTCGATTGAGCTTGGCGGGTGACGGAGTAATCACGACGATTGGCCTACTGCGTGCGATGCTAGAAGCGCGCAAAGACTTGCACGACCTTATGAAAGGATTTCAGGCGTTTCCGCAAATCCTGGTCAATGTCGCAGTAGCGGTCAAGCGTCCGTTTGCTGAGATTCCCGCAATCCAAGATGTTGTGGACGAGGTCGAAACCAAGCTTGGTTCACAGGGAAGGCTGCTGCTTCGTTACTCTGGCACCGAATCGCTGGCACGCATTATGATTGAGGGCAAGAGACAGGACGAAATCGAAAAGTACGCAGCAGCGTTGCAGGCGGTGATTCGACACTCGCTGGGCGCCTAGGTTGCTATACGTGTGAAAATTTTACGCTCGACTTTGAAATAATTGCTCTGTTCTTCTTCGATCAGATCAATTCTCCAAAGGCGGTTTTATAGGTCACCACAAGAATCAAATCGTAAGTTCTTAGCTTCATACTCGTTAACTAAGTTGTGTCTGGCTCGGCACGCGCGTTGCCATGTACTTCGTGGGGCAAGAAGAGACGTTGGTTAATCCTCCGTCTCAGTGGTTGCTGGGGTGAGGACAGTGACCACAAAAAATGAATGGGCGCGACACACTCCCAAGTATGTCGCGCCCATTCTCTTTTCTCGACGGCTTCCAGTTCCAAATCACTAATCACTCGAATCTGAATCCAATGTATTGACGTGTACACGACTGGCGGTTGCACGCGTTCTCAAACTACCATAGTCTCAATTAGCACAAGGTCTTTCAGTTCTGGTTGTATCCGGGAAGAGGAGTTTGTCATTGCAACGTCTCCAACTTCGCACTAAAACACCTCCGCACAAATACGAGATTCAGATCGGTAGTGGCCTTCTCAATAACGTGGGCCAGGTAGTTCGTGACTCTCTAGGCAACCGCGCACAACGCGTTGTTATTGTTTCAAATAAGAGGGTTTTCCATCTGTACGGGTCAGCTGTGCTCCGGAGTCTAGAGGCGCGCGGCTTTGCGATCTGGTCCTGCTTAATCGGCGACGGCGAGCGCTTTAAGTCGATGCAAACGGTTCAGCAGGCGCTGTGCTTTTTTAGTGAGGTCGGGCTCGAACGAGGCGACGGAGTGATTGCCCTGGGTGGTGGGGTTGTCGGCGACGTGGCGGGATTTGCGGCAGCGGTTTATCTCCGCAGCATCGCGTTTATTCAAATCCCCACCAGCCTCCTGGCGCAGGTCGACTCATCCGTGGGCGGTAAGACGGGCGTGAATTTGCCGACTGGCAAGAATCTGGTCGGAAGTTTTCACCAGCCCGCCGCGGTCATTACGGATATCGAAACGCTGCGGACTTTGCCGCCACGTGAGTTCGTTGCTGGTTGGTGCGAGTGCATCAAACAAGGCGCCGTGAGTAGTCGAAAACTTTTTAAAGCAACAACCGCATTCTTGGAGGAATCGCCGGACCGTGACACTTTGATCTCACCTAGATTGGAAGAGCTGATTGCCTCGCATTGCGCCTTCAAAGCCGCAATCGTGGCTGCTGATGAACGGGAGGATGCCGATCGCTCTGATCACCGTTCACGGCGAATCCTAAACTTCGGCCACACGATTGCACATGCGTTAGAAGCGATCACCAGCTATAGACGCTTCCGACACGGCGAAGCGGTAGGAAAAGGAATGCTGGTGGCGGGTGAACTCTCGAAAAACTTAGGCCTGCTCAAACAAACCGAGTTAGAATTGCTTAACACGGCGGTAAGCCTTTGTGGCCCACTGCCCACAGCCCAAGACCTGGATGAGCGCGAGATATTAGACGCGATAGCGCACGACAAGAAACGAACGGCTGGTCAGCTGCAATGGATCCTGCTCGAACGCATTGGTCGTCCGGTTATCGTGGACGGGAACAACATTAGTCGGAAACTCTTACTAAAATCGGTGCGTGAAGTTTTTCGCAGACAGTAGCGAAAGTCAGAGAATGACTATGAATACAAAGACGAGAAAGTCTGAGCTAGGCGGCGCCCGGCTAAAATTCCTGATCGTTATTACGATTATTGCCATCGTCGGTTACGCTGGATATGAATTTATCCCCGTTGGCTATCAGGCTTATCAACTCAAAGATCTCATGCAGCACGATGTAGACGCCGCCGCGGCTTTGGGAAAGCCCGAGTCCTGGGTCAAGGAACAACTGATAAAAAGCTCGGTGGAGTACTCCATTCCCACCGACGCCGTTATCTCGACTCAGCTGCAGAGCAATCGAATGGAAGTAAGGGTACAGTTTACGAAACCGATGGAGTTCCCCGGCTACGTTTACAACTACGAATTCGATTACACAGCTCGAAGTTCAACATTTCTGACGATTAGGTAAGCACCTCTGCCGGGAGGAAACAAGGCGCAGCTGATTTACTCGGTTTGCGCCTTAATTATTGGGCGAACGAAATCTATCGTTGAGTGTTTTCGAGAAAAGCTTTGAGCTTGCGGGATCGAGACGGATGACGGAGTTTGCGCAGTGCTTTTGCTTCTATCTGCCGGATGCGTTCGCGGGTAACCGCAAAATGTTGTCCAACTTCCTCGAGCGTGTGCTCCGAGCCGGTGGTACCCAAACCAAAGCGCATCTTGATCACTTTTTCTTCTCGCGGCGTTAACGTCGCCAGGACTTCATCAGTGATCTCACGCAAATTGGAAGCGACCACGGCGTCTGCCGGATTCAGGATCGACTTGTCTTCGATGAAGTCGCCGAGATGCGAGTCTTCTTCTTCACCTATAGGCGTCTCGAGTGATATAGGTTCCTGAGCGATCTTCAAGACCTTGCGTACTTTCGCCACCGGAATGTCCATCTTCCTGGCAATCTCTTCGCTGGTTGGCTCGTGGCCCAGTTCCTGCACTAGTGACCGCGAAGTTCGAATCAGTTTGTTGATGGTTTCAATCATGTGCACCGGGATCCGAATAGTGCGCGCCTGATCGGCAATTGCCCGGGTGATCGCCTGACGGATCCACCACGTCGCGTAGGTGGAAAACTTATACCCGCGCCGCCATTCAAACTTTTCGACCGCCTTCATCAAACCAATATTGCCTTCCTGTATCAGATCCAAAAAAGCGAGCCCGCGGTTCGTATACTTCTTTGCAATTGAAACTACTAAACGCAGGTTTGCTTCAACCAGTTCGCGCTTAGCCTGCCCAGTCTGCTGCTCGCCAATTGTGATTACCTGCAGCGATCGCTTGATTTCAAGCGGACTGATGTAGTGTTCAACTTCAATCTGCAGCAGTCGCTTCTTCGCTGCCGAAACGCGCCGCTTGAATTCCTTTTGATCGTTAAGCTTGATGCGTTTCCGGCTGAGCTTTTCGGCGAGGCCGTCGATTTCTCGTTCGGCGTCGCGGACCTCTTTTTGTACTGTCCTTATGGAACCAATTAGACGCTGGCGCGCCCGTTCAGTGATATTTAGCCGTCCTATCTCCTGCGCAATTTCCAGCCGGAGACGCGCTACTTTCCGCCGCAGCCGCACTACCTTCTTACTATTCTTGCCGCGCGTGGCCTTCTGTTCGTCGCGCAGCTTTTCCCAGTCTTTCAATCCCTCCTTAAAAAGTTTGCGGATGTTCTCAATACCTTCGATGGTCCAGGCCCGGTACTCGTCAGCCTTGTCCACATCGTCGTCGCCGGTTAACTCTGCTTGTTCCGCGAACACGACTATTTCGCGGATGTTGGTTTTACCCGCCTCGAGTTGCTCACCAATCGTCAGAAGTTCCTTAACCGCAATAGGTGAACGCGCAATCGCTTTTTGGGTCTTGAGCTGGCCGCGCTCAATGCGCTTAGCAATGACCACTTCACCTTCGCGCGTTAACAGAGGAACAACGCCCATCTCGCGCAAATATAAACGCACCGGATCGTTGGTTTTCTCAGGTGCGCCGGCGGAGAGATCGAGCTCGACGTCTTCCTCATCATCTTCCTCGTCGACAGCGATCGCAGTAGTTTGCTCGAGCAGATGGCCATCGGAATCCGCGACCTGGATGTTTGAGCCTTCGAGCTTTTGCAGCACATCTTCGATGTCGTCCGGCGAAACGACATTTTCCGGGAGCTCGCGATTAAGGTCGTCGAACGTGAGGTATTTTTTGTCGCCGCCCAACTCCAGGAGACGCTCCATCACATCATCACGATCTTTGTCTTCGATACTCAATTCTTCTTCGGCTCCAGTAGTCGAACTCTAATACGGGCGATTGTAAGAGAGCTTGGTTCAACCGGGAACACCTTCAGGTGAGGTCGTCGCAAAGCACCCGCCGACGTCTGACTTAGTGTTCCAGCTGCACGGCCTCTGCCTTTGTCAGCAGGACGCTCTTGCGCTTCGCCAACTTCGTCTGTTCCGTCGATACTCGCAAAATTCTTTCGGTGTCGCCTTCACGTTCAGCGATCATGCTCTCATCTCTTAACTGGTCGATGCGATTTTGCAGTTTCATGAGACGGAAAGTAAAAACACACTCTTCAGGGGTGTAGTTTTCATTAGACGCGTGCAGAGATTCGCTCATCATCAACATTGGCAACAATTCCGAAATCAGCGGATTGTCTCCGAGTTTCTCGCTTAAGCTATCGAAGTCAATCGCCAGATTTTCGCCCTCTAACGCAAGCAAAGCGCGCAGAAGCGGCGCCGTCGCCAGGTCTTCATAGTCTTCAGGTTGCAACATCCGCAAGACCGCAGTGCGCAACTCGTCGTTGGCAAAAACTACGCCAAGCAGACGCTCTTCCGCCACCGTAGGTTTCACAGGCGTTCGCTTGATAGTTATCTGCCCAGTGCGTCCGGCTTCACTGCTTCCCTGTCGAATTGAATGCCACAACTCCCGCCGTAAGGTGGTGTCGCCGATTCGCAGCGAGTCCATGGCGATGTCAAAGTACTCGCGTTTCTGAATGCGGCTGGGAACGGCGCGAATGTACGGAAGCACGTCGTCTATCGCGGCTTCCTTGTCGGCCGGGTTACTGAGTTTGCGATCCCGGACAGCTTGATCGATCACAAATTGAATGTGGGGTTGCGCCAGCCCACGTTGTTGTTGATATTCACTAACGCCTGATTTTCTGATGAACTCATCCGGATCGGAGCCATCCGGAAGGACCAGAATTTTCACTTCCAAATCTTCGGCAAGAAGTATTGCAATGGCTTTTTTTGCTGCCTGCACACCCGCATTGTCGCCATCATAATTGACCACAACTTTGCGGGCAAACCTGCTTACCAACTTCGCCTGATCCGGTGTCAGCGCCGTCCCTAGACTTGCCACCACATTGCGCACTCCGAATTGATAAGGAACAACCAGATCTAAAAATCCCTCGACCAGTATGGCGAATCCAGCTCTGCGAATTTCGTCGCGTGTCAGGTTAAGGCCGAAGAGATTGCGCCCCTTTACGTAAGCCGCTGTCTCCGGTGAATTCAAATACTTCGCGCCTTCGTCCGCTTTTAAAGTTCGTCCACCGAAAGCGATCGGCTTGCCATGAATATCCATCACCGGAAAGATGAGCCGGCCCCGGAAGCGATCATAGGAACCGCCATCCTCCTTCTTAACAACCAACCCGCTGCGTTCAATCTGGTCCTGAGTTGCGCCTTTTTGTCTGAGATAAATGGAAAGCGCGTCCCAACTGTCGGGTGCGTAGCCGATGCGAAATGTTTTGCAAGTCTCGTTTGTGATTTCGCGGCTTTGCAGGTAATCGCGGGCAATGCGAGCTTCGACGCTAGACTCGAGCTGCTGTTCCCACCATTCCAGCGCCCATTTGTTGAGTTCTATTACGCTTTCTGCTTCGTTACGTCGCGCTTCAAAGCGACTGTCGTCGACTAGCTTCGGCAGCGGCACGCCCGACTTTTCGGCCACCAGCTTGATCGCTTCAGGAAACGAGACGCGCTCTATCTCCATCACAAAGTTAAAAACCGAACCGCCTCTGTGACAACCAAAGCAATAGAAAATTTCCTTGGCCGGACTGACGGAGAACGACGGCGTCTTCTCCTTGTGGAAGGGGCAACACGCCATCCAGTTTGCGCCCTTCTTCTTGAGCTGCACGTAGTCCTGCACCACGCGCACAATGTCAGCCTGGCGCTTGAGGTCGTCAAGAAATGTCTGGGGGTAACGCATCTCTTATTGTTTCAATTCTACAACGGTCGCTCCCGTTCCGCCTTGGTCTTGCGGCGCGGCTATAAAGCGAGCGACGTGCGGATGATCCTTCAACAGTTCCGCGATTGCCTTACGCAGCGCGCCAGTTCCGTGGCCATGAACGATGCGCACCTGACTCAAACTTGCAAGCGACGCTTCATCGAGAAATTTATCAACCGCATCGGTCGCTTCGTCAGTAGTTTGCCCGATCACGTTGAGCTCCGAGCGACCGTTCCCCAGCACCGGCTTAAGTTGCAGTTCGTTTCCGCGCCCCGCTCGCAGACTCGCGAGCTTTTCTGTTTTGGATTTTGCGGCAGCCGACAGCTCAACGCGTTCAAGATTTTCGAGCTTCTCCCGGAAACGGAGCGACTTCACACGCACTTCCGCTTCGTCTCCCTTGAGACTGTCCACAATCCCAATCGAACCAAACAAGCGCAGCTTCACCGTATCACCCACCGCAATTTCGCGAACTTCCGCCGATGTATACTCCTCCTCCGGCACCCTGCCTTCCTCAAGTTCCTTTTCCTTCTTGACGACCAACCCAGCTCGCACCACACGCACGCCGCGTCCGCTCGTGCTGGCCGGCGCCGCGGTCAGCGATTCCCTTTTGCTTCCCGCATTGGCTGCCCGTTGCGCTTCGCGCTTCAGCTCTCCTACCCGTCGCTGCGATTCACGATCAACTTTCAAACGCTCAGAACGATCCTGAATGGTTGCGACCAGCTCGCGCGATCGCTTCTCAAACTCGCTGACCGTCTTTTCGAGCGCGCGGCGAAAGACCTCATGGCGCTCACGTTCCTGCCGTTCCGCCTGCTTGTCAAGAGACGCAAACTTCTCCGCCACGGCGACTCGCTCTTCTTCAAGCGCTGCGCGCAAGCTCTGGGCCTCTTCGGCTTCGCGCTTAATTTTCCGCAAATATTCCGACGCTTGTCGCGAAGAATTCTTGACCAACTCCAGCGCAATCTCAATCACCTTCGCTGGAATACCAAAGCGCCGCGCGATCTCGAGGCCAGAGGACGAACCGGCCACGCCAACGATCAGCCGGTAAGTCGGCTGCAGAGTTTTTTCATCAAACTCGACGCTGGCATTGAGCACCCCCGCTTCGTTCGCCGCATACATCTTCAAGCCGCCGTAATGGGTAGTCGCCATAACCTGCGCGCCGCAAGCTTTGCGGAAGTGATCCACTACAGCTACGCCCAACGCCGATCCTTCTTCAGGATCAGTGCCGGTGCCGACTTCATCGAGTAGAACCAGCGCCGGCGCCTTGCAAATCTCGATCATGCGCGAGATGTTGGCGACGTGTGACGTGAAAGTCGAAAGGTTTGCCGCCAATGATTGATGGTCGCCAATGTCAGCAAGCACCGAAGCATAAAACGGAACCCTTGCTTCACTGGCCGGCACCGACACACCGGATAGGGCCATCAGCGATAGCAGTCCGGCAGTCTTGAGGACAACAGTTTTGCCGCCGGCGTTGGCGCCGGAGATCACCATCGAATTGTGTTCTTCGTCCAGAGAAAAAGAAACGGGAACTACTGAACCGCCGGAAGCACGCAGGTTTTCTTCGAGCAGTGGATGGCGGGCATCGACTAGTTCCAGGGAAACCATAACGCGATTCGATGCTGGCGAGACGCCCGCGTTCTCAGTATTCGGGCCATCGGACATCGCATTTGAATCAATTTGAGGAATTACACAGTTGAACCTCTGATGAAAAACTGCTTTCGCGTTGATGAAATCGAGTTCGGCCACTGCGTCCGCTGCCAGACCGAGCGCCGGTAATTGCTCGCGCACCTCTTGAGTTAAGCCAAACAGAATCTTGTAAATCTCGCGCGCTTCAGCTTCATGAAACGCCTGCAGTTCGTTGTTGGCTTCAATTGTTTCCAACGGTTCAATGAAGGCCGTCGCGCCAGAAGATGAGTAACCATGTGCGACGCCGTTAACGCGGGCTCGGTGATCGGACTTGACCGGAATCACGAAACGGTCGTTGCGGATTGTCACCAACTCGTCCTGTATTGCTTCGCCAGATTTCCGCATCAGGCTTTCGAGCGTGCGTGTAATGCGCGAGCGCAAGGCGGTGATCTCGTGACGTATGCGCGCGAGCTCGGGACTGGCGCGATCATCCAGCTCGCCATTCGGCAAAATCTTGTTGGCAATTCGCGCGCTGAGGCGACTCAACTCGACTGGCAGCCTTTCAACCAGACTCCACAACACGGGAGAAGCTTGACGCTCAGCAAGAATGGAAGCGCGAGCTGACATAACGTGATCCGATAACGATTTGATTTCAAGCATTGCGGCGGGTTCCAGAATCGTACCCTCAACGCGCAACAACGCTAGTTTCTCCGCCGGATCTTCGAGTTCACTGAACGCCCAAGTCCCGCCTCGTTTTCTCAACTCGACACACTCCGATACTGCAACCAATTCCCTTTCCAGTTCGGCCGCGTTCTCGAGTGGTCTTAATTGAGCGACGCGCGCCAGTCCCATGGGCGTTTGCGCGCCGCGCCCAATCAAAGCCTGCAGCTCGTCGTACTCAAGAATTTTGAACGCTTGTTCGTGCATATTAAGGGCAACAAGGACGAGGAATTGACGTCAGGAGTGCGATAACAGCGAAAATGCGGCTCTTTGACTCAAAGGCTCGTCAATTGTTTGATTCGATTTCGATTCTAACACTCAGGCAGATTTTTCACATTCGCAGCAAGCGACAACATTGTGGCTTCGCTCTAAAACTGTCGTTGGCGTCGTTGAGATCCTTGAATCGCCGTGGAGAAGAGTCCTCTAAGGTTAAGAATCTTTATCTCTGCGCCTTCACGCTGCATGACCCCAAGCACAGGCGTGGGCAGGCCTTCCTGATTCGCAGAGAGATCTGCTGTCGACTCATTGGGCGCAAGTTCGACGACTTCGCCAGGCGCTTCGATCGCGAGCGCAAGTTGTTCATCGCCCCGCAGTGCAACCAGATAACCGCGAGCTTTAAGCGACGTATCACTCGAAGCTAAATCAAGGTCGAGCAGCGTTGAGAGATCCAGGACCGTCAACATGCGTCCCTGAATACTTACGACTCCAAGCACCGAACTGGGAGCGCCCGGCAGCGGCGCCGGTTCCTGCCAGTCGACTATGGCCGAAATGTCCTCGGCGAAGATCGCGAACTGAGATGAACCTGTGTGGACGAGTTGCAGTCTCCGGCCTGCTTGTTTGGACGTCGCGTCGTCTGCTTCTATTGGTTCGCTGTTCATGGGTTCATCGACTGACGGAAATCAGAGGCATCATCTTAACCAAACCGCGCCGTTCAATAAAGAATCGAACCGAGATGAGCCAGTTTGGCAGTCTCAAGCAACTTTATTCCGGGACCGCGTGCGTCCCGCCCGCAATGAGCGCGAAGCGCGAAAGAGTATCGGAGAGACTTGCGGGCGGGACGCCCGCGATCCCGGCAATCGCTTGACCGGTTCTGGCGACTTTCTGTTTGCGCGGATAGAATGGCTGGGAATTGTAAAAGCATCTCCGGAAACCCTTCGCGCGGGATGCACGATGAAAGGCCACTCTGTAATGGATGAATTTGATCAATACCGCGCAGACATGAACGAGAAGTTGCTCGGCAGCAATCATCTAGGCATCAAGCGCTTTTTCGCGCTCGACACGCAGGCCTACGAAGATGGCGCACTCGACAAGCGCACCAAAGAATTATTGGGTTTGGTCGCTTCGATCGTGTTGCGCTGTGACGACTGCATTACTTATCACATCAAGCAGAGCGTGGGCGCGGGCGTCACGCGGCCCGAGTTTCTGGACGCGTTTAATGTTGCGCTGGTAGTCGGCGGTTCAATAACAATTCCTCATCTTCGTCGCGCGATCGATCGTCTCGATCAAGTTCTGGGTGGGCAAGTCGCGGAAGCAGCGCCGCACCAGCATGACTAGCCTTACAACCCGCCGCTGACTGATGCAATCTAAACCGCAAGGAAAGTCGCATAGCTACTTACTTGAAGAGCAACAACCATACAATTCGGTTTCTTCGGGCCGGCGGAATCATTCTCCTTGCCGCCATTTTATTCTTCGGCTACGCATTCAATTCAGACTTAACGAGAGGTTCTGCCATGTCTGCTCAGGAAAAGGTTCGCGTGCGAGCCCCGGAATTAGTCGGCGGTCGCGGCTGGCTCAACACCGACAAGCCGCTCTCGCTTGCGGCGTTGAAAGGCAAAGTTGTATTGCTGGATTTTTGGACGTACGGCTGCATCAACTGCATTCACATCATCCCCGATCTGAAACGACTGGAACATAAGTATGCAAACCAGCTCGTAGTTATCGGCGTCCACTCGGCGAAGTTTGACAATGAAAAGGACACGGAAAACATTCGCCGCATCATCCTGCGCTACGAGATCGAACACCCGGTTTACAACGATGCGGAATTCAAGGTCTGGCAAAGTTATGGCGTGCGCGCCTGGCCCACACAGGTACTAATCGATCCAGCGGGATATGTAATCGGGGCAGTGTCTGGTGAAGGAAACTACAAACTGATCGACCAAGTGATCGCTAAGGCGGTCGCTGAGTTTCGCAAACGCGGCGAGTTGAACGAAACGCCGCTCCGGCTCACGCTCGAGCGTGCAAGAGTCGGCGATCTGCCACTCGCGTTTCCAGGGAAGGTGCTGGCGGACGAAGAGGGCGATCGGCTTTTCATCGCTGATTCGAATCACAACCGGCTGGTAGTAACCAAATTGGATGGCTCGCTTGTCGAAACAATAGGGACTGGCGCGGCGGGCGCGGCGGATGGCGCTTTTGATAAAGCGAGCTTCTTTAGGCCGCAGGGGATGGCGCTCGATGGCGACAGTCTTTACGTGACTGATACCGAAAACCATCTGATTCGCCGTGTGGATTTAAAGTCGAAAAAGGTGGAGACCGTCGCGGGGACGGGCCAACAAGCGCGCGACTATTTCAAGCAGGGACCGGCGCGCACGATTGCGCTTAGCTCTCCATGGGACCTGCAACTCGTCGGCCGCCAACTTTACATCACCATGGCCGGCACCCATCAAATCTGGAAACTCGATCTTGACAAGCAGGAGGTCTCTACTTTTGCCGGTTCAGGCCGCGAAGCTCGAGAAGATGGATCGTTGCTCGAGGCCGGATTCGCGCAGCCTTCGGGAATCACGTCCGCCGGGCAGAAACTTTACATAGCCGACAGCGAGTCAAACATTATTCGAGCGATCGACATCGCGAGCGGCCAGGTGGAGACAATCGTCGGCGGTGACTTGTTCGAGTTCGGCGACGTTGATGGTTCAGGCGACGACGTGCGATTACAGCACCCGCTGGGCGTCGTCGCCGTCAACGACAAGATACTGATCGCTGACACCTACAATCATAAGATCAAGGAACTCGATCCGAAGTCGCGCACAGTAAAAACGTTCCTCGGCAGCGGCAAAGCGGGCCAGTCTGACAGCACCGCGGCGACATTCTACGAACCCGGTGGGTTGAGCGTCGCCAACGGCAAACTCTACGTGGCCGATACAAATAATCACGCGGTGCGAGTGGTGGATCTGGAAACGAAGAAAACCTCCACGCTCAACATCCGTGGCCTGCAACCACCTGCTCTCAACGCCAGTGCGGAATCAACTGCGACTGAGGTGGGCCCGAATGCCGAGGAGATCAAGGTGCCGCTTCAGAGTTTGGCGGCGAACGGCCACCCAACGCTCATCGCGACGGTGGAGCTGCCCGCCGGTTACCATCTGAATCCAGCCGCGCCGCAGCGTTATCAAGTGTCAGTCGAGAACGGGCCTACACATTTGGAACTAGTGAACTTAGGATTTCTCGGCGAAATCCCCCTCGGCCTAGGGATTAGTCGCTCTCAAAAGAATCTTCAGCTGCCTTTGCGCATTCCCTTTAGAAGCCATGAAGCAGGTAATGCTGAAATTCGTATGCAGCTAACACTCTTCTATTGCCGCGAAGACAACACGGGAACCTGCCGAATCAAGACGCTTGTATGGCGTGTTCCGGTGGAAGTTACAAACAATCTAGGCGGGCCCAACGAAATCAAAGTCCAAGGGAAACTCACCGCCGAATAAGAAATCTCATTCTTGATGAGTTCGATTGGAACTTACCAGGAACCCGAGTGTCTTATAGGGCATGCCTAGCAACTGTGGCGGAATCTGGTGGGGTGATCTCGAGGCTGTTTTCCTCGGGATGTTATTGCCTTTGTTGAAAGTTGTTCTCCCGCTGTCGGGTGTTCTCACGTTCATTCTGATTGTGAGACAACGTAGGCAGGATCATCATAGAAACGTTCTTTCCATCAAGTCCTATTGATTTCCGCGACGTTGACTTGCCCCTCCCGCGCGACGCGAGTACCATCACCCTTCCCCCAATTTGATCCAAGGAGTGAAAGTCATGGCTGGTAAAACAGGAGCAAAAACCGCGTCCGACAAACCGTTTCTTACCGACGTCAAAACATTGCGCGCCCGCGCCCGCAAACATATTTCCGACGGCGCAGTTACCGAAGGCTATTCGGCCGACCGCGAGACTGCAGTCAAAATTTTGAATGAAGCCCTGGCGACTGAGATCGTTTGCGTGCTCAGATACCGGCGACATTATTTCATGGCTTCCGGCATTCACGCCGAAAGCGTGGCAGCCGAGTTTCTTCAGCATTCCAACGAGGAACAAGGCCATGCCGATCAGATCGCCGCGCGCATAGTGCAGCTTAACGGCGAACCTGACTTTAATCCTGCTGGTCTGCTAACGAATAGTCATGCCGAATACGTTGAGGGAACGACTCTGCTCGACATGATCAAAGAAGATCTCGTTGCCGAGCGAATTGCAATCGACAGTTACCGCGAAATGATTCAATACTTCGGAAACGACGACCCGACTTCGCGTCGCATGCTGGAAGGAATTCTCGCGATAGAGGAAGAACATGCCGACGATCTGGTGAGCCTGCTTGAAGAGGTTAGCGCGTAGACTCAGGCCCAACGTGTCCCGTGGAAACACGGGTGTAGAATTCTTTTACGTTAGCCGTCACCTTGGAAATCATGGGCGTGATGCCGGTTCTCAGTGAGAATTGGCATCACGCTTGTTAGTGTAAACGACTTGCTCAACAAATCACGTAACGAAGCAACCCAGACTTTAAATTCCGGCCGTCCCACTATGTGTCGCGGTTGCGGAGCAATCATTGGCGGTGGGCAACAGCAATGCGCAGTTTGCGGGACCGCTGCCTCCGGTTCGGTCAACGCTAACAAGCAACCGCGAGCAACCGCAGGCGACAACGAGGCGATGCGATTCGCGCGCGCCGTTTTGAACCGGCCCTACAAGTTCACCATAATTCTGCTGATGGCGAATGTCTTCGTCTTCACGTTGATGTGGCAAACGAGCGGAATGCCCTTGAGCCTGACCGCCGTTATTCCCGCCGAAGTGCTGCTGCCTTTTGGCGCCAAGCTAAACTGGCTTATTCGCACACAACATCAGTGGTGGCGGTTCGTGACTCCGATGTTCCTCCACGTCAACCTGCTGCACCTTGGCGTAAACATGTACAGCCTGTGGATTGTTGGGCCTTACGTTGAGAAGCTTTATGGTTCGGCGAAGTTCGTGGTCTTTTGGGTATTAACCGGAGTGGCGGGCGTGGTTGCCAGCTACCTGACTGTCAGGCCGGGCTTGGGCACTGGTCCAATCGCTGGTTTCCTTTTCAAGACGCAGGACGGCCCCTCGGCCGGAGCCTCTGGCGCGCTGTTCGGGCTTGTCGGAGTGCTTTTTGTTTTTGGGATCAAGTTTCGTCATGAGTTGCCCGAGGGTTTCAAGCGCGCGTTTGGTACCGGCCTGCTACCGATGATTCTGATCAATCTCTCAATCGGGTTCTTGTTGCGCGGCCTCATTGATAATGCCGCACACCTTGGCGGTATGCTTTCGGGAGCAGTGCTGGCACTTGTCGTTAATTATCAAAGGCCCGGCGAGCGAGCAGGCGTGGCTGTCACGTGGAGAGTATTGCAGATCGCCGCAATAGTGCTGGTCGCCGTAAGCTTCGTTAAGACGGTGCAACATTTCCGCGATCCGTTGCCGGCCGACCTCGTGGCTGAGGAACCCTCGCAGCCCGCGAAACCGGAAAACCCGGACTACTTGAATTACGCCAAGGCGATAAACGACGCGCAGGAAGCTTTTGTTGTTGCTACGCATGACAAGAACACAAGCAACGTCGATTCGGCAGTCAAGAGTCTCGAGGCAGCACCGGCTCTCGATCCCAAGGCAGATGAACTGCGACAAAAACTAAGGGCTCTGCTGCTGCGAGCAAAGGAAATATCAGCGATTGCCACGCCTGCGCCCGCTCGTGATAAAAATAAACCGAATCCGTTTAGCCAACTGGAGTCCGATTTTGCGGCTTGGCGCAAACAATACGGTCAATGGTTAAGAGTCGAGGGACGAAATCATAGTGGCCTGAACAAGCTTAGTGAGGCGCAGTCCTCGCCACAATAGCGTCCGTTTTAGTTACCAGGAACGGGAGAAAGAGACGAAATGGAAATCAAGAAGGTTGGAGTATTGGGCTGTGGACTGATGGGTTCCGGTATCGCCCAGACCGCGGCCACGGCGGGATTTGAAACAGTGGTTCGCGAAGTTTCTGATGAGTTGCTGCAGAGGGGATTTGCGGGAATCGAAAAGTCGCTCGGAAAGTTTGCCGAGAAGGGCACCATCACCGCCGAACAGCAAAAGACGACGCGTGACCGCCTGTCCGGCACGACTTCGTTCGCTGATTTGGCCGACTGCGATATCGTAATCGAAGCGATCATCGAAAACATCGCGGAGAAGCGCGCGACTTACTCCGAGCTGGATCGAATCTGCAAACCGGAGACGATTTTCGCGTCAAACACGTCGTCGATCTCCATAACGGAGATGATGACTGCCACCTCGGCGGAGCGACAGCAACGTTTTGTTGGTCTGCACTTTTTTAATCCGGTGCCGATCATGAAGCTGGTAGAAGTTGTGCGGACAATACTGACCGACGACGACGTCTACGAGCAGGCGTTCGAATTCGGCAAACGCCTGGGCAAGGTTCCGGTGCGGGCCAACGACACCACCGGCTTCATCGTCAATCGTCTGCTGGTTCCATACCTGCTCGATGCGGTGCGCGCGCTCGAAGAAGGCGTCGGATCGATTGTAGACATCGATGCGTCAATGAAGCTTGGCCTGGGTTATCCAATGGGACCGTTTACGTTGGGCGACTTCGTCGGCCTGGACACCACTTATTACATTGCTGAGATCATGTTCAATGAATTTCGCGAGAAGCGCTTTGCGCCGCCGCCGCTACTCAAGCGCATGGTGCTGGCCGGTCTGTACGGTCGCAAGTCAGGACGCGGTTTCTACGACTACACAAAGGACCCCAAGAATCCTACGCCGATGAAGCTTGTTTAGACTTTTGAGTTCCAAGTTTTAAGTTCGCCAATAATAGTTGCAACGATGACTTCGGAACACATTATTGAAGAGCGGCGCGAATCATTTGCGATAGTCCGTTTGAACCGCCCTGAAAACCTCAACGCGCTGACGCGGGAGATGATTCTCGCACTCGGCCACATATTCTCAAATCTCGATAGCCAACCGGACCTGAGCGCTGTCATCCTGACAGGTGCGGGCGCTCAAGCATTTTGCTCGGGCACAGACATCACTGAGCTAACGGGGCTCGATAGTGATCAAGCACGCGAAGTTTCCGAGCGTGGTCAGTCTCTCTGCAATCAAATCGAAAGTTGTGGCTTGCCGGTGATTGCGGCCGTCAATGGCATCGCCGCCGATGGCGGTTGCGAACTAGCGCTTGCGTGTCACCTGCGGATAGCTGCGACCAACGCGCAGTTTAGTTTGTCGGAAACAAAGCCTGGAATCGTTTCCGCTTACGGTGGCACGCAACGTTTGGCGCGCGAGACTGGCGCGGAACACGCTCTGGAAATTATGCTAAAAGGAAAAACGGTTGGCGCGAAAGAAGCTTTACGAATTGGCCTGGTCAATCGCATCGTGCCCGCCGCTCGGTTGCTGCCGCAAGCAACACATTTCGCGCGGGAGATTGCCGAGCTCGCGCCGCTCGCCATTCACGCCTGTCTCGAAGCCGTGACGCAGGGAACTCAGTTGCCGCTCGCCGAAGGATTGGCATTAGAGTCGAAACTTTTTGCGGGGTTGTTTGCGACCGACGATGTGCGGGAAGGCACGAGTGCGTTTTTGGAAAAGCGCGCGCCAGACTTCAGTGGAAAGTGAGCAGGACCTACATTCTTGTTTCTCCCGACCATGAAAAGAAGACAGGCAGGAATGCCTGTACTAACCAAAACCACCTCGCTTGCCGCTCAGAAACGCATCACCTATACTTCGTGCATGACTCCGCTCACTGAAGTAAGCGGTATGAAAGGGAGCCAAGCCGCGCTTTGCAGCCAGTAATTCACGAAGGACATCTTAACGGTCAGGGGTTTCGTTTTGCGATTGTTGCCAGTCGCTGGAACGACTTCATCAGCTCTCGTTTGGTCGAAGGCGCGCTTGACGCACTCGAACGCCTGGGCGCTGATGAGAAACTGGTTGAGGTCTTCCGGGTTCCTGGAGCCTTTGAAATCCCTTTGCTGGCGCTGCGTCTGGCTGAATCGGAAAAATTTGATGCGGTCATTTGCAT
>JBDUDV010000018.1:0-43186 GCA_040002755.1 Acidobacteriota bacterium | reverse complement strand
AATCGATTCGATAAGCCCAACCGTTTTTAAAAGGAGTGGTGATTAGGAAGAGCCGGCCCTTCGCATAGCGCGAGATCGCTGTGTAAGGCGCCACGTGCCGGGTTGGACTAAACCCGGATGGACTAAAAATATCCGGCGCCAGCGTTATCAATGAAACGCCAGCATCAGCAAACTCGGTTACGGTCGAATCGCCGCGTTCGAAACTTTCAAGCGCCGTCGCAATCTTCTCCCAGGCGTTGCGCCAGAGAGGTTCGTATTCGTCAGTCTGCGTGAGCACTCGTTCCACTTCCGGAAGCAGCAGCTCGTAGGCCTTCGCGTCGTCTACGTTGCTGCCGCCCAATTGAGCAGCGAGCGGCGAGTGGGAATCGCTATCCGGGATTGGCTGATCCGAGCCTTGAATCACGATGCTCGCGCGCACCGCCGCTTCGTTTCTGAACTCAGAAAAGTCACCGGCCTCCGCTGCGGGAATCAGTTGCGCGCGCAAGTCCAACGCCCGCTCACCGGTGAGCACCGTCCAAACAGAAAGCACGCCGTCAGTATCGAAATGATTGTTGGTTACTAACTCGATTCCGCGCGTCAGTTCGTTTCGGTTCGGAGCGGCGACGAGATTTAAAGCGATCTCGGTTGACGTATCAGCCTTTAATTGCGCCGGCGTTTCGTTTCCGTGCCAATGGGAGAAGTGGACGCTGTTTAAAACGGTGCCGTCGACGGACAGTTTGGGAACATCGTCAAGAGCGGAATGGTAGAACTCAAAACGCATCGGAGAACTCCTCGGTGTTAGCAGGGGTCAACGTCTCAATCAATGCTAGACAGTCTAGCTGATATTCGTATTGAATCCGAAGTCGGTCCCTAATTGCGAAGGCTACCGCTTCCGGTCTGCAATGCTTCTTGTTTACAACACGTCGCGCGGATAGAATGCTCGCTCACAATCAATCTTGTTTTATTCGCGGAGGAATCATGAACGGAACCACGCAACCAGCTATCCCGGAAATAAGCGCGACTGAACTCAAGCAACGTCTCGACAACGGCGACGACCTTCAGATTGTTGACGTGCGCGAAGACAACGAAGTGGCGATAGCGAAGTTGCCAAACTCCATTCACATCCCGCTGGCGCAGGTTATTAACCGCATGTCGGAGATCGATCCCGCGCGCGAGACAGTGGTCCATTGCAAGATGGGCGGCCGCAGCGCGCGGGCAATTGACGCCCTGAAGCGTTCCGGATTTACCGGCAACTTACTCAACCTCGCAGGCGGCATCACTGCCTGGTCAAACGATGTCGATCCCGGCGTGCCGAAGTATTGATACCGCGAACTGTGAGTTTGCTACGTATCACTCTACAGCAATTCGCAGACAATCAGTTTGCATTACAGAAAATCTCGTCCAGCCGCACCCACCGCGCGTCTAAGCTTTCAACAAGGGGTTTTCCGAAATAAAATGACGACGAATTCACCGGGCGCATGTGCGCGTCCCTGGGTGAAGTCTTGTCTCTCCTCCATGCTCTCGGGAACTCAACCGCTGGCGCTACGGCCAGTAAATTTAGTTACGGAGGAAACAAAATGAGAACGCTATTACGAAGTGTGTTTGTAGTTACGATTTCACTGACCGGTCTGGCGGCAATGGCATCGGCGCAGGAAAATCGCTGCCGATTTGGCCCCGGGCAATGCCAGGAGTTGCGCTCAGACCGGCGCGAGATTCGCGGCGACCGGCGAGAGCTGCGCGGTGGCGGGCGCGAGATCAAACAAGACCGGCGCGAAACCAGATCCGACGTGCGTGAGCTTCGCCAGGATCGACGTGACGGAGCTTCGCAACAGGAACTGCGCGCAGACCGTCACGAAATTCGTGGGGATCAGCGCGAGGTGCGAGGCGACCGGCGCGAGTTTGGACAGGATCGACGCGATCTACGCGGTGACCGTCGCGATTTCCGACGTGATAGACGCGACGCCCGCCATTAATGGGAAATAGGAGAAGCGGGTAACAGGGGAAGGGGGAAGAAGAGCAACGAAGTTCTTTCTTCCCCTTTACCCTTTACCCTTTTCCCCTCTTAACCCCTTCTTATCCGTTATCCCTTTTATCTTGATGAAGGGTGCCATTGAAGTAATCGTCATTCCTTCGATCACTTCCAGGCGGCAGGCGAGTCCGGGCTTGTCATCAACTTTGGTTTGTCCGGCAGTGTGATACCAAATCTGGCAATTCGTACACTCACCGTTCCAACAAAAATCTCCATAAGAAATCGTCTTGAGCGATAGGAACTGAAAACAGCGCAACAGCCGATTCTTCTCGGGCACTTCTACGCGTTTGCCAAGCACCTCGATGCTCACCAGACGCTCGTAAGGGTCAAGTAGGTCATTTTCTACTGGCGGCGGCAACGGTTCGCAGGTCTGCTCGCTCATGCGCGAAAGTATATATCGAATGAGCGGTGAGCAGTGAGCAGAAGGCAGCGAACTTCTGGGATTGTGTGCTGCTTAGCGCTCACTGGTTTCGCATCCGTGCAAATCCCTTGGTAGAATAGCCGACACACGGAGGTGGATTAGGTTGTCACTGGTTATCTATACGAAACCCGGTTGTCCTTATTGTCAGCAGGCCCGGGATTACTACAACTCGCACGGCATTGCTTTTACCGAGTACGACGCGCAAACAGATCGTGCGCGGCGCGTGGAAATGCTTGCGCTCTCGGGTGGCGATCCGACAGTGCCCTGCATTGTTGAAAACGGCGAGTACAAAGGATCCGGCTGGGGCGATCCACCGCGTGGTTGAACGGTCCATGATTAACGGCCGTGCGCCGTTAGCGAACTAAAATCCGGTCTCCCTCCCAGAACAAATCTTCTCTAATAAGTTACGGAGCAGAGGTCCTCTATGAAGAAACAGAAAACAGCAATCGGGCGTTGGCTGCTGGCGCTCGCGATCATTACTACCCTTAACGCTATCAGCTTTGCACAAAACCATTCGGATACGAACACGCCTCAACCGCCTATGACTGAAAAGAAAACCAAGACTACGAAGATTCATGACGACACGATGGTTGACGATTACTTCTGGCTGCGTGAGAAAACCAATCCAGAAGTAATCAAGCATCTGGAAGCTGAGAATGCCTACGCTGAAACGCTTATGAAACCCACCGCCGCCTTGCAGGTCAAGCTCTACACCGAAATGGTCGGCCACATCAAAGAGACCGACCGCAGCGTGCCGTATCGTTGGGGCGGTTATTTTTATTACACGCGCACGGAGCAGGGCAAACAGTATCCAATCAACTGCCGGATGAAAGGTAGTCTGGATGCTAAGGAAGAAATCGTTTTGGACCAGAACGAAATGGCGAAAGGCCTGAAGTTTTTCAGTGTCGGCGCATTTGTCCCGAGCGACGACGGCAACCTGCTAACGTATTCGACCGACACCACCGGCTACCGGCAATACAAGCTTCAGATCAAAGACCTGCGCACCGGGCAGCTTCTGCCGGAGACATTTGAACGCGTTGGAAATGTGGCCTGGGCGACGGACAACAAAACACTCTTCTTCACGACTGAAGACGCCGTGACCAAACGGTCGGACAAGTTTTTCCGTCACGTTCTGGGAAGCGACAAGACCGATTTGATCTTCGAAGAGAAGGACGAACTATTCGACATCGGAGCTGGTCGCTCGCGCGATAAAGCCGTAATCCTCCTGAGTTCGGAAAGCAAAACTTCTACCGAGTGGCGCTATCTGCCGGCGGATAATCCTTCGGCTGAGTTAAAGATCATCAGTCCGCGCGAAGCTGACCATGAGTATAACGTCGATCATCGCGGCGATCTTTTCTACATTCGCAGCAACAAGGGCGCGAAGAATTTTCGTGTAGTGACTGCACCCGTTTCCAATCCGGGCCAGGCAAATTGGAAAGAGATCGTGGCGCATCGTCCGGAAGTGAAGCTTGAGGACCTCGATCTTTTTGCCAACCACCTCGTTTTGTCGGAATGGGAAAAGGGCCTGGAGCGGATTGAGATTGTCGATTTAAGCACGAAGAAAACCCATCGCGTCGAGTTTCCCGAGCCGGTGTATTCTGCCGAGCTATCGCAGAATCGCGAATTCGACACCGCCGTCGTTCGTTACAACTATCAATCGCTGGTGACACCCAGCTCCGTGTTTGATTACGACATGAACGCGCGCAAGGCGACACTGATGAAAGAGACCGAAGTGCCCGGCGGCTTCGACAAGAAGAACTACAAGTCGGAGCGACTCTTCGCTACCGCCAAGGACGGCACCAAGATTCCGTTGTCAGTCGTCTATCGCAAAGACACGAAACTTGACGGCTCGGCGCCGCTGCTGCTTTACGGCTATGGCTCGTATGGAATTTCTATCGCGCCGACGTTCAGTTCAAATCGCTTGAGTCTGTTGGACCGCGGCGCTATCTACGTAATTGCGCACATCAGGGGCGGCGGCGAGTTGGGCGAAGATTGGCGCGAGGCCGGACGCATGATGAAGAAGATGAATACATTCACTGACTTCATCGACAGCGCCGACTACTTAGTTAAGGGCAAGTACACGTCGAGCGATCGTCTCGTGATTCAGGGCGGCAGCGCCGGCGGCTTGTTGATGGGCGCGGTTACCAACATGCGTCCCGACTTGTTCAAGGCGGTGGTGGCCCAGGTGCCTTTCGTCGACGTGCTGAACACTATGCTCGATGCTTCCTTGCCGCTGACGACCAGCGAATACATAGAGTGGGGCAATCCTAACGAGAAGGCCGCCTATGATTACATGAAGCAGTATTCGCCATACGAAAATGTGGGCCGTAAGAATTATCCGTCGATGCTGGTGAAGGTTTCGCTAAACGACAGCCAGGTGCCGTATTGGGAAGGCGCAAAGCTGGTGGCGCGGATTCGCGACCTGCGGACCAACACCAACCCGCTGTTGCTCAAGGTAAACATGGGTGCCGGTCACGGCGGCTCGTCCGGCCGCTACGATTTTCTCCATGATTTGGCGTTTGATTACTCCTACATGCTCTGGCAGATGGGGCTGGCGCATTAGGACGGGCGGAGGTTTGGCTGCGTAGACAATGTCTCCAAGAGTACGATCCACGAAAGGACACTAAACTACATTAAGAGCAGTTTGTGTTAGTTGGTGTCCTTCGGACCGGTATCCTCATGGCGCAGTACCGTCTGCGCCAACAGCAACCGCGCCATCAGTCGCAACTCATTACGTTCGAAGCGATCCGCCGCTGCTCGGGTGCGATCGAAATCTGCGTTAGCCAGAGCGGCTACGCTTTTTCCGTACTTGAAGATGGCGAAATCGATTGGCCCAGCATGCGCCATCCTGATTTCGCCCTTCTTGACCATCCCGCTTCTCACGATCTTGTCGAGCAACAGCGCTTTCATCAGTTCCTCGTTAGCGCGATCGACGACACGTTCAATAATGCCAAATGCCTTTGCGGGTTCTACCAGAGCGTAAGCTCCGGCCAGCGCCAGCAGCGCATTGGTTTGAGTTTCGCTGTTGAGATCAAGCTTGACTAAAGTTTGGGCTTCGTCCAACAGACTCAAAGCGTCGTCGTGGTGACCTTTTTTCTCCAGCGACACGGCTATCGCCGCCATTGCCCGCGCGCGTTCTTCGCGGCGCCGGATCTTGGGCAGAACCTTTTGCAACGCTTCAGCGTCGCCTTTGTAAGCCGCGAGGCTGATCTCTTCCGCGTCTATTGCATCAATCAAACTCTTTCGCTGCGACTCATCGATTTCGGTATTGACAAACTCGCGCAAAGAGTCCGCTCGCCGGTCCATCACCGCTTTACTAATTGCCTGCTGCCGCAACCACTCGCGATCATTGTCAGGAGCCGTGCTTGCAGACTTGAGCATTTCTTCCGGCGTACCGTTACCCTGAAGCGTGTTGTATTCCTGCGAAGCCTTTTGCTCTTTGTTAAGCGTTTGGTTGAAGGCGGCCAGCTTCTTTTGCAGCAGTGTGATGCGTTCGGGTGCAAACTCTTTAATCTCCGGCATGATCGCATTGAGATCAAAGAGCAGATTTCCATTAGCGGATTCAGTGAGGGCAGCATTAGTGATTATCTCGACCAACTCTCGTCGCTGCTCTTCAGCGAGCTTTAACTGCCGCAGCGCTGGAGTTGATTCCCTGGCAGCTTGAGCCTCGGCGGGCGCGCGGCTGAATGTCAACAGCGAAACGGCAATTTGCGAGGCCTGGAGATTTGTTGAGATGCTGCTTGAACGGAGTTTGTCGACGATGTCGCCGGCAAACTTCGTCGCGAGTTGTGCGTCTTTCTGGTTGAGTTTGAATAGCAGATCGAAGAGTTGATAGGAGAAGCCTTTTCCAAGGCTTTCGCGCGCCAGTTGCAGCGCCTTCTCAGGATTACGCGATGCGGCTACAGCGGCGATCTGTTGTTCCAGCTGACGATCGTCAGGCAGTGAAAAACCACCACGGATCCACTCGGCGGGAGGTTCTACCGGCGCTTGACGAGAACTTCGCAACATATCCAACGCCAGTTGCGGATCGCGCCCGGCCACGCGTTGCAGTAACTCCTGGCGCAGGCTGAAGAGAGCGATGTATTCACTCAGCGCCTGTTCCTGTTCCTTTGCCGAGGGCTTCGCGTTTTTCGTAACCGGCAAGCTTGAATCGCCGGCCGTTGCAGAGTTGATGAGATTGAGCGTGTTGAGTGCGTCCCAAAAGAGATTGCGCGCCCGCGGTTCGTCGTGTTCCCAAAGCAAGTCAGCCGCGGCTGCCAGAATATACGAGCGGTTTTCGGGTAACTTAAGACTCAGTGCGCCACCTGCAATTTCTTCCACCAGCGCGTAGGTCTTTCGCTCAACTTGCTGCTTTCGCGCGGCTTCGTTTTCCTGCTTCTCCTGGTCGCTGACCTGCGCAGTCACGCAGAAAAAGGCGAGAAGGATGAGCAAAAGAGACAATGAAAATGTGGACTTTATTCTCATAGCGCGGGAAGGAAGAATGCGATCCCTGGATCGGTAAGCAAAAGATAACCCCTGGGATGCCTGAAGGCAACGCTCCCGATACTACGTACGGGTTGCGGTGCAACGAGGTTCGGGAGTTAAATAAGGGGAACGAAACAAAACCTCATGGTTGGATCAACATTAGGGAACTACAAGATTCTCGAGAAGCTCGGCGCGGGCGGACAGGGAACAGTCTATAAAGCCGTTGATTCCAAACTCGGCCGCACTGTCGTCATCAAAGTTCTTCCCGAAGAGTTGCTGGCCAAACCCGCAAACGTAAAGCGTTTTGAACGCGAGGCGCGGCTTGCTTCGTCTCTGGATCACGCCAACATCTGCACGATTTTTGATCTGAACGTTATCAACGGGATCCACTTCATCGCGATGCAGTACATTCCCGGTCGCAATGTGCGGCAGCTTGTAAACGGCAAACCGTTGCAGCTCGAGAGTGTGCTATCGATTGCGATTCAAGTCACCGACGCGCTGGCTGTGGCCCACGCGCAGGGAATAATTCATCGCGACATAAAGGCCGGCAACGTGATGGTCAACGACCAGGGTCAGGCGAAGGTGCTCGACTTTGGACTCGCGAAATTGCTCGACGACGATGCGGCGCGAACCTCCGGCATTCACCATACAGAACTGACCGAAGTAGGCATCCCCTACGGCACTGCAACCTACGCCGCTCCGGAACAGGCCCGTGGCGATCGGGTTGATTCCCGCGCGGACATTTTTTCCACGGGGGTGTTGCTCTACGAAATGCTTACCGGCACCTGGCCATTCAAAGGCAAGACGGCCGTTGATGTGCGGCACGCCGTGTTGCACGAAGATCCGGTGCCGATCAGTGAGGCGCGACCGGATCCGGTGCCGGATCGCCTGCAGCACATACTCAATCGCGCGCTCCAAAAGAATTCTCGTGATCGGTACCAGCAGATATCGCAGTTTCGCGACGACCTGCGCGAAGTTGTGCGAGATCTGGCGAGAAGCGGTGGCGTAGTTGTTGACGAAGCGAATCTGCCGGTTGCTCCACGTCACTTGAATCCTGACGGTCCGATGGCGCGGGCAAAGCGCTGGTTCAAAAGCATTACCGGGGGCGAAACTTCGGGTGAATCTTCCGGGCGTGGGCGCGGAAGTTCACAACCGCGCGAAGCCCACGAAACGCCAACGACCTTTGGCGAAGCCGAGCGCAAGAGCGTGGCGATCATGCCCTTCAAAAATTTGGGCAACGACCCCGAGACTGCGTTTTACGAATTTTCCCTGGCGGATGCTGTGATTACTGAACTGGCGCGCGTGCGGGCGTTGGTCGTGCGTCCCTCGTCAGTGATTGCGAAATATCAAGGTCAACATTTCGATCCCGGCGACGTTGGCCGCGAGTTGAGTGTCGATGCAATTCTGACCGGCAGCTTCCTGCGCGCCAAAGACCATCTCCGGGTGACGGTGCAATTGCTCGACGTTCGCACCGGGGAAATTCTGTGGAGTGACCGCATTGACGCCGACGCCAGTGATATCATCGCCGTGCAGGACACGATCGTCCAGCACATCGTCGACGGCCTGCGCATTGAGCTGAGTCCAGATGAAAAAGACAATTTGGCCAAGGGCTCAACGACGGACGCTGCAGCGTCGGAAGAATATTTGCGCGGACGTCACTGCATGGGTCTGTTTATCTATCACACCATTAGTCGCGCCGATCTGGAGTCTGCAATCAACCACTTCGAACGAGCTACTGAGCTGGATCCTAAATTCGCGCTGGCCCATTCAGCCCTGGGTGGTTGCTACATCAACCGCGTTCTTAAAGGACTGGGCGAGGCGCATGATCATGAGAAGGCCCTGGATGCGTTTAATAAGGCCCTCGCGCTTGATCCCAAACTACTTGAAGCGCGCATGCACATGATTTTCATCTACATCAGCACGGGCCAGAAGCCGAAGGCACGCGAGGAAGTTGAGTTGTTGCGTGAGGAGTATCCTAACGACGTCGGCGTCCATTTTGCGCGCGGTTACCTGGCGCGTCTTGATAGTGACTACGACCGGGCGTTGCGAAGTTTTGAACGCATGGTTCGCCTCAATCCTAACGAACGCGTAGTGACCAGCTACAATCGCGCGCGCATCCTTATGTACCAGGGGCGTCATGAAGAAGCGCTGGCCGAAATTGATCAGGGGGCCCAGTTGGAGCCCGACCATCCGATGATCCAAACGTTCCGCGGGCGAGTACTGTATTATCGTGGTGAGGTTGACGCGGCCGCGCGAATTCTCGAGCAGGTGCTGGAACGCCACCCGAAGATGGACGGCATCAGACCCATCCTCGCAACCTGCTACAGCGCCCTGGGCAAACACGAGTTGGCGAACAAGCAATTGACTGAGCGCGTGAAAGTGGTTGCGGCTGAAGATCACGACATTGCTTACTGGCTGGCCTCGGCGTACCTCTTGCAAGGCCGGCAAGTGCTGGCGCTCGAATGGCTGCAACAGGCAATCAGTCTCGGCAACGATAATTATCTTTGGTTCGAATCAGATCCGAACTGGACCGACCTTCACCACGACCCGCGTTTTAAGGCAATGATGCAAAGGGTCAGGGCATCGCTTGAGAAACGCGAGGGAACCGCTGCATGAAAACTTTTGTTGTCGGAGATGTTCACGGGCGCGCTGCTCAGCTTCAGGCTCTGTTGGGCATGCTGTCCCGTGACGAAGCAGTTGACACGCTCGTCTTCCTGGGCGACTTGATCGATAGAGGGCCGGATGCGCCCGGCTGCGTCGATCTGGTAATGAAACTTCAGCAGGCTAATCCGGAGAAGGTGCTTTGCCTGCGCGGCAATCACGAACAGATGTTGCTCGATTTCATCGAAGGCAGCGCCAATCTTTGGATCACACCTGTCACCGGAGGCGAGCGAACCTTTGAGCAGTACACCGGAAAGCTCCTTACGGTAACGAAAGAGCAGGATCTCGATTCTGCCCGGCGCGAAGTTGAGAGCAGCGTGCCCGCCGAACATCGGGATTTCATGCACGCGCTGCCTTACTACTACGAAGACGATTTTGCGATCTACGTCCATGCCGGCCTTGATCGTACTAAACACCCCCGCGACACTCCGCCCCAATCTCTGCTCTGGATGCGCGATATGGAGTTTTACAAAAACTATCGCGGCAAGCCGTGCATCTTTGGCCATACGCCGACCCCACTGCTGCCTCTGCGTGGTCGTGTTGGTCGCCACGGCATTTACATTTCCCACAGCGCCATCGGCATCGACACGGGCTACAACATCCAGTCTCCGCTAAGCTGCCTTTCGTTACCTGACTTCGCGCTCTACCAGGCATTCGCCGACGGCCATCAAGAAACACATCACATCACGTCGTTCATTCCCGACACCTTGAAAGCGATGCAAAAGAAGGCGGGTTTTGGCTGATCGGCGCACCTCGCTTCTGACTTCAAGCACCACCCGTGAAAAAGCATATTCTCATTTATGGTTTCAGCGGAGGATTGCTAATCGCGATGCTCAAGCTGGTTGAGTATCGCTTTCTGGTGGTCGACATTCGGTGGAGATATACGGGGGTTTGATTGCGCTTCTGTTTGCTTCCTTGGGAATCTGGCTTGGGCTCAAGCTCACGCGAAAGAAGGAGGTCGTGGTCTTTAGGGAGGTTGCGGTCGCGGCTCCGTTTTCATTGAATGAAGGAAAATTGCACGAACTGGGTGTTACACCTCGTGAGCTCGAGATACTCGAGCTGATCGCGCATGGCATGAGCAATCGCGAGATTGCCGAAAAGCTCTTCGTCAGCGAGAACACAGTGAAGACTCACTCCAGCCGACTCTTCGACAAGCTCAGCGCTAAACGAAGAACACAGGCGGTGCAGCTGGGGAAAGAGCTTGGGTTGATACCGTGAGCCGATAAGGTTTTCAGCGCCGACGGCGCGAAATGTGAAAGCCCGGGGCAACGCCCCAGGTGGCACTAGTGCGGGAGACGTGATCCTAATCTCCAACTTCCGCTGAGGCAGGGCGTCGCGAGATTCACAACTCAATGCACTCTGCCGGCGTATTTCTTTTCGCCGGCTTCGATGCGAAAGGGAAGATGATTCTGCCGCGGTGGTAAGGGGCAGGTCGCGAAGTTTGTAAACGCGCACGGCGGACTGTAAGTCTTGTTAAAGTCGATCACGACTTTTCCCGTCGCGTCCGGCGGCGACACGTAAAGGTAACGACCCGCGCCGTAAGTTTCCTTGGCGGTAGTTTCATCGGCGATCATCACAAAATAGTCTGTCTCGCCCTTTTCAGTTATCGGATCAATCCGGTACGTCTTGCCGTCAATGTCGAACGCCACTGCGCCAGGTGAAGTCTCGTCGTCAGTCATGCCCAACACGTTAGTAATTGGAATTGTCTTGGCTGGCTGGTAAGGTTCGAAGCGGGCTTCGATGCGCCACTTCTGATCAATCGGATAATACTCGAGGCCTTTGAACTCCTGGCGCGTTCGACTTTCAGTATCTTTAACCCGCACACCGATGCGGTCGCCGCGTCTGATGACATTGATCAGAAGCGAACCGAGTTTGAGGACGGTCGGCCCATTGTCGTCGTTATCGTCTTTGAGATCGAGTGCAGTGACCGGCTTCTGGTCAGCGCGGTACTTGACGTCGATGTCAGGACGCGGAGCCACGAGAATTTGTGCCTCCGGACGCGCAACCAAACGCACGTGACTCTTCTCCAGCCACAACGATCCGGCGACGCCCGGGGCTTTGTCCTTCGGCAATACGACGGCGTTCTTCGCATCGCTGCCAAATTTGTTCTCGCCTTCATTCAACCAGAAAAGGCCGACAAGCGTGAGCCAGCCGTCGTCCTTGGTCAAACTGGCCAGACGATCGCGTTGCCACTTCTGAATTTCACTCTTATGGACAGCCTGATCAAATGCGACCGCCGGCTTTGATGATTTGGTACAAGCAACGATGAGAACGAGCGAGAGCGAAAGGGTTAATACGACTAGACCGGCTGCAGTTTTGTGTCTCATTGGTATGGAAATATTGGGTGTTTCGAATTACTGGTTGATAGCCTCAGGCCTGGCGCTCCAGAATGAAATCGGCGATGGCGCGCAACAAACCGGTTGATTGCGGGAGAGAATCAAGCGAGGCACAAGCCGCCTCGTGTGCTTTCAGCAAGTGTGTGCGCGTCGCGGCAACTCCATAAAGCGCCGGGTACGTCGCTTTACTGGAACGCTGATCCTTGCCGGGTGTCTTGCCCAGGGTTTCGACGGATGCTGTTACGTCCAACAAATCGTCGGTGATTTGAAAAAGCAAACCGAGTTGGGCGGCATGGTCAGTGACGGCCTTCAGTTCTGTTTCTGAAGCGTTGGCGATGATGGCGCCGCATCGCGCCGCGGCAATGATCAAGGCGCCCGTTTTCAAGCGGTGGATTTGTTCCAACTCTGCTGGAGAAACCTCACGCGATTCCGCTTCAAGATCGCGGGCCTGGCCCGCAACCATTCCAGCGGGCGTTCCGGATGCGTTGGCAATCTCCACTAGCAGGCGAATCCGCTTCTCGGCCGAGAGCCTTTCGTCTTCTGAAACTATTTTGAAGGCGAGCGTTTGCAGCGCGTCACCGGCCAGGATTGCAGTTGCTTCGCCGTAGCGAACGTGACAGGTGGCCTGCCCGCGGCGAAGATCGTCGTTATCCATTGAGGGCAGGTCGTCGTGAATCAGCGAATAGGTATGAATTAGTTCCAGGGCGCAAGCCGTATTAATTAGTAGTTGCGGCGGGGCGCCAAAAGTTTCGCCCACCGCAAGCAGCAACACCGGTCGAAAGCGCTTGCCGCCGGCGAAGACGCTCCAACGAATCGCAGCGTGAACTTGTGTTGGCGTGACCGACTCCGCGGGCAGAACGCGATCGAGCGCCACATCCACGAGCTCGCGCGCCGCAGTTACAAAGCCCTGGAAATCGACTTCCGCCGACCTGCCGTTTTCAATTGCCGCCGTTTCGGAAGGGGTATTCATCAGTCGCTGCTGCTGTCTTCGGAGATTGCGTTCGCATCCGCGAACGGCATTACGACCGACCGCCCCTGGTTATCGCGAAGCAGTACCTCAATGCGGCGCTCTGCCTGATTGAGACGCTCCTGACACTGGCGCGATAGCCGAATGCCGTCCTCGAATAACTCCAAACTCTTTTCGAGCGGCAAGTCGCCGCCCTCGAGCTGATGGACAATTTCTTCCAGCGCTTCGAGCGACGCTTCAAAACTTTTTGGTTGTTCGTCTTTTTTCATCAGGTTTCTTCGATGTCGTTGACCGTGGCTGTGATCCTTCCGCTGGCTAACCGCACCTTCACTGAGTCGCCGCTCGAAACAAGTTTTGCGTCACGCAAAAGTTTTCCATCTTCGCTCTGCGCAATCGCATATCCGCGTTGCAGCACAGCCAACGGCGAGAGCGCATCCAGCGACGCCGCGGCCAACCCGAGACGGCCGCGCGCTTCTTCCAGCTGCTTTTCGAGAGCAATATTGCAGTTAGTATACGCCGAAGCAAGCCGCATCCGGGCCGTATCAAGGTGCGCCCGTAATTGCGCCGGCGCCAGGCTGGCGTTAAGCGCATCGTTGCGTAGCCGCGCGCCGCGCAGCGCCTGAGCTATCAATATTTCCAGACGATGGCCGGCCGAATTAGTTGCCGCCGCCGCCGCGCGCAACCTGCCGCGCACTTCATCAAACGCCTGCGAAAGCGCCTGCTGCTGCACGCGTGTCCGCGCTGTCACTATCTTGTAGCGCATCAATCGCGAAAGGCTTTGCCCCGCCTGCGCCAGCGTAGTGCAAAGTTGATCTTCGCGCGCTGCAACCAACTCCGCTGCGGCTGACGGCGTCGGCGCCCGTTGATCGGCTACAAAATCGGCGATGGTGAAATCGGTCTCGTGACCCACGGCCGAGATAACCGGTATCGCCGAACCACGAATCGCGCGGGCCACCTCTTCCGTGTTGAAGGCCCAAAGATCTTCAGTTGAACCACCGCCACGACCGACGATCAAAACGTCTATTAAATCCTGGTCACGCCCTTCCACCTGAGCACGCTGGTGATGATCGTTCAGCAGTTTGATGGCGCGTGCGATGTCGCTGCCCGCTGCCTCACCCTGCACGCGCGCCGGCGAAAAGAGCACGTGAACTGTGCGCGTGCGGCGCGAGATGACATTAAGGATGTCGCGGATGGCTGCGCCCGTAGGCGATGTGACGATGCCGACGCGTCCCGGGAAGACCGGCAACGGTCGCTTCCTTTCCGGCGCAAATAGTCCCTCAGACTGAAGTCGATCTCGCAGTTGTTCAAAAGCAATCTGCAAAGCGCCGGCGCCGACCGGGTCGAGCGCCTCCACGATCAGTTCATACTCACCGCGTGCTTCATAAACCGTCAGCCGGCCACGCGCGCGCACGTGCAGTCCGTCTTTGGGTCGAAACCGGATGCGGCTGTTCGCGGAACGAAAGCATTTGGCGCGCAGTTGCGCCCCTTCGTCCTTGATTGTGAAATACCAGTGGCCCGATGAGTGGGCTTTGAAGTTTGAGATTTCGCCTTCTACCCAAACGATGCTGAAACGCGCTTCGATCGCCTTGCGCACTGACTCCGTCAACTCGCTGACAGTGAGCGGCCGCCGTTCAGTTTCATCAAACAAAGATGCGAAAAGTGGCTGTGACATTGGAAGGATGAAGGATGACGGATGAAGGGTGAAAAGTAAACTGCCGCGCGAGTAGCGCTCCGCTCGGGTGATCGGATCAATTTAGGGCATCGCGACGTTTATGACGGGACTCAAGCGTACCGACGCCCCTTCACGGTTCGCGCGCACGCGCAGCTGCGGGTTGCGGGCCGGACTCACATTTGAAGCATAGGTAATCGTGTACGCGGTGCGGAGTTGGACCACGACATCGTCGTATGCGCGTTGCAATTCTTCGAGATGACGGATCGGGTAATAGACTCCGCCGGATGCCTCGGCGAGCTTTTGGCCTTCTTCGTGGGCGCGCGTGGTGAGCGTTAAATAGCGAGTACGCAGCGGGTCAATCGTGACTTCCGGTTTGGGAACGCTGCTTTCAGGAATAAGGCCTGAAGGAACGTAAAGCGGATAGACCAGCGCACCCGACTCGGTGAGCGCTTCCAGAATTGCAGGAAACGGCACAAAGGATTTGTTGTCGTCGCCGTCTGAGAGAACGACGATGGCCGTTCGTTCGCCACGCAGTCGTTTAAGGGTGTCTGCTAAAACGTAACCGAGCGCGTCGTAAAGCGCGGTGCCGCCGCCAGCGTCTATTTCATCCAGCTTCTTCGAAAGCATTCGCCGGTCACTGCTGAAATCGGAAATTACCTGGATGTCGTCGCGAAAACTGATGATGGCAATCCGATCCTGCGGACTCGCAGTGTTCAAAAAATCGCGCGCCGCTTTGCGAATAAACTCAATTCGTTCTTCAACGCTGCCCGAAACATCCAGCAGCAACACGAGATTGAAAGGCTCGTTGGTGGGAACCACCTTGGTCACTTGGCGCTCGACACCGTTTTCATAGACGGTGAAGTCTGACTCTTTCATGCCGCCAATCGCGCGCCCGTTACGATCGAGGACACTCGCATTGAAGCGCAGAAACTGTGGCGCCGACTCGCTGACTACGCGGCGCGTTGTGGCGGGCCGGACCAGCGTTGGCTCCTTGTCGCGCAGCGAAAGCGTTTTAGCGAAGTCGCCAAAAAGTTTGGGGGAGACTTTGCGAATAGCATCAATCAGAGGTTGATCACCGCTCCGAACAATCGCTTGCGCCGCCTTGGTCAGGGGTCGTTCATGCAAATCGCTCGGCACCATGCTCGGATCAACGTTTAGCAGAACTACGCCGCGCTGCGTCAGAAAATTGAGTTGTACCCGTTCTTCCTTGTCAGGCTTCTTCTCGCCAAGCTTGCCGGAGATCGTGAAGACGCCCGCCGCTTTTTCCTTGACCTTCGGGAGCTCAACGTCACTCAAAAATCGAGGCTTGCTTGCGCTCCAGATGAAATCAAACTTTACCGCGTCAAGTGGAACATCAGCGTGAATTGTTCCCGTGTTGGTGCTGACCTCGGCAGATTCAACGCTGCCGACCACGTCAATTGACCCCGCTTCACCTTCGACCTTAACTTTCGAGCGCGTCGGGATGCGCACGACGAGATCGATGCGATCCTTGTCGCGTCGCTCGCGCACTTCGATGTCGACGCTGTTGCCTTTGGCAACGACGTGTATATCCGAAGCGTAGACCAGCGCTCCAGTTGAGGTGGCCTCGATCGTAACGTTCTTCTTCTGCTCGTCTGCAGCAATCACACTCACTCTGCCGCTGCGGCTCTTCACCGTCAGCGAAACTTTCTCGCCTGTCTCGAAATCGCGCCGATAGGTTTGCGCGGAAACTGAACTGAACGCTGCCAGCAACAAGAGCAGCACTGGCAAGCCCCGCAAACCCACGGGATTTAGATTGCAAGGGCAACTGCGACAGAGACGAACGGTGGGGGATTTCCGGTAAGACATAGGCCACGATCTTGCCCGAGCTAATGTCGCCGGTCAAGGTGCGGGTTTTCGTAGTAGCGCCGAGGAGTATCCGGCCCGTCGCTGAAGGGAACAGGTGGTGTTAGGATCTGCGATGATTCAAAACCGGAAGGGAGGTCGTTCTAACGATCCCCCGCCCGGGCCGCAACCGGATTACTGGCTGAAGCGTTGCCGGTACTCTCCCGAGACGATAAAACTCTTAACCATGTCAGCGTTGACGAAGTTACCGGCGAACTGATTCAGCTTGTTCAACCAGAATTCATAGCCTGTGTGGTTGGTGTCCGGAGCGTCGTTTGGATTCCGCCGCAGATAACCGAAGAATTCCATCAGCACAAACGCGCGGTTCTTTTCCGCGGTTACGAGGTCTGAGTCTTCTGCGATCGCGCGCATTACCTGCGCGCGTCTTGGCGCCAGTCGAGAGTTCGTTGATCAACTGAATCCGCTCATCGGGCAGCAGCACGCCGCCCACATTTGTGTTCAGCTTATCAACGAACTGACTGTCAGTCATTGTTGTAGGAAAGGCGTTCATGAAGCGGGTACGTTGCACAAATCTGTCGGCGAATAATTGTTTATTAGTCGCCAACACCTGTTCCCAACCGGGATTTCCTACCAGCACCCCCGTGGCGGGTTTTCGCAATCTCGGCGGACATTTCGCTGCTGTCTGCGGCGATTTGCTCGTTGTCCTGGGGAGGTTTCGGCCCTTCAGAGTTGCTAATCGGGTTCGATCCGCTATCATACCGAGACTCAATTAAGACAGGGGAAAACCAGTGTTAGAAACTCCAGCGGCACAAGTAAGCGAAAAGAAGTTTTTGCTTCACAACCTCGTGAAGCGCGATCCGCGCGCGGGCCTGGCTGAAGACGTGCGCCGCGGCCTGGCAACGCAGCCGAAGCGCTTTCTGCCGAAATATTTCTACGACCAACTGGGCTCGCAACTCTTCGAGGCGATCTGCCTCTTGCCGGAGTATTACCTGACCCGCGCCGAAAATGAGATTCTTGATCGCTATGCGGACGAAATCGTGGCGTTGGTCGACGGCGACATCACGCTCATCGAAATGGGCAGCGGCAGCGCTTCGAAGACGCGGCTGCTGATTGAAGCGCTGCTGCGGAAACAAGCCGAGCTGCTTTTCATTCCCGTTGATATTTCCGCATCGGCGCTCGACAGCAGTTCACGCATACTCTTGCAATCGTACCCGCAACTGCGGATCGAAGCTTTTGCCGCCGACTATTTTGCCGGACTCACCGAACTAGGAAAAGAACACCGCGGCCGAACGCTCGCGCTCTTCCTCGGTTCCAACATCAGTAACTTTGATCCCGATGAGGCGCTGAAATTTCTACGCGCGCTGAGACAAGTATTACGCGCCGGCGACGCCTTGCTGCTCGGCGCCGACTTGAAGAAAGACAAGAGCGTGCTCGAAGCCGCCTACAACGATGCGCTCGGCGTCACCGCGGCGTTTAATCTAAATGTGCTCGCACGCATCAATCGCGAACTGGATGGCAACTTTGACCTCCGCGCTTTCCAGCATCGCGCTTTCTATAATGAAGCCCTCGGCCGAGTTGAGATCTATATCGAAAGCATGCGCGAGCAAACAGTCTCGATTGCCCAGCTTGAGATGGAAGTGCAATTCCATGAAGGCGAACAGATTCATACGGAGAACTCACACAAGTATGATCTGAATGACATCGCCAGGCTGGCTGCGGAGACCGGATTCGCGCACGGTCGCACCTGGCTTGATTCGCAGGAGCGCTTTAGCAGTAATCTTCTAATGGCGGTTTAAAGTGAGAGGCCCCAGTAACAAGTTGCTCGTCACGATTGCTTAGGCGACCACTCTTGAAATGAATGTGTCAATCAAAGCGGCGTTGGTTGAGTTTCGTGATGTAAGTTTCTCTCATGCTGCGTCTGCTGTTCCCGTAATCTCTCATCTAACTTTTTCAGTCCAGCAGGGTGAAACGCTGGTGCTCCTCGGCGAGTCCGGTTGCGGCAAGACTACTACTCTAAAACTCATCAACCGCCTCTTGTCGCCCAGCTCCGGCGAGATAAGGGTTGAGGGTAAGGCGACGAGCGAGTGGGATCCAATTCGCCTGCGACGTCGCACCGGTTACGTGATTCAGGAAGGCGGCCTCTTCCCGCACTTCAATGTTGAAAGAAACGTCGGTCTGGTTCCGGCGCTTGAAAACTGGGAGAGAGCGAAGATCAAGAGTCGGGTTGACGAACTGCTGGCCATTGTCGGTCTCGATCCCAGTGAGTTTGCGAGTCGTTATCCGGGAGAATTGTCGGGAGGACAACGACAGCGCGTTGGCGTAGCGCGTGCGCTTGCTGCCGAGCCGCCGTTGCTTTTGTTGGACGAACCATTCGGCGCGCTCGATCCCTTGACGCGCGCGAGTCTGCAACGTCAGTTTGGTGAACTCACTCGCCGACTCCGGAAGACAGCTGTCTTCGTCACACACGATGTACGCGAGGCGCTGCTGGTCGGCACGCACATCGGCCTGATGCACAAAGGTAAACTACTGCTGCTGGAGACTCCGGAAAACTTCCTCAAATCGAAGAACGAATACGCGCGCGCGTACATTGAAACCCTCGACCTTGTTCCGGGAGCCTCGCACCCGGCGGAGGGAAGCAGATGAGTTTCTGGCAGTTCCTTCAGCAAAACTGGCCGGAGCTGTTGCAGCACCTGCGCGAGCATTTGTGGCTGGTCTTCATCTCGACCTTGATAGCGGTTGCTATTGGCCTGCCCACCGGAATCCTTCTGACGCGAAAGAAATTTCTACGCAGTCCGGTCCTGGGTATAGCTAATGTGATGCAGACAATCCCCAGCCTGGCGCTGTTTGGTTTTCTGATTCCACTTCCGTTCATTGGCGGCATCGGAGCGCGCACCGCCATCGTGGCGCTGGTGCTCTATTCACTGCTTCCGATCATTCGCAACACGGTAACCGGAATTCTTGGCGTCGATCCGAATGTACGCGAAGCTGCGGTCGCCATGGGTATGACCGGCGGTCAGGTCCTTTGGCAAGTCGAGTTGCCTTTGGCGATGGCGGTTATAATTACCGGCGTGAGAGTGGCATTGGTAATTGCAATTGGAGTCACTACGATTGCGGCGGCGGTCGGAGCCGGCGGATTGGGAGTGTTTATTTTTCGCGGCATCCGACAGTTTGACAACAACTTGTTGTTGGCCGGTGCTGTGCCGGCTGCTCTGCTGGCATTGACTGCCGACTTCGTCCTTGGACTCGTCGAACAGCATTTTTCAGTGACGCGAAAGAGAGGCGCGGCGCCTGCTTCCGGACGTAGAAAACTTACCCTTGGGGTAGTAACTGCAATCATTGCTGCGGTGGTTACCGGAGTCTACGTCGGTTCCCGCGATTCACGTTCGCACGGTTTTGTGCCGACGCCGCGCGTGGTTGTCGGTTCAAAAGATTTCACCGAGTCAGCACTTCTGGCCGAGATCGTGGCGCAGATGCTCGAAGCGCGGGGCGTGATGGTGGAACGTAAGTTTGAGTTGGGTGGAAACCTGCCGCACGAAGGACTGCTGGCCGGCAAGATCGACATCTACCCCGAATACACCGGCACTTCGTACACGGCGATCCTGAAACATGCGCCCATCACTGATCCACGCGCGGTCTACGAGCAGGTGAAGCAGGAGTATGCCGAGAAGTTTAAGGTCGCGGTCAGCGAACCCCTTGGTTTCGATAACACGTTCGCTATCCTCGTGCGCGGGGCAGAGGCGAGACGGCTCAAGCTGAAGACAATTTCTGACGCTGCGCCTTACGCGCGCAATTGGCGCGCCGGGTTTGGCCAGGACTTTATGTCGCGCGCCGACGGCTACCCTGGCTTTGCGAAAGCATATGGGTTGAAGTTTGCGGAACAGCCACGCGAAATGGATCTATCGCTGACCTACATCGCGCTCGCCTCTGGCCAGGTTGATCTGATTGCCGGCAATTCAACTGAAGGAAGAATTGCCAAGCTGGATTTGGTACAACTCGAAGACGACCGTCATTACTTCCCGCCATATGAGGCCGTCTACCTTATCCGTGAAGATTCACTCGCGCGCGTTGCGACATTGAATGAAGTGCTGACTAAACTAGCCCATTCGATCTCGACGGAAGAGATGCGCCAGTTAAACTACGAAGTCGATGCCAACAAACGAGGACAAGCCGAGGTGGTGCGCGAGTGGCTTAAGAAGAAAGGGCTTTGAGGCAGAGACGGTTAGGTTGCCGAGTTTGGTTTAGCTCCGGAGGGCCGAATGTTTTAAAAACGAAGTCGCTCAATGACAAAAGCTCCAGCGGAGCGGTACAAAACTAATGGAACATTTTCTATAAACATTTCGTCCCCCTGGGACTGACAGAAAGGCTGATATAAATGCGTAATGCACGCCTGCTTTTCGTCGTCATCATTTTGGCGGGCCTCGTGGTTCAGACGGGTCAGACGGCTCCGTCTCAAACTCAAACACCTGTGGCTAAACCGCCCGAGACTGTTTACCTGCTCAGGCCCGCGCACATTTTTGATGGCGAGTCGGCGCAGTTGCATGAGGGGTGGGTGGTGCTGGTGCGTGGCGAGAAGATCGAAGCAGTCGGCAGCGCCGGCGAGGTCAAGGCGCCGGCTGACGCGAAGGTTGTTGATTTGCCCGGACTGACGTTGATGCCCGGACTGATCGACGCGCATTCGCACGTCTTGCTTCATCCGTACAGCGAAACCATCTGGAATGATCAGGTGGCTCGCGAAGCTTTAAGCCTGCGAGTGGCGCGGGCCACGAATCACTTACGCAGCACGCTGCTCGCTGGTTTCACCACGATCCGCGATCTTGGTACCGAAGGCGCCGGCTATGCAGATGTGGGCTTGAAGCAGGCGGTGCAGCAGGGAATTATTCCTGGACCGCGCATGGTCGTGGCGACGCGCGCGATTGTCGCGACCGGCAGTTATGGCCCCAAGGGTTACGCGCCCGAGTGGACCGTGCCGCAAGGCGCTGAAGAAGCGGACGGCGTCGATGGTTTGACGCGGGTAGTGCGTGAACAAATCGGTAAAGGCGCAGACTGGATCAAGGTTTATGCAGACTATCGCTGGGGCACTGGCGGAATTGCGCACGCGACGTTTACGCTGGATGAACTAAAACTGGCAGTTGAAGTTGCCAGGAGCGCGGGCATTCCGGTTTCCGCACATGCGACCAGCACCGAAGGAGCGCGACGAGCGATTCTCGCCGGCGTTGAAACCATCGAACATGGCGACGGCGGCACTCCGGAATTGTTCAAGTTAATGAAGGAGCGCAACACCGCGCTTTGTCCTACTTTGTCCGTTGCCAGTGGTGCGAATATCGAGAAGAAGAAAGTGGTGTTCAAACAAGCGCTGGAAGCCGGGGTGACCATTGCCAGCGGCAGCGACGTCGGCGTTTTCGCCCACGGGGACAACGCTCGCGAAATCGAGACCATGGTGGACTGGGGCATGCCGATCATAGATGCATTGCGTTCGGCGACCTCCATCGATGCGCGCGTGTTACACCTGGATGATAGGATTGGCTCGGTCAAGACAGGACTGTTGGCAGATTTGATTGCGGTTGAAGGTGAACCAACGCGCGACATTTCAGCGCTGCGCCGGGTGCGGTTTGTAATGAAAGGCGGGCAGATTTATTTTGCCGAAGTTACTGTGCCGTTGCCCACTAACTCTAAACGCTGAACGTCTTAAGGAGACGCAATGACGTTACTCAATCTAATTGTGCTGCTAATCATCGCCGGAATTTGCGGCTCGCTCGGCCAGGCGATCAGTGGTTATTCAAGAGGTGGCTGTCTGGTCTCGATCGCGCTGGGATTTATCGGCGCGCTTTTGGGAATGTGGTTGGCGGCAACGCTGCACTTGCCGGAGCTTTTTTCAATTCGGATTGGCACCACCAGTTTTCCGATTATCTGGTCGATCATTGGCTCAGCTATCTTTGTGGCGCTGATCACATTGATTACGCGGCGCCGGCCTTGACCTTTCGGCCGATACAACTCTGTCTGGCCACCCTCGAGGAAAGTCTGGTGACTATTTCCTTGAATATTGGCTGACTGCAGGAGCGATCGTCTTCAGGTGTAAGACTAGTTAAGACTGCCGCCGGTTCTAGTGGCCCAGGTGCGAAAAGCTGGAACCGTTCGTTACTTATCCGACGTGGATATAGTAATCTTCCACTTCAATCCCTCATCGTTGGGTCCACTATCGTACTGCGACTTTCCGCTTTCGTCCTTCACCTGAACTCTCGTGATCTTTCGTGTGTCGTGCCGATGAAGCGTAGGATCTCGCGTGGAGTTCTTTGTGTACATGCCGGTGTCAAAACTCACCTCAACCGATCCGCCTTTGATGATAATGTCACCGCCGCCGCTGCCGTCTGCCATGATTCTTCTCCTTTGAAGTTAGGGAGGTTAATTGTTCTGAGCAAGAAGCTCGTTTAGTTGCCCGCGAGAAATCTGGATATCGGGGCGACTCAGATAAGACTTGTAATTGTCAGTGCCCCAGAGCTGTTGAAAACTCGTAAATATTTTATCCGCTCGTTCTGCGTAATCGTGAGCGCTTTGAGAATTGCGTACCCTGCGGCTCGCACGAGCGGCCGTCAGCCAGGCGATTGCTTCAATCTCGGGACTGCCGATCTTCGCCGATAGCTGCTGCGCTTCGAGCGAAGTCTTCACCGCCGCCGCTGCGTCGCCACTCTCAAGCTGGACTTCCGCGAGTACCATCAGCGATTCGGAAAGAATCAACGGATCGCCTAAGTCGGTTGCCTCTTTCACAGCTTGTTCGCATTTGAGCCGGCCGGTCATTGAGCCAGACAGAACTTGCGCTAACCCGATAGTCATTGTGCCCAGCACGTAGGTCCGTTTCAGCTGAGACCCGGCCAGGGCTATTGCTCGTTGGCTGTTGGAGATTGCCTCGGGGAAATGGCGTTCGGTCAAAGCCATGCGGGCCAGTGTCATGAAGTAGATCGCCGTCAAATTTCTGGCAGCGTCTTCACGCGCGGCAACCGGTGCGGCTTCATTAAGAGCAACGCGCGCTTCCTCATAACGGCCCAGGCGCCAAAGCACGTTGGCACGATCGATCAAGCTGAAGATCACATTCTTTTTTGTGCCCAATGACTGCGCAATCTTGTAAGTTTCTTCCAAATGCTGCAGAGCTTCCACGTGCCGGCTGCGCTTGAGCATTAGCAGACCGAGATCACTGTGAGCTAGTCCTGCCTGGGCTTGATCGCCAAGCTGTTGCGCCAGCTGCAACTCTTGCTCAAAAGTTTGCCCGGCGCCGTCATATTCTCCCTTTTGTACTTTCGCGCGACCATAAAGAGACAACGCCTGTAGCATCTCCTTCCGGTAACCACCCTGTTGATAAAACGGAAGAGCCTGCTCGACGTAAGCAATAACCTGGTCACTCTTACTTTGTCGCTCCGCCAGGCTGGCCAGAGACAAGCGAGCCCGCGCTGCATTTCTCTGATCCTTTTGCTGTGACGAAAGTTTCAGAGACTGCTGGTAGTTCTCCTCTGCCTCCGGATACTTTGCTTCCGCTAAAAAAGTGTTGCCGAGGTCAACGAAGCCGCGCTTTACAAGGTTGTCGATATTTTTTGCCTGCGCGAGCATGATCGCCTCGAGCATATATTTGCGTGCTTCCGGCAAGTTGTTTGCATCAACTTCGACGTCCCCGAGTTTCTGCAGCGTTCTCACGTGCTGGTAATCGTTGTTGGTAGTTTTCGCTAATTCCAACGCCCGCTCCAGCTGCTGGCGCGCTTCCGCAAGTCGTCCGGTTTGATCAAAGAGGAAACCGCGTTGAAATGAAACCTCGGCTTGCCCTTCAAAGTTGCCGAGGGCTCGGTAGATCGTCTCGGCCCGATCGAAAGCAGCGATTGCGTTTGCCTGATCCAGCTGTCTGGCATAAAGACTTCCCAGCCGCAGATAGGCCGTCGCATATTGAGGATCGCGTTTAGTCGCCTCCAGATAACTCTCGCTTGCTTCTTTAGGCTCCTCGCTTTTTTCATACGCTCGTCCCAGATCAACGTAAACGCGTGGCTCATTCGGCGAGAGCCTCACTAATTCCACATAAGCCTTGACGGCGCCAGGGAAATCGCGCGAGACGGTAGCGTTGATAGCCTGGAGATACAGGGCGTCACTCGCGGCTAGCCGGGAACGATCGGGTGCCAACGACTGAACTCTTAACATCTCGTCTTTGGCTTTATCAGCATAGTCGAGTTCCGACCAGGCCTCGGCGAGTCGAGCGTGTGCCAGCGCGAATCTGTCGTCAGTTGCGGTGGCCTGTTCGAGCGCACCGCTTGCCTGGAGAAACGCCCCGTTTCGCAATGCGTCAGTTCCTTTGTCATACCATCCCTGGGCCACGTTGTTGGGTCTGTAAGGAGTTGGTTTCCACCAGTGGATGATTCCCCAACTCAGCAAAGCGACGCCCACGATGGCCAAAATGAATATTCCTAAATTAGGTCCGGGACGTCGGAACGGTTCGATAAGCGTGGTCAGAGCGCTGGCCGAACCCGTGCGCACGCTTCCCAGCGATTCGGTTGACCTGCCGGTTCGATAGCCGTCGCTTTCAAGCGTCGGAAGAACGCGTTGCAGTTCTTCGATCAACTCATCCGCCGACTGGTAACGTGCCTCGATTTTTTTCTCGATCGCCTTCATCGTAATGCGATCGAGTTCGGCCGGAATGTAATCGTTGAGTTTGGAAGGCAGAGTCGGCGTGACATGAATTACCTGTGCGCCAATTTCGATCACGCTGCCACCGCCAAAGGCAGACTGCCCAGTAATGCATTCATAAAGCACCGCACCCAGGGCAAACAGGTCGCTGCGTCCATCGATCGTTTTTCCGGTTGCCTGTTCAGGAGAGAGGTAAAGGGGTGTGCCGACGATAACGTCGCTGCGGGTGCGGGTTGAAGGCAAGGTCTTCTGATCAGGACCACCGGCCAGACTCGTCTGTTCAGAAATTTGTTTGACGAGACCAAAGTCGAGGACCTTAACCTGTCCGCGCGCGGTTACGATCACGTTGGAAGGTTTTACGTCGCGATGCACCACTCCTTTGCGATGCGCTTCGCCGAGTGCTTCCGCGATGGAGGAGACAATCCGCACGGCTTCCGGTAAGGGCAATGATCCGTCGCGCAGCTTCTCGTTTAAAGGCTCACCCTCGACAAGTTCCATCACGATGTAAGGCTGGCAGTCCTCAGTTTCACCGTAATCAAATACTGTCGCGATGTTTGGGTGATTTAGAGCAGAGACGGCGCGCGCTTCACGCAGAAACCGGGCGCGATATTCTTTCGTGGTGGTCGAAAGAAATTTCATCGCCACGCGTTTTCCGATCGTGGTGTGTTCCGCCAGATAGACCACGCCCATGCCGCCTTCGCCAAGCTGGGCGATGATCCGATACTTAGAGACTGTTTCGCCGATCATGTTCTGGACATCCGACAAACCGAGACAGTGAGAATCGTGAAAAAATGCGGAAGTCCTGGGGTATCAGGCCGCCTTCCGAGTGGCATTCAGTGAGCGCATTCTGCTCCAAAGGCGGGGATATATCAAGAAGGAACTGTCTGGAAATTAGGGGAGGGTAGCGGCGCGGACTTTTTCTTCCTGGCGCCGGCGAAAGTCTTCCAGCTTGGTGCGAAGTTCAGGGCGACTATTAGCGAGGATGGCAATCGCAAGTAGCGCGGCATTGATAGCGCCAGCCTTGCCAATCGCCAGCGTGCCGACCGGAATACCGGCAGGCATTTGAACGGTGGCCAGCAGGGAATCCATCCCATTGAGCGCATCGCTTTTCATCGGCACACCGAGCACGGGAATGATTGTATGAGCCGCCATAACGCCGGCAAGGTGAGCGGCTCCCCCCGCAGCGGCAATGATTACTTCAAGACCACGGGAAACCGCAGTTGAGGAAAACTCCGAAGCCAGGTGCGGTGTGCGATGAGCCGACATCACGCGACACTCATGCGCTACGCCGAACTCAGTCAACGTTTCGTCCGTATGGCGCATCGTCTCCCAGTCAGACTTGCTGCCCATGATCACAGCAACCAACGAATTTCGGATTGCGGAATTCGGATTGCGGATTTCTAAATCCTTTTGAGTCTTCGAACCACTAACCTTCTTAGGCATCTTTGGTCTTCCCCTATTTTAAACCGACGGCAATTGTTCAGCGTCAGTCAGTCGGCAAATCCGAATTCCGAATTCCGAAATTCTTATTCCGTGTTCGGCCCTTTCTCGTCTTTGATCTCTTCATTGGCGGGGTCCTGTGCTCCAGGTACTGAGAGTTCCCCCTCTGACTTGTCGGGCTCGCGCAGTTTCTCAGTTGGCCCTACTTCGTTGTTTGCCGAGTCTTCGGTTACCTCATCCGCTGCTGGCTTGCCGTGCTGTTCGTTCATTGAATTTCTCCCTAATGTCTGCTTTTTGCTTGCTGAACCACAAATCCACAATCCGAATTCCGCAATCCGAAATTCTTCTACGCTCCCTGATCAAGTGAATAACCGCGCTCGCCGTCGAAGTTGTAAAGATTTTCGGTCTTGATGAAATCGAATCCGGCAGCAGCGAAGCGTTTCAGCAACGAGATTATTTGCAGATGAGATACTCCGCCGCCGGTATCTGAAAGAAAACGACAGCGCCAGTGATCAGAACAAAACGTTTCAGCGTGACCGCCGGGCCAAACTTTTACGCCGCGATTACTCATCATCTCGATCTTGGTGCCGTCGCCGCTCAGTTTGCTGAGGGCGTCGCCGAGTTCGTTAGCCGAGCCTTTCGTCCAGTCCAGAAACACGTCAACGCCGACGAGATCTTTTTTCGCGCGTGTTCGCTGCTTTGCCGGCACTTCCGTCGCGGCATCCCAATCTTCAATACGTTTGTAGCTCGCTGTTTTCAAAGTCTGCGGCATTTGGCCCACGCGTTGCGCCACCGCCCCCGCGAATTCTTTGGTGCCGACCTTCTGCTTGCTTTTACCGTCTTCGTAAATGTCATAGGTATGAACGCCGTCCTCAATAGTTCGCAGCCAGGCGTTGTGCACGCGCTCGGCGACTTCAGTTTCGCCGATGTGCACCAGCATCATTACCGCCCCCAACAGCAACCCCGACGGGTTCGCCAAATTCTGCCCGGCGCGGCGCGGCGCTGATCCATGAATGGCTTCAAACATCGACACGTTTTCGCCGATGTTGGCTGAACCCGCCAGCCCAACTGAACCCGCAATCTGCGCCGCCACGTCAGACAACACGTCACCGTACAAGTTCGGCATGACGATCACGTCGAACACTTCGGGTGTGTCGGCCATTTTCGCGGCGCCGATGTCCACAATCCAATGTTCGTTTTCGATGTCCGGATACTCCGCGGCAATTTCATCGAACACTTTGTGGAACAGGCCGTCCGTTAGCTTCATGATGTTGTCTTTTGTGAAGCAGGTGACTTTCTTGCGGTTGTTCCGGCGCGCGTACTCAAAAGCGTGACGAACAATCTTTTCAGAACCGGGACGCGAGATCAGTTTCAGACATTGCATCACTTGTTCAGTTTGCCGGTGTTCGATGCCGGCATAAAGATCTTCTTCGTTTTCACGAACGATCACGATGTCCATCACCGGGTGCTTGGTTTCGACGAAGGGATGGTAGGAAACGCAGGGACGAACATTCGCAAATAGGCCGAGCGTCTTGCGCACCGTGACGTTGAGGCTCTTGAAGCCGCCGCCCTGTGGCGTGGTGATCGGGGCTTTAAGAAAAACCTTGGTGCGACGCAGAGAGTCCCAGGAACTGGGCTCTATCCCAGAGGAATTCCCGGCCAGATACACCTTCTCGCCGATATCTATTGTTTCAATCTCAAGGTTGGCACCGGCCTCTTTGAGAATATGCAGCGTGGCCGCCATGATCTCCGGGCCAATGCCGTCGCCGTGCGCGACGGTGATAGGGATAGGTGTAGACATCCGGGAAATAAGACCTTTCGCGAATTAATAGATTTGAGGGGAAGCAATATATTCCAAGCGGCTTGGCACAAGCAATCGCCCAAGCCTCTAAAGGCTTGAACTCCAAACGTGGGCTGGGGCATACTAACCGCCGTAAAAAGTCCCTGCTCTCGCGCATCAGTGGTGATTGCGCTGTCCTGTCGGAGATCCCGGAGCGACCCGCGTTCGGCTGAGGAGAGAGTTAGGCAATTGTTAACTGGTTGGAAGCCGCTCTCGCAGTTTAGAGCAAACGGGCTCGTCGCGGTTCGCCTGAAGAGGTCAAGTAGATCCCCGCTTGAGTCTTGCGATTTAACCCCGCCCGCGCTTCTCACGATTCAAAGGATGGGTAAGAGATGGGTACGAAACTTTATGTGGGAAACCTCTCGTTTCGCACGACGAGCGAGGAACTAAAGGAAGCATTCTCGGCAGTGGGAACAGTGGAGTCAGCTTCGGTAATTGAAGATCGCGACACCGGCCGCTCACGCGGTTTTGCTTTTGTCGAGATGGGAACTGCGGAAGAAGCTGCGGCGGCCATCGAACAATTCAACGGCAAAGACTTCGGCGGTCGTAATCTGACAGTGAACGAAGCGAAGCCAAGGGCTGATCGTGGCGGACGCGGGGGCGGTTACGGCGGTGGTGGTGATCGCGGCGGCGACGATCGGAGCGGCGGCGGTGGTTACGAACGCGAGCCGCGCTGGTAAAAGACAGTGATGAGTGGTGAGTAATGAGTGATGAGCCAGCGAAGCGCGTTCATCAACTCGAATACTCATCACTCAGTACTCATCACTATTTTCTGGCCGCTGGTGTGATCACGAGCTTGATCCGCTCGCCGCCGCGCATTAGTTCAACTTCATATTCCTGCCCGGCCTTCATTTCTCCGAGGGCGTAGGTGTAATCGTAAACATTGCGGACATCGCGGCCGGCAAGCTTCACAATCTTGTCGCCGGCTTCGATCCCCGCTTTGGACGCGGGAGAATCATCGCGCACACCGTCGAGCAACAAACCATCATTTGAATCCGCGTAGTTGGGGATCGTGCCCAGGTAAACGCGAAAGCCCATGGAGCGTCCGGTTGATTCGCTCTTTGCGACGGTGTACACCGGACGCTTGTCATTGGTATCAATATCGTAGATGACGCGGGCGACTAACTTCAGTATGCGCGCTTCGTCTGCGTAGTTGATCTTGTCGGCAGTATCGGAAGGTTTGTGATAGTCCTCGTGCGAGCCCGTCCAGAAGAAGAGCACAGGAACTTGCTTGGCGTAGAAAGACGAATGATCGCTCGGACCGAAGCCGTCTTCATTGAGCGTCAGGTCGAATGGTTTCTCAAATGCAAGGTTGATGACTGGACTGTGATCGACTTTGGCTAGCATCGGATTTTCTCCGCCAAGCGCAGAGCCTGAAGGCCTCGGCATATCCCTGGGAGATTGCGGCTTGTTACCGACGTTTATTCGTTCCGGGGCGTTAGCGGCCCCGATCAATTGGCGCCACCCCGGCGCAGTTCCTACACCACCGACGATCAGTTTGTTGTCTTTCATCCGGCCGATCATGTCCATATTGATCATCGCCACGGTATTCGCGAGCGGCACGATTGGATGATTGACGTAGTAGTTCGATCCTAACAAGCCTTCTTCTTCACCGCTGTAGGCCATGAACACAATCGTGCGCCGCGGCCTGAGTTCTTGAGACTTGAATATGCGCGCGAGTTCAAGCATGCCGGCGACACCGGATGCGTTATCGTCAGCGCCGTGATGTATGTCGCCTTCGCGTGGCGCCAGACTACCTTCGCCGCCACGGCCGAGATGATCGTAGTGCGCACCGATCACGATGACTTCGTTTTTCAGAGTTGGATCGGAGCCGCCGAGAATGCCGACGACGTTAGCGGCTTCAACTTCACGGCGAATGAGATCGGTAGAAATGCTTAACGACAAGCCCTTAACTGGCCCTCGGAATAGTCCTGGTGGAAACGTAAACTCGCCATCGGGTTTTTTCTCAGGCTTAGCGGTCACTAGTCTGGCGTCCGCATCTGACTTTTCAAGTTCCGAGAGTTTCATCTCGGGATTCGGCAGGTGAAGCAAAAATTTTGCTAATTGCCTCGAGATTACGCCAACGGGTATTCCAGCTTCACCAGAATTGTTGTAGGAGAGGTGAGACAGCCGGTCATCTTTCAATATTTCTTCATTCGCGATAATCAAGAGGGCGAGAGCACCGGCCGCGCGCGCGGCAGCGGCCTTGAAACGAATCTCACCTGCGTGCGCAAATTGTCCATGTGGATTGTCGCCGTCTGGCGTGCCGGCAAACGCGATCGCCACGCGACCCTTTGCATTTGTGACCGCATAGTCGTCGTACTTCAACTCAGCTGACGAGATACCATAACCGACAAAAACTAAATCTGCGGCTTTGATCGAAGCGTTCGATGAAAAGCCGAGTGGCATCCAGTCTTCACCGACGCGAATTTGTACACCGCCAACCGAGTGCGAGCTAAGAAGAATCAGATTGTTTTTTCCCAACTCGACCCCGGCGACATAAGGAAACTCCTGCATGTAGCGTCTGGGCGAATCGGCTTCGAGGATCGACATCCCAGGCAGATCTTGCCCGATGCTGCGACGCAAGCCGTAGCGCGAAAACTCGCGCGCGATATATTCAGCGGCAAGGTTGGCGCCCGGGCTTCCCGTACGGCGTCCCTCCAGCTTGTCCGAAGCCAGATACTCGATGTGCGCGCGCAAACGCTCGATGCTGGGCGCGTTGGTTTGCGCGGGCGATTGCGCGATAGCAGCAGCGGCGAGCGCCGTTAGGATTAATAAGACGACTATTCGATTAACGCGTTTCATGTTATTTCCTTCTTCTCCGTGACCTCTGTGGTTAACTTATTTTCCATTCAATTTTAACCACGGAGGACATAGAGCGTCACGGAGGATTAGTTACTCAACCCAATCGGCGATGAACACATTCGTGTCGCCGCGCGTTTTCGCGTTGCGATTTGAAGCGAAGACTAGCTTCGTGCCGTCAGGCGAAAACATCGGGAACCCATCAAACGTATCATTGAACGTGATGCGCTCGAGACCACTGCCATCGACATTGATCTTGTAAATGTCGAAGTCGCGTCCCTTCGGATCATTCATGTTAGAGGCGAACAGGATCCGTTTACCGTCTGGGAAGAAGTAAGGAGCGAAATTGGCTTTGCCGTTATGCGTCACCTGCCGCTTGTTTGATCCGTCCGCATTCATGACCCAGATTTCCAGGGTGGTTGGGTGAATTAGATTTTGTTTGAGCAGGGCTAAGTAGTCTGACTTTTCTTTTTCAGTTTGTGGATGGTAGGCCCGATAGACGATTTGTTTGCCGTCATACGACCAGAAGGGGCCACCATCGTACCCAAGTTCATTCGTCAGTCGCCGAACGTGCTTGCCGTTCGCGTCCATCGTGTAAATGTCCAAATCGCCATCGCGCATTGAAGTGAAGACGAGATGGCCTTGGCGATTGATCGTTGTCTCCGCATCATAGCCGGGCGTGTTAGTTAACTGTTTCAGATCAGAACCATCCGGGCGCGCAGTAAAGATGTCGAACGACGGATAGACGGCCCAAACGTAACCTTTGGAAAAGTCGGGACGCGGTGGACATTCTTTTGCGCCAAGATGCGTCGACGAGTAGAGAATGCGGCGACCGTTCGGGAAAAAGTAAGAGCAGGTGGTGCGGCCGTCGCCGGTTGAGATCAGGCGCACGTTGCTACCGTCAATACTCATTGTGTAGATCTGATCACACTCGCGCCCGTCGCGGGTTGATTGGAAGATCAGTTGTTTGCCGTCACCTGAAAAGTAGGCTTCCGCGTTCTCGCCGCCGAAAGACAGTTGCTTGATGTTCTTGAGATGTTTTTCTTCCGGCAGACGGAGTTGTTCAGAATCTGAAGCGGACGGAAGCGACCGAGCGCCAGTTAGGCCAAGAACGGAGCAGAGCAGCGTGGTTGTTATGATTCCAAAAGATAGTTTCGATTTGGTTTTCATTTCGTCATTAGCTGGGGAGCGTTCAAGTAGTTAAGAGTTTAGCCTTTAGGTTGCTGCTGGCGAACCCAAGAACAACCTGAAGGTTGAACTCTGAGCTACTTCAGGGAAAGCGCCTCAGACACTAGCTTCGCCTGCTCAGCCTGATGAATCGCATACGAGCCGGTTGCAGGACTTGCCGAAGCCGCGCGGCCGACGTAGATTGGGCGCTCGCATGCGGTCAGGAGTTTCTCCAGCCGCTGTTCGATAAAGGTCCAACCACCCATATTCTTTGGTTCTTCCTGCGCCCAGACAAGTTGCTTTGCCGCCGGATACTTAGCCAACACTTCGCGCAGCCGCTTCGCAGGGAACGGATAAAACTGTTCCATCCTGACCACCGCAACATTCTCGACGCCCGCCTTCTTGCGCGCTTCAACCAGGTCGTAATAGACCTTACCGCTGCAAAGAACGATGCGTTCCACAGCTCCCGCATTCGCGATTTGACTATCGTCGATCACCGGCAGAAAACCGCCACTCGTGAAATCGTCAAGCGCCGACGCAGCCGCCGGCAGTCGCAGTAGACTCTTAGGAGTGATCACAACCAGCGGCCGTTCCATTCCCGGTCTCACTTGTCTCCGGAGCAAGTGAAAATACTGCGCCGGCGTGGTTGGATAACAAACCTGCAGATTGTTCTCGGCGCAGAGTTGCAGGAAACGCTCGAGACGCGCACTCGAATGCTCCGGCCCCTGGCCTTCGTAGCCGTGCGGCAACAGCAACGTCAAACGCGAAGTCTGTCGCCATTTGTCTTCCGAAGCGGCGATGTATTGATCGATTATGGTTTGGGCGCCATTTACAAAGTCGCCAAACTGCGCTTCCCACATCACCAGCGCCTCGCGCGCAATCACAGTGTAGCCGTACTCGAAGCCCAACACGCCTTCCTCGGAAAGCGAACTGTCAAAAACTTCAAAGCGAGCGGCCGGCGACGACGGGGATTGTAGTTCAGATAGTGGAGTCCATGCCCGTCCAGTCTGCGTGTCGTACAAAACCGCATGGCGCTGACTAAAAGTTCCACGTCCTGAGTCTTGCCCACTCAAACGGACGCGACTGCCTTCAATGACTAACGATCCGAAAGCCATCGCTTCGCCGAAAGCCCAATCGATCGGCAGCTCACCTTCACCCATCTTCGCTCGCCGTGCGAGCTGGCCCACCATCTTGGGATTGATATTGAATGCTTCGGGCACGACCGCGATTTTGTGAGCGATAGTCTTGATCACCTCAGCCGCAACCGCGGTCTCAACAACCTCGGAACCATCTAATTCTTCAGTGATCACGATTTCGGCCGGCGCAGCTTTCCTGGGCGCAACTTGTTTGGCGCGAGCGAGGGCGTCTTCGTAACGGCGCACTCGTTCGGCAATTAACTCCTGTAACTCGGCTTCAGTGATCACGCCTTCCTTGATTAACCGATCGGAATAAATTGTGCGCACGCCGGTATGCGCTTTCACGCGGGCGTACATGAGCGGCTGCGTGTAGCTGGGCTCGTCCGCCTCGTTATGACCGAGCTTCCTAAATCCGACCACATCCAACACGACGTCTTTATTAAACTCCTGGCGATAATCAAGAGCGATTTGCAAGGCACGATAAGCGGCTTCCGGATCGTCGCCGTTGATGTGGAATATCGGCAACTGCGTCATGCGCGCCACGTCGGTCGAGTAGATCGTTGAGCGTCCGGCTTCCGGCGAAGTTGTGAATCCGATTTGATTGTTGATGATGATGTGAATAGTGCCGCCGGTTCGATAGCCCTTCAGTTTGGCGAGATTGAGCGTCTCCATCACGACACCCTGGCCGGCAAACGCAGCATCGCCGTGAAGCAGCACCGGCAACGCGAGGTCGATTGCCTCTTCACGCGGTCTGCCCACTCGCCCGATGAGGTCGTCCTGTTTCGCGCGTACCATGCCCTCGACAACTGGGTCGACCGCTTCCAGGTGACTCGGGTTCGGCGACAGCGTCAACTTAACTTTCTTTCCGTTAGCCGCTTCGCGCTCGCCCTCGGCGCCCTGATGATATTTCACATCGCCTTCGTCGGCAGGAAACGAGGGATGAACAGAGCCCTCAAACGAAGCGAAGATGCGTTCGCAAAAATGTCCGATCACATTTGCCAGCACGTTGAGCCGGCCGCGATGCGCCATACCCAGCGTGATGTCTTCAACGCCGCGTAGCGCGCCGCCTTCGATCAGTTGATCGAGCAACGGAATGATCGTTTCGCAACCTTCAAGGGAAAAACGTTTCTGGCCGAGATACTTCGTGTGCAGGAACCGCTCGAACTGTTCCGCTGAGATCAGTTTCCACAAAAGTTGCTTCTTGATCTCGGCCGGAATGGGTTCGGGTTGAACCAGCTCGCGACGTATCTGATCGCGAATCCAGAGTTTTTCTTCCTTGCTCTGGATGTGGCGATACTCGATGCCGATCTTGCCGCAGTAGGCGCGCTGGAGGATGTCGAGAATCTCCCGCAGCGGCGCGCTGTCGGTGCCGGCCAGGCCGTCCGTAACAAATTCGCGATCGAGGTCCCAAATCGTCAGACCGTAAGTTTCGATGTCGAGTTCCGGGTGGTAGAGCACCGGCATCGCATGCAGCGGATCGATGTCGGCAATCAGGTGGCCGCGTACGCGATAAGCATTTATGAGAGCAATGACGTGAGCTTCCTTGGTGGCCTGCTCGCGCGATTTGTCTCCCGGCAGAAAGGAAGTATTGCGGTCTACGCTCCAGCGAAAGGGAACATGCGCAATGCCGAGGTCAACAAAGGCGTCATGGTAAAACCTGGATTCGCCAAGCAGCAGTTCGTGGACGCGCGCCAGAAAGGCGCCTGACTCAGCCCCTTGAACGATGCGGTGATCGTAAGTGCTGCTAATTGTGATCGCTTTGCTGATTCCGAGTTGTGACAAAGTTTCAGGGGCCATCGCCTGATACTCTGCCGGATACTCGATCGCGCCGGTCGCAATGATCAGCGATTGCCCGGCCATCAAGCGTGGCGTGGAAGCAACCGTGCCGATTGTGCCCGGGTTTGTGAGTGAGACAGTTGTTCCCTGGAAATCAGCAATCTGAAGTTTGCCCTCACGTGCCCGCTTTACGACGTCGTCATAGGCGTTCAGGAACTGCGAGAAGCGAAGCTTGTTTGCGCTCTTGATATTTGGCACCAGCAGCGTGCGTGTGCCATCTTTCTTCGTTACATCAACTGCGACGCCGAGATTGATATCTGCGCGCTTTAGTCTGACAGGGTTGCCATCGACAACCTCAAAACCGTCGTTGAGTTGTGGAAACTCATCGAGCGCCCGCAGCAGTGCCCAGGCTATCAAGTGCGTGTAGGAAGCCTTGCCGCGATCGTTTTCCTGAAGATACTTGTTGACTATCCGGCGGTTTTCATCCAACAACTTTACCGGAATGCGTCGCTGAGAAGTGGCTGTCGGAACGGAAAGACTGGCCTCCATGTTCTCAACAATCTTCAGCGCGGCACCGCGAATTGGAATTGCTTCGACCGCTTCGCTCGACGCCGCTGGTGCCTGTTTCGCAGTTGTTGAGAGCGGTGCCTTAGATTTTGCCGGCGCCGCGGCTTCCGCAACAGTCGCGCGGGTCGTCGCACTTCCGCCGCCGTTGTCTCCGACTTGCACCTCGCGATTTGGTTCGACCTTAGGGGCCGCGTCGCTTAACGTCTGGACTGAATCGCCGTCACCCAACAGCTCGGCGAAATAAGCGCGCCAGGATTCGTCAACCAACTCCGGACTGCTGCGAAAGCGGCTTAGCAATCCTTCAACGTAGGTTGCGTTAGCGCCGAAATTCTCGGCGATGACTTCAGATAAATCAGTTCTTACTGGCTGACCCAACTCTTCTCACCTCTTTCAGGTAAACACACGATAGGCGAATGGCCCGGCTGGCGTGACCTTAAATAACATGCTCTTACAATAGATTAGCACCTTCGCGAGTGCTTTGCATCCGCACTTCGGAGACCGGCTTCGGAACCGAATTGCTTATCTATAACCACGCAAAAACGTTTTAACTTGATGCCCGCCAAGTGGTATCTTAGGCGGCCAATTCATCAATCAGTGCGCCGGGTTATCACAGGAAAAGCAAATGAATCTTCTCAGATGCACTCGAATCGCTGTCCGGAGTCTCCTCCTGTTTGTATTCCTCGCCGCTGCGAGTTTTCCGGCCGGCGTTTGTGCAATTGACCAGCCTCCCACGACGCTTATCCTGGTTCGTCACGCGGAAAAGAAAATTGTGCCACCTGAGAACAAAGACGCGGATCTTAGCCCGGCGGGTGTGGCGCGCGCGGAGGAGTTGGCGCGGATGTTTAGCGACTCTGGAATCGCGGCCATTTACGCGACGCAATACAAGCGCACGCAGCAAACTGTAAGACCTCTCGCAGATAAGCTCGGGTTACCGGTTACTCAGATTGAAGCGAAAAAGACGGCGGATCTGGTAAAACAGATTCGTTCGCGAAACACTGGTCAGGTAATCTTCATCGCCGGTCACAACAATACGGTTCCGGAAATAATCGCGGCGTTTGGTGGCCCGCAGTTGCCGATCATTCCGGAAACGGAATATTACAATCTTTACATCCTCGTCGTTTCCGGCGACGGCTCGGCAAAACTAGTGAAGATGAAATACGGAAGTTCGGTGGCACCAATCGGGAGTCAGGGAATGGTGAAGCCGTAAGCAGTAAGCAGTGAGCAGTGGGCAGAAATCAGAAAGCAGGGTCGGGGCAGTTGTCCGACAGTTCTGGAGGGCTCTCGTAACGGAGGCGACGGCAGGGACAGCTGAGTACAAACTGCCGTAGCGGGTAGGTCAGATGAAGAGCAGGAGGGAATGATGAAAAGGTCCGAGCGCAAGAAAAAGCGGGTGGCAAAGTCGTTAGTTGGTTCTGAAGCCAAAAACCTGAACCGGCGCAACTTCGTCAAGCTCGTCCCGGCGCTGGGCGCCGCAGCGCTGGCGGCACCACATCTGAATATCGCCTCAGCCCTCGCGCAGAGTCCCTCTCCAACACCCGTCGCCATGCCTTCGCCAGCGCCGACTCCTGCACCGTTGCGCGTAACCAAAGACATGCTGCGTCAGGCAGAGAAACTTATCGGCATCGAACTGACTGATGCGGAGGAGGCCATGGCGCTGCCGAACGCGAGCTCGAACCTCGACCGCTATGAGGCACTGCGCAAGATCGATGTTTCACTCGATACCGAGCCGGCCACTCTGTTTCATCCCGCACTTCCCGGCAGAAAATTCACGACGAAAGCCGAAAAATTCAAACTAAGCAAAGTCGCGTCACCGAAGTTCAGTTCAGTTGAGGAACTGGCGTTTGCACCTTTAACCCAGCTTGCGGAGTTAGTGCGCACGCGCAAGCTCTCGCCAGTTGAATTGACCAAAATGTACCTCGCGCGCTTAAAGAAATACGGACCAAAACTCAACTGCGTTGTGACGCTGACCGAGGACCTGGCACTCTCGCAGGCAAGCGATGCCGAACGCGAAATTAAGGCCGGAAAATATCGGGGGCCGCTACACGGCATTCCCTGGGGCGCCAAGGATCTTTTCGCGACCAGGGGGATTCGCACCACCTGGGGCGCGGAGCCGTATCGCGAACAGGTGATCGACTACGACTCTACTGTTGTCGAACGATTACGTGACGCAGGCGCCGTACTGGCAGCCAAGCTTTCGATGGGTGCGCTTGCCCAAGGCGGGCGCTGGTTCGCCGGCATGACCCGCAACCCGTGGCAGGTTGATGAAGACAAGATCGGTTCAAGTGGATCGTCGGCCGGGCCGGCGGCAGCGACCGCGGCAGGTCTCGTCGGTTTTTCAGTTGGCACTGAAACGCTGGGTTCGATCATCTCGCCATCATCGCGTTGCGGTGTTGCCGGGTTGCGGCCGACCTACGGGCGCGTCAGTCGCTACGGCGCGATGGGACTCAGTTGGACGATGGACAAGGTCGGACCGATCTGTCGCGGCGTTGAAGATTGTGCGGCGGCGCTGAACGGGATGTATGGACCAGACGGACGAGACTTGACGGTCGGCGATGTTCCTTTCAACTGGGAGCCGGGCAGGGCGCTTACCAAGATGAGAATTGGTTACTTGAAAACGGAGTTTGACCAGCAACAGGATCCCGAACGAAAGACGATCTACCAGCAAGCGCTCGAGGCGCTTAAATCCGCCGGCGCAAACCTGCAGCCGATCGAGATGCCGAAGTTTTCCGTGGCGGCTCTGCGAATCATTTTGGTTGCGGAAGCGGCCACAGCGTTTGACGACATTACGCGCGATGGACGTGTCAATCAGCTTTCCGGCCAGGAGCCGGGAGATTGGCCAAACACGTTTCGCAGTTCACGTTTCATTCCGGCAGTTGAATACATCAGGGCCCAACGGGCGCGACGGTTGCTGATGCAGGAGATGGAAGAGTTGATGGCGAAGTGGGATGTGTTTGTTTCGCCGGCGCCGGGAAGTCTGAGTCTGCTGATCACAAATCTCACCGGACACCCGGCGGTGGCGGTGCCCTGCGGCTTTCCCAAGGGCCTGCCGCAGTCAATTATGTTTACGGGCGGACTTTACGACGAAGGCGCGCCGCTCCGCGTGGCGCTTGAATTCGAACGCGCGACGCAGTGGCACTCGATGCATCCGAAAATGGATTGGGTAAACTAACGAGTGACGGCGAACCTAAGAATACCTGCAACCTACCTATGCGGCATACCCAAATTAGTGGAGTAATATAGTTGACTGACCTAAGACTCGTCGTTGTCAATGGTGTTCTCCAGACGCGCAATATTCTTCAGGTTCTGAGCGTGAAGCCTTTTGTAGTCCTCTACCCTCTCGTTTCTATCTCGAATCTCGGCTCTATAGAAGACACATACCGATGCCAAATAAACGATAGTCAACGCAGGAATACCTTGTTTAGTAGCAGGCCCTGAAGGTGATTGACTGTCGGTCGAAAAATAAGATCAATCAAAGTCTGGTAGCCCGACCTCGACAGACCGAAGTACAAAACGAATAGAACAAGCGGGAACCCAAAGTGGTCGTAGGGACTTGGCGTCGCCGCGATCCAAACGGCGATACAAGTAACGACGATGATCCAGCCGGGTAATAAAAGCCACCATCTGGGCGAGTCGAGATTCCCGGCGATGACGATTAGGACAATACCGATCCATTTGGCGGCAGTGAGGGTATTTCTTGGCTTGATCACGTAGCTTTTCCGTTTCTTAGCAGCCTTGTTCTTTTCGTACTCTGCCTATCTCGCTCTTTGCAATGGATCGCGGCCTTGTTATGACGCTTTCGTCAGCGGAAGCGTCACTGGCTGCTTGGGAGGCAACGTTACAATCTTCCGCGCGGCGCGGTTCTGTTGCTCCAACAAGTCCTTGTAAATCGCCGCCAGGTCATAATCGAATCTTGCGGCGTACTCCTCGCGCGTCTTTCTTGTTTGCTCAACTATTTCGTCTTTCCACATGCTTAGCTCCCCAAGAGTTCTTCCGGCGTGCAAATCACCGGCGGTTCATAACCGGCTCCTCGACAAACAGCGCTGACAGCCGTCTGCATTTCGGCGTTGGCGATATGTTTGCAGTTCCAAGTCAGCAGATAGTCCATGCCATGAACGGTGGCAATCGCAATGTGCAAAGCGTCAACTGCGGCTTTCTCCGGGATTGGTCCTTTGTCTACGAGCGAGCGACCTAAATCGACACATGCTTCCTTTATAGCAAGGAGAGGGAGTTCTTCGAGGAGCAGCAAGCGCCTCCGCGCCATCGCGTCCTCTCCAGCGGCAGCCTCCTGCAGTACTAGCTGAGAAGCATACAAAGTGAAGTGCGCGCGCCGATTTTGCCACCAATCCTGAGTCAACTGCTGGTGCGCTGCGGTTATCAAATCTCTGCTCGGTCGAGCGGCGAGGTAACTTACAATGGTCGTTTCAATGTAAACGTTTGTGCTCATGTGACATCACAAATGTGATAGCGAGTTTATCACAGGCGGATTAAGTACTGAGCAGTCGCGGAAGATCGAGCACGAGCGCAACGCTGCCGTCCCGGAGTTCCGTCGCCCCGGCAATGCCATACCAACGTCCAGCGTGGCGGCCAAGAGTTCTGACCAGCACTTCCTGTGTTCCCTCTACCTGATCGACAACGATACCAATACTCTTCAACGTACTGCTCCGCCCGGCAGATTCATCCATAAACTGGCAGGTGATGAGGTGCAGTTGACTGCTTGACTCATCAGCCTCTTCAGGTTGGCCCAACAGATCGCGCATCGAAACTTGCAGTATCTGATTGGCGCCGGAAGCGCCATCGACCAAATCGATTGCATCGATGCCCAGCGTTTGGCTGGTGGGAATGCAGAAGCGGTTGCCGTTTGAGACGACGACATTGGCAGCGACCAGTCCAAATGTAACTGGCAATCGAATCTCAAAAGTTGTTCCGAGCCCCAACTTGCTGGAAACACGCAACTCCCCGCCCACCTGCTCCGCCGCTGTCTCCACCACGTCAAGACCCACGCCTCGCCCGGATACGTCAGACCCCGAAGACATGGTTGTGAATCCTGGGCGGAAGATCAGGCGCAAGCTCCGCTCGATATCGAGTTGGGCGTCCCTCGCGAAGATTCCGAGTCGCTGCGCCGCTGCTGAGACGAGCAGCGGATCCACGCCGCGGCCGTCGTCGCTCACGCGCAGGCGTGATTGGCTGCCTTCGCTGACCGCATCAATACGTACCGTGCCGCGCGGCGATTTGCCTGCTCGAGTGCGCTCGTCAGCAGTTTCAATCCCGTGGTCTACCGCGTTGCGCACGAGATGAATGAGTGGATCGGCCATCGCCTCGACCAGTAGCTTATCCAGGCGAAGGTCAGGGCCACCAATCTCGAAGTCGATTTCCTTTGCAGCCAAACGCGCTGCTGCCCGGCCGGCACGCACGGCGCGCTGTAGCGTTGGCCCCAGCGGCATTAAACGCAAACTAATCAGCTCGGCTTCGAGGTCGATGAAGGACGTCCTAATTTGTCTGTTCAGCCTATGAAGTTCATCGCTAACCTGGACTGTGATTTGGGAGAGGGCAAGTTCCATGGTCGTGGAGGTTGTCCGCAAGAGCTCGTGTGTTGAGGAGATAAGCCGGTCCAGTTTGTCGATGTCTGCCCGAACAAAGTTCGCGAGCGTTGGGACTGAAACCACCGTGTTCGAGAGTGAATCGGGTTCGCGCGGGCTTTCGACATCGTCACTCGCCCGCGCGACACTATGGAAAACTACTTTCGCTACGTCGTTCAGCGCGGCTGCAAGTGTTCGTAGCTCGGTTGTGCTCGCGTAGAGAATGCGGAAATTGATTTTGTCGGGATGCTCGTGATCTACCGCCGGTGAAGTTGAGATTACTTCTCCGAACTCTGCCAGGGTCTCCTTCAAACGGAAGAAGTGGGGGTTAAAATCTCCGATGTCGAATCTGGCGGCCACCACCAAAAGCGGAATTCCTTCCGCGACGATGCTGACGAGCTGATGTTTTTCGGCTTCCGTCAGCGACTCCCAGATTTCAAAAGGAATGTTTTTGAGGATTGCGTCACTGTCGGGCGTTTCGCTCGCGGCTTTGGTATTTCTCGTCGCCGCTTGCAGCCGGTCGAATAGCGCGCGCCGTGACGGTTCCACGATCCCCGAAGCGGCGAGACTCAAGCTCTCCGAGAGCGCTTCGTTGGCGCTTTCGCAAGTATTAACCACAGAGTCGTCTATTAGAACGCGCCCGGCACGAACCTCATCCAACAGGTTTTCAAACTCATGCGCGATCTGGCTAACAACCTCAAGTCCCGATGACGCAGCGGAGCCTTTTACGCTGTGCACGCGCCGGAAGATTTGATCAATCAATTCCCGGCGGGCACGGCCTTCAGTCCTGGTAGCCCGCAATTCGTCGAGGTCAGCAAAAACATGCTCGACGAGATCTTCAATCTCCAATAGACATTCGCGTTGCGGTTGATCCACGGAAGGATAGTAAACAGTAAATAGTTAATAGTGAATAGTGAATAGTGAGAAGAGGGAATTGAGAAGCGTCCCGTCCGGTTTGCCTGAGAGTTGTTAGGCAGTTGGTCTAGGGTGTGCCGGAACTGGTCGTCTGATCGATCTCGTCGTCAGTCGATTCGTCCTCCTCGACAGGCGAGTCCTCGACGTCTTCGGGTACCACGTGTTCCTGAGGTTGTTCCTCGTCCAGGTCGCGTTTGATGGCGTCAAGAATTCCGTTGATAAACTGCGTTGCTTCGTAGGTTGAGAAACGTCGTGCGATCTCCAGAGCTTCGTTGATAGCGACAGTGCGCGGGGTGGGTTCGTAGAGGAATTCGTAAACGGCGAGTCTGAGGATGTTGCGGTCAACTATAGCCATGCGCGGAATGCGCCAGTGTTCAGCGCGCGAACGAATCCGCTCGTCGAGCGTCTCGAGACGCGAGAGCGTTCCCGCCGCGAGCCGCGTCGCGAATGCACGCGCCGGTTCCTCGACACCGGAATCACCCAGTTCCACCCAGTAGGTTCTTAGAACCTCTTCCGGGACAGCCTCGGCGAAATCAGCCGCAAAGAGCATTTGCAAGGCGCATTCACGCGCCTTACGTCGCGAACCCATAAAACACCAGTGAAAAGAAATGGGTGAATAGTGATAAGTAAGAGTTAAGAACGAAGGTTTTGCCTTGTCACTTTTTACTTTTCACTGTTCACCGTCTTGTACAGATTGACCAACTCCACCGCCGTGGTGGCCGCTTCAAACCCCTTATTACCCAGTTTGACTCCGGCACGATCGATTGCCTGGTCGACCGTGTCTGCAGTTACAACTCCGAAAATCACCGGCACTCCGCTTTGCAAACCTGCTTCACCGATTCCGCGGGTGACTTCACCGGCGATGAAATCGAAATGTGGAGTTTGGCCGCGGATGATCGTGCCGATGCAAATGACCGCATCAAATTTTTCCGATTCAGCCAGACGCAGCGCCAGCAAAG
>JBDUDV010000017.1:0-43894 GCA_040002755.1 Acidobacteriota bacterium | reverse complement strand
TTTCTCGCCGGCGCGCGCCAAAAGATCTCCCAACATGTTGAGAGTGGTGAGATCGTTGTCATCGTGTTTGATGATCTGACGATACTCTTTTATGGCGGCGCTGATCTTCCCTTGCGCAAGAAATTTCTCAGCGGCCTTTATGACCTTAGCTTTTTCAAAAGCCATAAGGAGTATTATGTATCACTGAATATAGGATCGGAGTCAAACGTGGGAGCGGGTTCTTGGACACGGGGATTTGCGGTAACTCTGCCTGAGACAACGTTTCCTGAAAGCGAAACGCTCGGAGCTACGCTAACATGCACAAAATATTACTGTCAACGCACTTGTCTTAATGGTTGAGTCCAGGCAAACAGAGCAAACTCGGAGAACGACGGACTCCTACCGGCGTGAGCAATGGTCACGGCTGGGGGAATGGACCGCATTATTTGGTTTCTTCCTTTACTCTGCGTTCGCGCCCCACTCGATCGCTGCGGGTGAAATATCATTGTCAATCGTCGGCGCTGGATGGCTCGTCCGGGCAATTTCCAGCAGGAAAGCAGGACTTCGGCGGACGCAATATGATTTGCCAATATTGCTCTTTTTCTTTTGGACGGTGGCTTCATCTCTGCTTTCCCAGGAGCCCCGCATCAGCATCGCGAAGATCCAATCAACTTGCGTCGTCTTCCTTTTCTATTTCACCCAAGCAATCGTCAGCAGAAGAACGGCTGTCATGCTTGTTTTCGTAATGATCCTATCCGGCTCGGTGGGGACGCTCTACAGCATCTACGATCTTGCTCGCGGCCGCGGCGTGCTTATTGAATCCATCGCACCGGACAGTCCGTTGCAGCCGCTGCACCTCCGTCCCGGCGATGCCATCTGGAGGATTGCCGGACGACGCATTTATTCTGTTGCTGACATCGATCAGACAATCAAGAACTCACCCGCGGAAAGCAAACTCACCGTCAGCTTGATCTCTCAAGGCGAACACGTCGAGCGGCCGGGACTCGTTGTCACCGATGCAATTAAGCAGCGGCCGTCACCTTCCGGGATTGCCGGAGCCGGACCAACTCATCGTTTTCGGGCATCAGGCTGGACGCGGCACTACGAAACCTATTCTGAGATACTTCAGATTCTCGCCCTGCTTGCGCTTGGGCTGCTCGTGGCCAACTACAAAAACCATCGTTTGAATTTTCGCGCGAAGCTCGCGGCGGCAGCCTTCGCTTTACTCGCTCTCGGGATCGTGTTGACCGCGATGCGAACTGTTTTGCTGGCCTTCGTGTTCGGCGTTTCAGTAATTAGTGTGCGCACCCTGGGAACGCTGCCGCGCCGCGCCAGAGTGTTAAGCCTGGCAGGTGTTTGTCTGCTGCTGACCGTGGGCGCTTTCGTCGTTTACCAAACGCGCGCACCACATGCTCTGTCGCTGCAGGACCCGAGTTCGTCATTGCGCATCGAGGTCGCACGCGTGGGTGTCTCGCGCATGATGCTCCACCCGCTATTCGGTCACGGCATGGACTCGATGCACGTCCACTGGAAAGAATGGGGGTTCCCCGGAACGGAGCTGCTGCATCTTCATTCAACGCCGCTGCAATTGGCGTTTGATCGTGGACTGCCGGCGCTCGTCTTCTGGCTCTGGATCATGTGGATTTTCTGGCGCACTGCCTCGCGCGGAGAAAAGTTGCTACGGGATTCGAGTGATACTAACCGCTACGGACTCCTGCTTGGGGCAACCGGCGCTGTCGCCGCCTTCTGCGCCAGTTCACTCGTCAACTACAACTTCGGCGACGGCGAAGTCGCGCTCGTGTTCTGGTGGTTGTTGGGAATTGTGGTGGTCCTGTCTGACGCAAGCTCAACGAAAAGCCAGAAAGAATGCGCGCAATCAGTTTCAAATGACATCGGCGAAGTTTCGGCGACTCTTCGCAAACCACCAGTAACCAAAAACAAAAACAATCAGGGCGATTAACGTGAAGTAGCCGAGGCTGGGCCAATCCGGCGGCAGGCCCTCGAGGAAAATACGTCTGTAGCTGCGCACGAGCGCCGTAAAGGGATTCGCGTTGATGAAAGGACGGTAGCGTGCCGGCACGATCGACTCCGGATAAATGATCGGCGTCAGATACATCCAGGCCAGCAACACTAATGTGATGCCCTGCGCGATGTCGCGCAAAAACACGCCGAGCGAGGCTACGAGCCAGGCGGCGCCGAGCGTTAAGATCAGTTGGGGGATAAGCAGTGCCGGCAGCCAAAGGATCGTCACGTGCAACTCGTGACGGATAATCACGATGGCAACTACCAGCGCGAGCATTCCAAACATCTGATTTCCCAACGCCGAAAGTGCCTGAGCTACGGGCAGAGTTTCGAGCGGAAAGACGACGCGCTTTACGAGATTTGCGTGTGTAACGATTGTCGTCGATGACTGCTGTAGCGTCTCCTGAAACATGGTCCAGGGTAACAAGCCGCAGAAAAGATAGAGCGCATAATCCCAGGGCGTGCCGCGTGGGCCGAAGCGCGCGTTGAAGATTCCGGCAAAGATGAAGGTGAAGATTGCGATCATTACCACCGGGGTGACAATGGCCCAAACAATCCCCAGCACCGAACCCTTGTAGCGCGCCACCAACTCGCGTCGCGCCAGTGAAGTGATTAGTTCAAAGCGGCCAGGAAGCTCCCAGAGAGGTCGCCATACCGCGCGCCGTGCTGTTTGTGCGGAAATCATTGCAGACGGTAAATAGTAAATGTTGAATAGTGAATAGTACAGAATTCAGTCAATGCGTCCAAAACCGCGCCAGCTATTTTTGTTATGCCAGCCGATGGTCACATCACTGGCGGCGAGTTCGCGCCACCACTCTGCGAAGTCTTCACGCCGGGTGTAATGTGAAGTAGGCGCCACCAGGTGGTCGAACACAATCGTGTGTTGTTCCCGCCAGCCAAACGGTGAAATCGCGTTGAGGTAGTCGTTATAGAAGAGATGCCGCGCCACTCGCGAGCCACCACTGGACCGGTTTAGCGGACCGTAAACCAGCTTTGTTGCCGCGTAAACTATCGCGGTGGGTAACTTCGAAAGTTGCAACAACGCGCGACGATCGATGCGCGAACTGAACTTTTCGCGCAGTGGATCGACGAACCGCGTAATCCATTCGTTATTCTCAGCACCGTAGACCCACGCCGAAATATTGCCGCCAGATTTCACCTTCGACGCCAGCGAACGAAAGCCGGCGCGGGGATCCGGTAAGTGATGCAAGACACCGATTGAAAATGCGTAGTCGAACGCGCGGGCGAACGGCAAATGATAGATATCGGCCTGAACAATATGTGCGTTCTCGAGTTGGCGCGTGGCGCTAAAAGCAGTTTCCACCGCGTCGCTTAAGTCGACGCCGATTACTTCGCGTGCTCCCCAGTTAGCCGCGAGCTCTGTATGACGTCCCTTTCCGCAGCCACCTTCGAGCACCATCTTGTCTTGAAAAAACTCCGGACGAACCGGCGCAATCCAACCCAGGAACTGAGCCGCGTAGAGTTCATCGCTCTGCACGAAGTGTTGCCATTGCCAACCAAAATTTTCGGCAGTCGCAGCTTTGTCAGTCTCAATTTTTTCCGGCATGGCAAACCGGGGAACGCCGCGAACAACAGGAAACTTGCGCGCGCATGATTCGCAAGCGAGCTCTCCGGCCATGATCTCAGCGTCTTCTGAACGAGCGACAGCGGCCAACAGGATCTCTCCCGCGCACGCGGGACATCTGAGGTAGTCAAGTAGCTTGTGCTTCATATCCGGACTGATCGTTCACCGTTCGGCAGAACGCAAACCAGTTCGGATGCGTTGTAACGGCGGTAATGATGTCAGTTGATTTAGTTGGCCGGATTTATTGTAAGGCTGCCGACGAGATACGCAACCTCGCCGGTGTTTGATTGAAGCTTGAGGGTGAAGTCTCCAGGCAGCGCCTTCGCCGAGATGGTGACGACGAAACTAATAACAGGATCGGACTTTCCAAACTGTTCCAGGGTCAAACTAGCAGGATCGATGGTCATGAACGGTGAACTGAAAACGAGACCGTTACCTGGTATTTGGTCCACTCCGGCCCCGCTTACGTAGAGCTTGATTTTCTCGCCGGCTGAAACCGGAACTGGCACAGTCGAGAGTTCACCGTTAAGTCCGATGAAACGGGGAACCACTTCTGGCGCTAAATTCTGGGTCGACACCAGCACATAGTTCAAAGCTGTCGCCTCTGCGGCATTCACGCGCAGGCTGCTCCGAATCTCGACGCTGCGAAAAGCGCGCTCCTGGCCTGCCGACTGGCGATCGCCGGCCGCAGTGAGTGCATCTGCATTAACAGACGGGTCGAGATACTCCACCATCGCCCGATAATTGCCAGGAGGTATGTTGCCAATGCTGAACTTCCCGATCGCATTGGTCAGCCTACTCGCCATGACTTTGCCGCTGTCAAGATCTTCAATCCAAACGTGCGCCGCCGCAACGGGCAAGAGACTACCGTCAATGCTGCGAAGAATTCGGCCCTCAATCGCGCCGCCTGTACCGGTCTTTTCACGTGGCCCATAGAGACTGCGAACGGCTTCCTGATCAGGGTCGCTCAAAGTGCGTTCACTGATCGCCGGCAGGCCATAGGTGCCGTTAAGCGTCTGCGATGCCTGCATGGTGGCGCCGATCACGTGCGAATGACTCAGGCCAAGCAAATGTCCTATCTCGTGAGCGAGTGTGGATTCGAGATCGTAAGTGCCCGGTGTGCCGTCGCTCGAAAATTGAAGGGCAGCGCCCGATACCGAATAAGGATACGGGTTGATGACAATGTCGGCTTCGTTGATCTCGCCAGTTTCCGGGTCATAGAAGACGCGGGTGCGGGCCGTGGTGTCTCCTTTCGTGAAAAGCCCGACGTTGTCGTCAGTCGCAGCAATGGTGATTAGACTTACACCATCGCCCTTAGTCGCTGGACTAACTGACTGTCGTTTTGAAGAGACTTCGACAAATTTGATATTGGCGACACGTGACCAACTGGCAAGCGCGCGATGCACCGCGCCAATAACGTCGCTGTCCGGTTTGATCGCAGGCGAAGGCGACGATAGTGAAGTCGAAAGCGCGATCTGAATATTCTTCGTGGACCACTTGATTTGTCGTTCGCGCGCAGCAGCGGGCAAGTCAAACGACGAGGGCAGGCTGGACGCAGCAAAGGCCAGTAGAGCCATCAATGCCAGAATAGGATTCGGACGTCGCATGTGTGGGTCGGAAATGAAACTTTAGAAAAAGCCGGCGCGCTTCACGTCGAAGCTGGCGGCAGGACTAGCTGCTGGCCAAATAGTACCACTTCCCCGGATATCCTGACGCCAAAAAAGAACCCCGCAGGCTATAAACATGCGGGGATTCGATTTGAAGATGACTGAATGCCTGAGGCTACGGAATTATCGTGATCTGCGATGCAGTTGCTGCCGGCCGGCTGCCAAATACAGCGCCGCTCTTAGTCACCGTCACGATTAGCTTGTAATCAATTGGTGCGGCTCCGGCGAGCGACGGGGGTAATTCGAGCGTGATCAGGTCGTAACCAAACATGTTCGGGTTATTACGAACCAAAGTCGGCGTAACATCCGTGGTGGTAGTCCCATTCACAAACGAAACCTTCGTCTCACTGGTTAGAGCGAAACGCACGCCCGTTAGATAGATCTGCAGGCGCGTCGGAACCTGCGTTCCGGTGCTGTCTGCCGTAGTTACCTTGAAAGGTCCAGGTACACAACCCGAGATCGAGGTATTGGTAACATTGCAAACCACTGCCGTTCCGCCCGGGCCATTTGTTGATGTAAAGATATCCGGTTGCGCGCCTACGAGTTGCAGGAAGCCGCGGTAAACTGTTCCCTGGTTGTTGATCACAACGCTCGCAACACCGGTTGAGAAACCAACTGGGACGACGAAGTTGATACCTTCAGCCGGCGAGTCACCCACGAAATAGAGTCCGGCAGCAGAACCCTGGATGGAAACAGAGACGCCGTTGAGTTCAATGGGAAGTATTGGGCGACGTGCAGTCTCTGAACCTCCCACCGCAGTCTTGTCCGAGTTCGCTAGACCCACCGTCGACCTGACAAAACTTAATTCGCCCGATGCGAGCCCGATAGGGTCTCCGGGACTGGGTGACGGAGTAGGTGTCGGTGTCGGACTCGCGTTGGGATTTGCGCTGGCAAACGGGCCCATGTTGCTGGCTCCGGTTGAGAACGCCAGTACCGCGGGCGACTCTGTCGTAACCGGCGGAGTTAGCAGGAAGAATATTTCGCTTGAACCGTCGGTATTGCCGCCGCCAAGTTCTACTCCCCCAAGACTGAAGGCCAGGCGCCGCAGCGAGCTGCTCGTCAGCGGGCGGATACCAGAGACACTGCCAAGCACAGGATTCTTCGTCAGTCGGGCAAAGGTGTTGCTATCGGTCACGGGCACCTGCGTAACAAAAATCTGATTAGGCCGAGCGAATCCTGAAGGGGCTGGGTTCAGCCCGGTGCTGTCCTCAGCGTCCGGAGGGAAAGTACCATCCGGTTTGAAGTTTAACGCCGAAGCGAAGACCAGCGAGTGAGGCACAAGCGAACTATCGTAGTCCGTGAAAGTTGGGAAATGCAGGACGTCGCCGATGCAGGTCGCACACTCCAGCGCGCGTTTTCCGACCAGCTTCGCCGAGCCATCCGAAACCTTCGAAACAAATACCGCGAGAAAGGCTGCGTTTGATGCGGCGTTTGCCGTCGGGTCGTTGGCCCGTGACTCGTAAGCGACGTACGCGCCATCCCGGCTCAAGCGGCGACCGGCAGCCAGTATGTTTATGGTCGCATTGGCCGCGCCGCATACGGGCTTGGTCTTTGTAAGCTGCCGAATATTGCTGAACGTTGAACCGCTGAAGTCGCCAACGAAGATCTCTTCGTTTCCATTCGTGTGGCCGCAGTCATCGTTAGCGCCCGCGAGATTTGCGGTGGAAAGAAACGCTACTACACTCCCGTTCGCAGAAAGGGAGGGGTTCTGCTGGATCGCAACGTAAGTCTTTGGGGTAATGAAAACATCTTGAGTATTCGTTCCCTGGACAAAGGTATTCGAACCCGCAGTGAAACCGTTAGTCGTGCGACAAAGGAACAACTCGGAGTTTGCATCGGTGTTGCCAACCGCGGGCACAATATTGCGATTCGAAATAAACGCCAGCGTCTTGCCGTCGTCACTGATTGCTGCTTCACGATTGTCATCAAGCACGTCTGGAAGAAATGCTCCAGTTATTAGCGGGCGACTGGGCGAAGTATCCGTCACTTGCCGGAAACTACCGATACTAAGATCGGTTAAGGGTAATTCATCACCGGCGGTGAGATCGGAAACCTCGTCCACTTCCGGCAATTGGTAAATCCATATCTCCTGATTGCCATCGGCAACCAGCGCCGCGCTGTCGGTGCCATCAAAATTCCCGGGATTGGGAGCGTTTGAACTGAAGACAATGGTGTAGATCCGCTTTCCGGCGAGCAGTGCCGGCTCAAAACTAATCATCGGACGATTGTTGCTAATCTCAATCTTCACCAGCGTCAGATCTGGAGGAGTTGGGACTGGTACTGGCGTTGGGCTCGGCGTTGGCGTTGGGCTCGGCGTTGGTGTCGGCGTTGGAGTAGCCGCCGGCTTCAGAACGTTCCTGGTGTTTGTTAATTGAAAGATGCGCCGTTGGGCGTAGTCGATAATAAAGAGCTCGCGATTGCCGTCGGCGTTGCGGGGATTTTGCGTATCCAAATTGCCGTTTGACACAAAGACAACGAAGCGACCATTTGCGGTAGTGTCACCAGCAAACGAATAAAAACCCGCCGGACTTGAAGTCACCTGAATAGAAACCGGATCAGGCGTGGCACTGGTCGTCTGCGCTTGCGCTACGGAAAATGCGCCCCAGATCAACATGAGCGCGGCAAGAGCGCAATTAAAGCGAAAAACAAGCTTCACAAAAATCCTCCGAGATAAAGACGCAGACAATAGCGGATTAGATGCCCTCGGGGAGCGAGCGGCACAATGCGCGGGCGAATAAGATTTCTTAACCGTCACCCAGCGTTAAAGAACCGACATTTTACGCAGAGATCAGGCTAACCGCAAGCTGGCATAAGCCTAACAAGAATTGACGGTTAAGCGATGCTGCGTTGTTGCTCGTCGTTGCTTGCGGGCGCAAAACAAAATTCTTGACTGCATCTGTCACTAAGCTTAGAGTTTGGCCGTTCCCTGAAATTTCCACAACCAGCAATTGGTTTGTAGACTATTGAGAGTTAAATCAGAAACGCCGTAGCGCGCACTAATGACTCGCAATTGTGTACTTGACCTCTAACATTGTGGGCGCTCCCACGATGCCTTTGGATGAAACCAATTTCGACCAATCGAAATAAACGAGTCCCAACAATACCTTTACCAAGCAAATCGCCCGCGATTTTTAACGAGGAGAACCACCCATGTCGCCGCTAAAGCCAAAGAAGCGAAGTCGAGCTACGAAGTTTATCAGCCTTTCATTAATCGTCATGCTTTATCTCGTCATGCTTCCTGGAGTCTCTTCGGGAACCGTGACGCGGGCGACGAAAGTTTCGAGCACCGGAACTTCCCAGGAACAGGATCCTGTGCCGAACATTCCCATCATTGCTCCCGGCTCGGCTTATCGGCAGACCAATCTGGTGTCGGACATCCCCGGGCTCGCGACAGTTCAAGATCCGCTGCTCGTAAATCCCTGGGGCATCGCGATGTCGGCCACCAGCCCTTTCTGGGTCGCTAACAACGGCACGAGTACGACGCAACTTTTCAAAGGCGACGTGGCGGGAAGTCCCTTCGTTCTTAACGCCGGCCTCTCGCAGGTGAACATACCCGGTGGACTGCCGACGGGGACGGTCTTCAACGGGAGCTCCGACTTTAATGTCACGCCCGTGGGCGGCAGCCCCGCGCCCGCGCGTTTCATCTTCGACTCGATCACCGGCAACATCGTGGCGTGGCAGGGGGCACTCGGCACTACCGCCCAAATCGTCGTCAGCAACCCCGGCCACGTCTACACGGGTCTCGCCATCGGCAGCAACTCCGGTGGCAATCGCCTCTACGCCGCCAACTTTGCAGCCCCAGTCGCCACTTCAGGTATCGATGTTTTCGACTCCACGTTCACCTCAACTACTACTACCGGCGCCTTTAATGATCCAACCATTCCGACCACGGCGGGGAACACTTATCGACCTTACAACATCCAGAACATCGGCGGCATGCTCTATGTGACGTACGCGAAGGTCGGCACGGGTGGGAAGGCCGAGGCGGGCATCGGCAATGGCTACGCCCGCCGGTTCAATACCGACGGCGTCCGTGACCTGACGTTCGGCATCAATAACGGGCCGCTCAATGCGCCGTGGGGCATCGTCATCGCACCTTCCGATTTCGGCATATTCAGCAGCGCGCTTCTCGTGGGCAACTTCGGCGAAGGAAATCCGAGTATCCACGCTTTCAACAACACTACCGGCGCGTTCCTCGGGACGCTTCAGAACGAGGCTGGCGACGGCATCGTGATCGACGAGCTTTGGGCACTCACCTTCGGCAATGGCGGGGCGGGCGGCGACCCGAACACGCTCTACTTCTCCGCCGGAACAGCCTCGGAGGAGCACGGTCTCTTCGGCAAGCTCAATAAGACGACAGTCTCGGCCAGCTCGCTCATACAGTTTGCCAGCGACACGTTCGCCATCGGTGAAGGCAGCGGCCACATTGACATCACCGTCACGCGGGCGGGCGACGCATCGGAAACCGCCTCAATCAATGTCAACACTTTTGACGAGTCTAGCGCCGGCCACGCTTCACAGAAGAGCGACTACGAGATCGCCCTTGGGAAACTCACTTTCGCCCCCGGCGAGACCTCCAAGACCATCCGCGTTCTTATTGTCAACGACAATTTCGTCGAGGGGGGCGAGACCGTTAGCCTTGCCCTGTCGAACCCAACGGGAACAGGAGTTGGGCTGGGTAGCCCTAACGTCAGCGAGCTGACGATTACCGACAACGATTCAGTGGCGTCGACGACGAACCCGATTGACGATGCTCAATTCTTCGTACGCCAACACTATCTTGACTTCCTTAATCGAGAACCCGACACGGCCGGTCTAAACTTCTGGGTTAACCAAATTACGTCGTGCGGGACAGATGCAACTTGCCGTGACGTCAAGCGCATTAACGTCAGCGCGGCTTTCTTCCTGTCTATCGAATTCCAGAACACCGGCTTGGCAGCCTATCTGACGCACCGGGCCGCCTTCGGACTGCCTGCCTTAGCTGGTGGGAGTGTGCCAGTTTTGTACGGCACGTTTGAACGCGATACCCAGGCACTCGGAAAGGACTACATCGTTGGCTCGCCCGGGGCAGACGCGCAGCTTGAAGCAAACAAAGTGGCGTTCTATAACAACTTCGTTACTCGGCCGGAGTTCGTCGATAAGTATCCGGCGACTCTGACCAACGCTCAGTTTGTGGATAACCTTATGGCAACCGCGGGGCTGTCGCCCAGCAACTTCATCGTCAATCTGACGAATTCGCAGGAAAATCCGCCTGTTAACCCATCACTTGTCGGGGGTGCTCGCAGGCCGGCGTCTTTTGGTACCGCGACCTTCAACATGAACACCGCGCAGACGCAGATGACCTTTACGGCTACGATTAGCAACATCGACTTCACGGGATCGCAATCGGCAGACGTAAATGACAACGTCACCAACGCCCACATCCACGCAGGTGCGTCGGTCGGCCCCGGTGTTAACGGACCGGTAGCTTGGGGTTTCCTGGGCGCCCCGTTGAACGACAACGCTCCCAATGATGTGGTAAAAACCGACGGTCCCGGAGTAGGGGGCACGATCAGCGGCAAGTGGGACGCGGCGGAGGGCAACGGAACGACGTTCGCGGCGCAGTTAGACAACCTCAAGAATGGTCGCGCCTACATCAATTTCCACAGTACGCAATTTGGTGGCGGCGAAATTCGGGGCAACTTCCCGGCGATACAGGGTTTCCGCGACGCGCTGGTTAGCGGACTTGATGGAACCACGGAAACTCGCGCGACGGTACTACGGAAGGTTTCCGAGTTCCAGTTCTTGAACGACCGCGAACTCAACGGAGCTTTCGTCTTCATGCAGTATGCCGGCTACCTGCGCCGCGATTCTGACCTCTCTGGCTTCAACTTCTGGCTGAGGAAGCTAAGGGAGTTTAACGGTAACTTTATCAATGCTGAGATGGTGAAGGCGTTCATTACATCGAGCGAATATCGTCAACGCTTCGGGCCAAACTAGACCGCTCTGAAGCGAGTGCCGATAAGCAAGCACAAAAAGGGGGCGACGGCGCCCCTTTTTCCTTGCCCTACTGGCTTACATTTCCTCAGTTCTGCTACATTCAGCGCATGACCGTCGCCCTGCGCATCGAGAAAGTTTCCAAGCAATACCGAATCTATGAGCGCCCCGGAGATCGCCTGAAGGAATCGCTTACGCGCGGACTACTGCGCCGCCACCGGGAATTCTGGGCGCTGCGCGACATCGATTTCGAGATCGAAGCGGGAACGACCGTCGGCATAGTCGGACCAAACGGCTGCGGGAAGTCCACGTTGTTACAAATCATTTCCGGAACGTTGGCGCCAACACATGGGGACGTTTGGCACGAAGGACGAGTCGCTGCTTTGCTCGAACTTGGCGCCGGCTTCGATCCGGAGTTTACCGGCGTCGAGAATGTCTACATGAATGCCAGCTTGCTGGGATTAACCCGGCGAGAAACCGAAGCGCTCTTCCCGACTATCGAACGCTTCGCTGAAATTGGTCCCTTCCTTTACCAACCCGTAAAAACTTATTCGAGCGGCATGTACATACGCCTGGCTTTTGCGATTGCTGCAAGCGTCGAACCTGACATTCTAATCATCGACGAAGCACTCGCTGTCGGCGATGCCGTTTTCCAGCACCGGTGCCTGCGGCGCATCAATGAACTTCACGAAGGCGGAACCACCGTGCTCTTTGTTTCCCACGACGCGGCCGCCGTGCGCGCGCTTTGCTCGCGGGCGATTCTGCTTAGAGCCGGCAGTGTCATTGCCGACGGCAAGCCCGCTGATGTCCTCAACGCCTATCAAAAGATCATCATGGAACGCGAACAGGCCTACGACGCTGAATCGAGCGCCCCAGGTTCCTCGGCGAATGGAAAGCCCGATGATCTGCTCGCGCCGCCAAGCTACGCTTACCGGCATGGCGATGGTAGCGCGGAGATCATTGGCGCGGAATTGATCGACGCGCAGCAAGCGCGCGCCGAGATCGTTGAGAGCGGCGAACCGCTCACGTTACGCATGATTGTGCGCTTCACTCAGAACGTAGACGATCCGGTTGTTGGCTTTCTCATACGCAACTCCCACGGCATTCATGCGTACGGCACAAACACTAAAGAACAACAAATTGAGTTTGGCACAGTGAGATCAGGCGAGGTAGTTGAGGTCAATTTTGCTTTCGATTGTTGGCTGGGCATCGATCAGTATACGATCTCGCTGGCGGTTCACAGCCGCGACGGGCTGGCTTACGACTGGCTCGACGCCGCGCTATTTCTTCGGGTCATCAACATGACTTTGACCGAGGGAATCGCTAACCTGAACGCGCGAGCGACTGTCCGCCATCGCGACCTCGCTGCCGCAGCTCCGGACACGGCGAGCGCGTCGCTGCCGGCCCCGGCAAGAATGTGAACTATGGCTGAAACTGAAGTTGAAATCATTCTGCGCGAGATACGCGAACGGGTCCTTTCCCAACAGCGCGCCGGCCAGGACCTCGCGGAAAGCCGTCGGGTGCCTACGAACCGCGGCAATGGCGCCGGCCAGTCCGACACAGCAGGACAAATCACACACGAGACCCCAGCTGACGAAAATTTGTCACTGGTTAATTCCTATCTAACAACAACCGCGCGCGCATGGGACCGCTTGCCGCCGCTCGTAAGCAATCGCAGCGGACTCACCGCTCGCATAGAGCTCTGGTTGAAACGGCAAATCAAACGCGTGACGCACTGGTTCACATGGGAACAGGTAAACTTCAACGCTGCCGTCCATCACGCCTTGCGCGACGTGCTGCCCCTGCTGGCCGCGCAAGAGCATTCGCTGCGTACGCTCCTGGCGAATGCAGAAGCGCGACAAACTGAGCTTGAGCATTACCAGGCCGAACTAACAACGCAGCAAAGCGAGCTGCGGGCCGAGATTGATTCGCAAATCCACGCGACTGAGGCGCAAAGGATTCAAGTCGGCGCAGGATTCGGCGAACTTCGGGCTGAGATTGATTCGCAAATCCACGCGACTGAGGCGCAAAGGATTCAAGTCGCCGCTCGATTCGGCGAACTGATAAATGAACTACATGAACGCGAGCAGCAATTGCAGGACGAACAACGCGTTTGCCTTAAGCAGCTTTCACTCGAAACCAGCGAAGCGGCTGTGCCCGAGGACCGCGCCCGCCGCAAGATTGAAACGTTGCTCGCGGAACTGCAGGGCCGGATAGCGGAGTTGGAGTCTGGCAAAAAGTGATGAGTAATACATAAATTCAAGTAGCTCATCACTCATTACTTCCCGTATGGCGAAAAACAACTTATACGAACGAGCCGGTATTCCCGACGTTGCCGAGTTTTATCGCACCAAGTTCGTTTCCGATGAAGTGCTCGATGCTCGTTACTTCAAAGCGCTCGATCGTTTCGACATTCGCTTCGCACGGACGATGTGGATTTACGACAACGTGCGCGCCGGGTCGTCAGTGCTCGAGGTGGGTTGTGGCGCCGGCATGCTCGCGTTGTTGAAACGTAAGCGAGTAGTCCTCACCGGCGTTGATCTTTCCGATGAATGTGCAGTCGCGGCGCGTCGCAATGGTTACGACGAAACGTTCAGCGCCGAACTGTCGCAGTTGCCGTTTGCCACGGACAGTTTTGATTACGTAGTAAGCCTCGACGTGCTTGGTCACATTGAAGCCGATGCCAAAGATGCCGTCCTCGCCGAAATCAAACGCGTGTTGCGGCCTGGCGGCGTAACCCTTCACGGCATTGAGTGCATCGATCGCTCGATACAAAAGAGTTACGACGAAATGGGCGCGGAAGAGTTACGCCGCTTCGTCGCAGTAGACGGGCATGTCGGCCTGGAGGAAGAACAAGAGCACGGCCAGAGATTTCAAAAATTCTTTTCACACGTCGCCTGGGAACCGCGCTACGCGCTGTGCCTCAGCAGCGCAGAGTTTCTGAAGCAAGCTGACAAATACGGACGGGAATTTGAAGACGATTTTCTCGACTACCTGCGCGATCTTTCCTTCAAGGAACGACGCGCTTTCGACTTGGCAATGGGCTACGTGTTCGGCAAGATTTCAGATCTTAACTTGCAACTACCGAAGAGTGGCCTCTATGTTTTTCTCAAAGCCTCTGAGGTGCCGCTCGGCCCTTTCTACAATGAACATCGAGATCGCCGCGCGCTATTTTCCGGGAACGCAGGCATCGTGCCTGCTTCTTCAGCCACTGACGGCGCGGAGGAAGCAGGCAAGGTGGCGGTGTGCCTGGATCGAAGTGCTGACGCCAGCTTCGATGACGGCTGGTATGAACCAAATTTACTGCCTCCAATTGCGCGCTGGATGGGCCAACGCGGACGCGTAAACTTTCGCGCTGCCAGCCTATCGGAAATACGACTGGACCTGACTACGCACCTGCCGGACCTCAGTGCGCGTCCGCTCGGACTCGAACTGCTACTAAACGGCGACAAAGTTTGTGCCCTCTCGCTGTGGCGTTATGGCTGGTTAGAGTTGCGCATACCCGTGCCGAAAGCGCTTGATTCCGAAGCAAGCAGTGAGTTTGAATTGGAAATCCGCGCCGACCACACCTGGCTGCCACGTCCGACCGGCGACGAAACACGCGATGACCGCGAGCTGTCGATCGCGGTGTGCAACATCACAGTGAAAGGTGAAGAGTGAAAGGTGAAGGGTAAACATCAGAAGCTTTCGCAATATTCTCACTCTTCACTTTTCACTCTTCACCTTTCACCGCCCCAATGAACATCCTAATCTGCACCACGCAAGTTCCCTTCACTACCGGCGGCGCCGAAGCGCACGTCGAGGGACTGCGGCTCGCGTTGATCCACGCGGGCCACAACGCCGAAGTTGTAGCGCTGCCTTTCAAGTGGTATCCGCCTGCGGAAATCATGCAAGGCGCATTGGCCTGGCGACTGCTCGATCTTAGCGAGGCGAACGGGAAGCCGGTCGATCTGGTGATCGGCATGAAGTTTCCAGCATATTTGGTCGCGCATCCGCGGAAGGTGCTGTGGATCATGCACCAATACCGCGCCGCTTATAATCTTTGGGACACGCCTTTTGACGACCTGTCAACTTATCCGGATGGCGCGCAGGTGCGCGAGTGGATTCGCCAGGCCGACAATCGTCTGATCCCGGAAGCGAAGAAAGTTTTCGCAAACTCGAAAACCGTCGCCGACCGACTGCGTCATTACAACGGAATCGAAAGCCAACCGCTTTATCATCCGCCGCCGCGTGCGGACAGTTTGCGAGCCGGCGAGCAGGGCGAATACATCTTCTATCCCAGCCGCCTGGAGCCGCAGAAACGGCAGGAACTGTTGATTGAAGCGGCGCAGCACCTGCGCACACCCGTAAAGATTGTCCTGGCCGGCGGCTCGGGCAATGCGGGGCACTATGAGTCTTTGGTCAAGAAATTCGGCGTCGCAGATCGCGTTTCCCTGAGAGGCTTCGTGGCCGAGTCGGAAATGATCGAACTTTACGCGAACGCGCTCGGCGTTTGTTATTTGCCTTTTGATGAAGACTACGGCTACGTCACGCTGGAAGGAATGCTTTCCGGGAAACCAGTGGTGGTTCCAAGCGACGGCGGTGGCGCGACAGAATTCATCGAACATGAAAGCGAAGGGTTGATTGTCGAGCCGCAGCCGCTCGCGATTGCCGAGGCGTTGGACTCGCTTTATGCCAACCGCTCACGCGCGCAGGCAATGGGCGCGCGCGGACGGGAAAAACTGAAGGCCATGAACCTGTCATGGCAACATGTTGTCGAGTGCCTGATCAATGGCGCCGCTTGAACCGGTCAACCTTCCCCCAATCGTTCTTCGCAACAACTCGAATCCGTTCCAGGTCCTGCAGCTCTTGGTGGCAGCGATCGAGCGGTCTAGAATGCAAACGAATCTGTTGCCGCAAGGGGGATGAAATGAAGTCGCTGTTCCCACGCAGGAGGTCAACCGGAGCGTTGGCAATGTCCGCGTTTGCCGCCGCCTTTGTAATCGCGGCGCTTGTTTCGAGTTGGCTGCCAAGTTCGTTGGCCCGTTCCCACCCGAGCGACACAAACAATTCACAGCGAGCCGTGGACCTTTCCTTTGTTGGCCTCTTTCGCCAAAACAATCTCGTTTCTGATGTGCCCGGTGTTGCCCTCGTCGAAGATCCGAAGCTGATAAATCCCTGGGGTGTGGCGTTGAATTCCACCAGTCCGTTTTGGGTCATCAACAACAAAGCTGATCTGGCGACGATCTACAAAGGCGGCGCATCCGGCAGTTCCCTCGTTCCTAATTTGGCGTTGCCGTCGGTTGCGATCCCAAATATTCCAACGGTCGATCAGTCACCCTCGCAACCGACCGGGGTAGTCGCCAACACGACGAACGATTTCGTCGTCTCGCTGACGCCGACAAGTCCCGCGGCGCCGGCGCAGTTTATTTTCGCAACGCTCAACGGCGGCATCAACGCCTGGCAACCGGCCATGGGCGCAGTCGCGGTGGTTGTGAAATATACAGCCGGGCACAGCTACACCGGCATTGCAATTGGCAATAATGTTTCCGGGAATTTTCTTTTCGTCGCTGATTTCGCAAATGGAAAGATTGATGTCTTCGACAAAGCCTTCAACGTGAGCTCCGTCTCCGGTAACTTCACCGATCCAACCATCCCGGCAAACTTCCACCCGTACAACATTCAAAATTTCGGTGGCTCGCTATACGTCACTTACGCGCAGTTTCAAAACGGGCCCAGCTCTGATCTGGGCTACGTCCGCAAGTTTGATACAAACGGAGTACGCGACGCGGCGTTTGCAATCAATGGTGATCCGCTCAACAGTCCCTGGGGCATGGCTATCGCGCCGGCAAGCTTCGGCGCCTTCGGCAACGCCCTACTCGTGGGCAACAACCATTTCGGCAATGGAACCACGTCGCCGTGTATCAGCGCCTTTAATCCCGCGACCGGCGCTTTGATCGGTTATATGGTCGATGGCGGCGGCGCAACGCTGATCATCAACGACCTGCGAGCTTTGACCTTCGGGAATGGCTTGAACGGCGGCGACCCGAACACACTTTATTTCTCTGCCGGCAATTCTTCCAATCGCTTCGGGCTGTTCGGCTCGTTAACGCCAATAACCGGAATCCCTGCTTCGACCATTAAGTTTGCCAATCGCGAGTACACCACCTCAGAGAATTCCGGCCACATTGACATTACTGTCACGCGCAGCGGCGACACCTCAGGAATTGCGACGGTAAACTACGCAACGGTAGACGGCAGCGCAACACAGAAGTCTGACTACGAAATTGCGCTGGGCAAACTCACCTTCAACCCCGGCGAAAGCAGCAAGACTTTTCGTGTGCTCGTCGTTGACGACAAGATTCTTGCGGGCGGCAGCTCCGTAGTTCTAAACCTCGTCCTCAGCAATCCGACCGGCGCGGCTTTAACCGATCCAAACTATGCTTACCTTTATCTGATGGACGATGAGTTTGACACGCCCGGTCAACCGCCGAACATCCTCGACGACACGCAGTTCTTCGTTCGCCAACAGTATTTTGATTTCCTTAACCGTGAACCCGACGCGTCTGGCTTTAACTTCTGGACGAATCAGATTATTTCCTGCGGGACCGATCAGCAGTGCCTTGAGCTTAGGCACATCAATGTATCAGCAGCCTTCTTTCTCTCGATTGAATTTCAGAAGACCGGCATGCTCGCTTACCTCATGGAGAAAGCGGCATTCGGTGGACTGCCGCGTTATGGTTCCTTCGAGCGCGACGTCCAGGCGCTGCAAAAAGACTATGTCTTCGGCGCGCCAGGGGCAGACGCGCAGCTTGAAACTAACAAGCAGGCTTTCTTCGACGAGTTTGTCACGCGGCCGGAGTTCGTGTCGAGATACGCCGGCCTGTCAAATGAAAATTTCGTGCAGACGCTTTTCGCTAACGGGCTAATCAATAACACGACCGCTGAAGTGTATATCGCGCAACTCAACGGCGCGCAGGTGGTGCCGCCCACTGCTTCACCGGCCACGGGATTAGTAATCTTCCGGCAGGCAGTGAATACACCGACCGTGTCAGTGTCGCTCTATCTTAATGGGCTTACGAGTGCCGAGACTGACGCCCATATCCACGGCCCCGCAGCCAACTCCGCAACCGGACCAGTCATCGTCACGCTGCCGACCGGCCAACTCGTTAACTTCCAGGCCCCGCTTAGCAATCCCCAGTTTCTCGACTTGTCAGCGGGCAGGCTTTACGTCGACGTTCATACAACGGGCTTCCCTGGCGGCGAAATTCGCGGCCAGCTTCCCAACAACCTATTCGTTCCTGACATGATCATCAGGAGTTTGAATGCCGGCATCATCACGCGCGCCCAGGCGTTGCGCATTGTCGCTGAATCGGATTATTTCAGAGCTAATGAGCTGAACCGCGCCTTCGTATTGATGGAATACTTTGGCTACCTGAGAAGGAATCCCAACGATCCACCAGACAACAATCTCGATGGCTACAACTTCTGGCTCAACAAGCTTAACCAGTTCAACGGCAACTTCGTTAACGCCGAGATGGTCAAGGCTTTCATCAAATCAACCGAGTACCGCGGCCGGTTCGGCCCACCGTAGGCGAGAAAGCAGTAGGCAGTAGACAGAGAGATTTTCCATTTCTCATTTGGCATTTTTCATTTTCATTTAGGACGGCGACGGTGCGATTCGCACCGGTAGGAAGGATCTTGGCGCGCAATGAAAATCTTGCCTGCTGCCTCCTGCTCTGCCTTGTGCCTGCTGCCCTTCCCGCTGTGCTATAAACATTTCGCCGCTACGCGGCTTTCTACCAATCGACGCATCACTCTTTCAGACACGGAATGAAACGAAGCGCGCATAGACGCACGGAAATCTTGCTGCTTGCCATCAGTCTGCTGGTAGTAGTCGCCTACTTTGCTCGGGTCGGTACAAATCCGCCAGGCTTCTTCATTGACGAAGCTTCGATAGCCTATAACGCTCACACGATCGCGCAACACGGCACGGACGAACATGGGCAACATTTCCCGCTCTATTTCCGCGCTTTTGGCGAATACAAAAGTCCGGTCTACATCTACCTGCTGGCCGCGCTCCTTCGCTTCACGGGGCCAAGCGTTTTCGTTGCTCGACTTCTCAGCGCCATCCTCGGTTTATCAGCCGCGATATTTCTCGGCTTGCTCGGCTTCCGCATAACGACGCGGCGCGCTATCGGTCTACTCGTATTCATCGCCGCCGGTCTCACGCCCTGGCTTTTTGAAGTTAGCCGCCTGGTCTTCGAGGTGACGTTGTTTCCCGCCCTGCTCTCGGTCTTCCTCTTGATTCTTCATGAGGCTGCGAAACGCGACGAATGGTCGTGGCGCCTCGCCGCTGGTCTCGGTCTATTGCTGGCCCTGATGGCTTACTCATACTCCGCGGGCCGCCTGCTAGCTCCGCTCTTCGCGCTCGGCCTCGTCTTTTTTTTAGCGCGGCGACGCTGGCGCGGCGTGATGCTGACCTGGATCATCTTTGCGCTGACGCTCGTGCCGCTCGCAGTTTTCAGCGTGCGCAATCCCGGCACGCTTGGCGAACGCTTTAAGTATGTCACCTACGTGAAGCCGGGAGACACGCAGACCGAGATCGTCGTGAGGTTTTTTAAAAACTACGCGCACGATTTCAGTCCCTGGAGTTGGCTCGTTGCGGGTGACCCCGAACCACGACATCACCTGCCGGGGATGGGCAGTCTGCTCCTGGGCGTCGTGATCCTGGGATTGCTGGGTTTGGTTTTGGTTTTGCTGTATTACCGGCGTGAGGCGTGGTGGCGCTTCGTTGTTTATGGCCTCGCAGTCTCGGCCATACCCGCTTCGCTCACGCTCGATCATTTTCACACGTTGCGTTTGATCGCACTGCCAATCCTTCTGCTGGTTCTGACTTTGCCCGCCATCGAGTTTCTTTCGTCGAGTCACAAACTGCGGGCAGTGCTTACGACACTGATCCTCCTGACGATTCTGCAGGGCGCCGTCTTTCAGTGGCAGTTTCACACCGCCGCGCCGCGCGTTGACGCTTTTGATACTTATTACCCGCAAGTGCTCGATGCCGCGCTCGCGCAATCCGAGCGACCCATTTATCTGTTCGACAAAACGCCGGCGGCTTACATGTATGCTTACTGGTATGCGACGCTGCGCGGACTCGACCTAAATAACTTTCAACGCGCCACCAAAGACCCGCCGCCGCCCGGAGCCGTAGTCATCAGCCACGAGCTACCCTGCACAAATTGCGAAATGATTTTCGAGCGGGGACAGTTTCGAGTTTATCGGCAGAAATGAAAAGTGATGAGTGATGAGTGATGAGTGCGAACGATGAACACAGTCAAGAAGTTCAGAGTTCAAGCTTTAGCTTGCCGCAATTTCGCAAGCACAACCTAAAGCTTGACTCTGAACTACTTGACACTCATCACTCATCACTCATCACTCATCACTTCTTGTTTAGCTCCGGCAATTCGCGGAACGAAGCGCGCAGGCTGCAGAAGAGGTTGAAACGAATCACCAGCCACAGCGCGATCACGCCATCCATAAAAACAATTTTCTTGCCTTCGGCGTAAGTGCGTCCGTAGTAACTGATCGGCACTTCGTAAATTGCGAGCTTCAGTTTCGCGATCTTGGCGACCACTTCCACTTCGAACCCAAAGCCGCTGGAGACAATCGTCATATTGCGGATGATCTCGCCGCGAAACGCCTTGTAGCCTGTTTCCACGTCAGTCATGTTCAGGTTGGTCAGCGCGTTTGAAAGGTAGGTCAGAAATTTGTTCGCGAGGTAGTGGTAAAAATAGAGCACGCGTGCCGCGCGCCGCACCAGGAAACGAGAGCCGAAGACAACGTCAGCGTGACCCTGCAGAATTGGACGAATAACTCCGTAAATCTCCGCTGGATCGTATTCGAGGTCGGCGTCCTGAACGATAACAACCGCACCGCTGGTTAGCGCAAAACCTGTTCTTAGGGCGGCAGTCTTGCCGGCGTTCTCTTCATGGCGTACGACCCGCACCTGACGGTTCGTCTCGGCCAGCTCGCGCGCGCGTTCGCCAGTGCCGTCCGTTGAGCAGTCGTCCACAATAATGATTTCGAGAAGACAGGGGACCTTCAGCAACTTGCGCACGACCTCACCGAGCGTCCCCACTTCGTTGTAAACAGGGACAACGACCGAGAGGCAGTCCGGATACTGTTCGTCCGCCAACTCATTGTTTGATTCGTTACCGCTCATCCTCATTACTCATTAATTACCCATCACTCATCACTTTGTCGCCGCCGTCTTGTTCTCACCCGACGCCATGAAGCCGCGCGCCAGTCTCCCCGGATCATCCGACACTTCCACTTCCCGCAACCAAAACTCAAAGCCGTCGAGATTCTTGTCCGGCGGATCATCCGGGTTGCGATGTAGATAGCCGAAGTAGTGAAGCAACACCAGCGAACGGTTCGCTTCTTTTGCCACAAACTGTTGGTTATTGACAATCGCTAACAGGACTTCCGCCCGCGTCGTCGTGCCGTTACCTAGCTTTTCAACGAGGGCTGCGCGCTCGCCTGGCTGCAACGCATTTCCTGCATGAGCAGATAACTCGTCAACAAAGCGTTCGTTCGTCATTTGCTTGTACTGGGCCGCAAACTTTGGTCGCGTAACCCAGGCGCGCGCAAACTCGTCCAGGTTTGCCCCAAGTTTCGCTTGCTCGTCGAGAGAACTCTCAACTGCTCCACGACCGATTCCTTCGACGTCGGTTAGAAACTCCGCGTAGCGCGGCATCTGCCCGAAAGACGCAACGTAAAACCGGTAGACGGCCTGACTCCACGGTCGATGCTGGCCGAGGACGTTGATCGGATCTGCCTTCACCAAATCCTGCCACTCCCTGGTTTCAAGTGCGAACGGCGGCGGCGCTTCCATTTTCGCCTGCGGCTCATTCTTCACTACTGCATACAGATCGTCGCGCCCGTCGAAACGGTTTATGAAGCGCAGCCTGCCATCGAACACGGCGCGACCAAGAAAAGTTTCATAGTCGGTCCGTCGCTGCGGCTCGATTAGGTTGTTTTCGACGACAAGGTAGGACGTAGGCACGTCCTCAAGAAACTTCATAAAGGTCGCCGGAATTGCACCGGCAGCGATTGACTCCTCGATTTTGTTTTCGTACCAGGAACTGAAGCCGGAGATGCCAACAATCATCGGCTTCATATGATCGGCTGAACGTAAAACGTGGCGATGATTAACATGCTCATTCGCCGGCAACACCACTATGCCGCCGCGCATTGTCGTCTCCTTCAATCTGAGTGTTACGCCATCCGGAAATACGTCGCCACGCATCAACTTTAACGGCGCAGCGTTGAGTTCCATCAGCAGCATCACTGCAATAACCGTGAAGACCAAGCCCTCACGCAGTCGCGGTTTTTTCTGTACAAGAATTTCTGCCAGCCGTTTTGCGCCAAGCCCGGCAAGGATCGCAAGACCAAGATAAGCGAACATGGAACCACGCACGACCACCCGCATGCTTTTGAAGAGTGGGCCCACGTCATAGAGGATGCGGTAGAAGAAAAAGTTCCAACCAAGCGAATAGCAGAAGCCGATAACCGTCAATGAGACGCCGATCCAGAATGCGTCGCTCCTTCGTTCAGAGCGCAAGGTATCGAGGAAGTTTACGTTCTCGCCGCGTCGCAGAAACGCGGGATACGCGAGGCACAGCCGGGTGATAACGGCGATGGAGAGCAGCGTCAGCGGGACTTCAGAGGTAAGGTACTTGTAAAGGCCATGCATTGCGCCGGTGCGGTCGTAGCCGATTGCGGGAAATGAAACGATGAGGGCGAAGACAGCGATCGCATCGAGGCGTCGGACCCACCTGGTTCGTTCTGGATCTACCGCGACGGCGCTGGACCGGGAGCTTAGCTTTGATCTCGCCGGTGTCAGCAGTAGCGCTGCCAGCGAAAGTAGAAGCGGTAACAAGCCCGGAAACAATCTGAACTTTGCGGCGTCGGGCAGAGTGTCGCCCATGCCGTGCCACAACTTGTTGCGTGGTTCCGCGGACAGCCAGTGGCTCGGCCAAGCGGACCATGATTTCACTTCCTCAATACTGCGCTTGAAGTCATAGAGTCTGGCCGCGATGAAGTAAGGCAGCATGAACGGCAGCAGCGCCAACGACGCCACGCCAAGCGCCACAGCGCCACGCCGCCAAAATTCGCGGTCACGCCAGCTGCCATACCGCGTCAAAAGAATCGCCGCCGAAACTGCAAACGGAACGAGCGACAGAGTGAACCAGGAGATCGTCGTGATCCCCGACATGAAGAACGCGAGGCCGAGCCACACCGCTCGCTTCCGGGTTCGTTCCCGCGCAAACAACACCAGCGCTTCGAAGAGCAGCGGTATCCAACATGACCAAAGGTAGGCCACCTGTGACATCAGGCCGAAGCGAAACGGTATAAACGCGAAGATGATACCCGCCACCCAGGCTGCTCCATTCGATCCGGTCAGCGTGCGCGCCAAGCGGAAAGCTCCGTAACCGCAAGTTACGAAACCAAAAAACATCGCTACGGTTTGCACTGTTAGCGGTCGCGCGCCGAGCGCGTACAGCGGAAAGAAAAAGAGCGCGATCCCGTAAGAGTGTTCGCTGAAAGCGAGTGTGTAGCGCAGCGGATAAAATAGGTTTGCGTGGAAAAGATGCAGGGGATCGGTAAACGTCTGATGATAGTCCCACCAAAGAATCCAGGAGATGAGATACGGATCACCCGGATCGACCACGGCGTCGCGCAGGCGAGTCACATAAGGCCACGTCACAATCGAAGTGAAGAGGCAGAAGGTCAGGAAGACAAAAGCTTCGCGCAGGATACGGCTGCGTCTTAGGCGGGTTATCATCAGTCTCAAGTCCGAAGGGCCGGCATTCAGTAGCTACTTCCGTTAGGGCGTGGTGGGAGACTCAAAACGCTTCAAATTTCCCGTGACTCAGCCGGTAGGGTCGCGTTGTCGCCAAACCCCAGTCGTTCCTCAACCACATACAGCGGTCGCCGCTTAACTTCGGCATAGATCCGACCAATGTATTGGCCGATGATACCGAGCGTGACTAACTGCGCGCCACCGATGAAAAGCACGGCCGTAAAATCGAAGTCCAACCTCGCACCCAGTCGTTTGTATAAAGCCTAATGATCAGCGCATATAAAATTCCAGCGAAGGCCGGCCCGATTGAGAGAAAACCAACCCATAGCGGCAGCCTCAATGGTGTCAGCGAAAAAGAGATAACGCCGTCGGCGGCAAAATGCAGCATCTTAAACAGCGGATACTTGCTCTTGCCTGCCCGGCGCTCCGCGCGATCGTACATCACAGCTACCTGGCGGAATCCGATCCAACTCACCATGCCGCGCAGAAAGCGAATCGCGCTCCGGCATCGACAACAACACCTCAACCACGCGCCGATCCAACAAACGAAAGTCGCCAACGTCGAGCGGTAGCTGGACTTTCGAGAGCCGGTTCATGAAGCGATAGAAAAGTTTGGCAGTCCAGAGTTTGAACGCCGTCTCGCCGGCGCGGTCGGTGCGCATCCCGTAGACCACGTGGTAACCATCACGCCAGCGCACCACCATTTCGGGGATGACCTCGGGCGGATCCTGCAGGTCAGCATCAATGATCGCGAGGGCATCGCCGACCGCGTGTTCCAGACCGGCACTGACGGCAAGTTGATGTCCGAAGTTGCGCGACAAACGCAAAACTCGCACGCGCTTGTTTGCAGTTTGAATTGCGCGCAGCCGCTCGGCCGTCGCATCGATGCTGCCGTCGTCAAAGTAGATGAGTTCGAATCAGCATCTTCCACAGTCACCTTCAGGGCCTGGTTCCGGAGTGGGCGTGCGACTTTATCATACCCGAAGAGATTCCGCGCGAGGCTTAAACCGCTTGAGCCTGAAGCGGGCCTTCTGTAAAACATATCCGCCACCAGGCTCGAGACCCCTATGCATGACAACTGAAGATCGACCGCTAGCCACAAGACACGAGTTGGATGAGTTGCGCGCCGGCACTGATGAGGTTGGTTCGCAAATCTCGCCAGTCGAGTTTGCGGAAGACCATGCGCGATTCGCTCTCCGCGAGCGCCTGCCCTAGGCTCTGGTTCGCCTACCCTTCGGAGCCGGCGTCAACCGCGCCCTGGGGGAGTCTAGTATGCATGCCCCGCTCTTCCCTGGAGCGTGCATTTTCTGAATTTTTGGGCACCCACAATCACCATTATTTGTGGGCTCGTGTTACTCAGACGACGTTCATACGCGCTAGCCTGTTTCGCCCTGCTGTCAGCGTTCGCCGCGCTCTCCTCGGTGCTGCTACAATCGCAGGCGCGTTACGCAATGGTCGTTTTTCCAACATTCATGGTCCTGGCAACGTGGGGACAAAACGAGCGGGTCGACACGTTGGTGCGGACAATTTCGCTCGTGCTGTTGAGCTTGATGACCGCGCTTTTTGCCGCACATTTCTCGCTGGCGCTCTCGTGAGGAGAAAGTAGAGAGAATTCAGTGACAGTAGTTAGTAGTCAGTAGTTGGAAGCGTTCAAAAGCAATCCACCTACTAAATTCTGGCCACTGACTCCCAAGCACATACTTTTCAATACCGTCTAGTTCTAGCTGTTTGCTGTCTACCGTTTGCTGTTTACTGTTCCCATGCGCCTCGCTTACTTCAGCCCACTAAATCCACAGCCTTCCGGGATTTCAGACTACAGCGAAGAGTTGCTGCCTTGTCTCGCTGCCCAGGCTAACATCACGTTGTTCGTGGACGGCTTTGAACCATCCAACGCGGAGATCCGCGCCCGCTTCACTTGGAAAGACTACCGCCGCGATCCGTCGGTTCTGAAAACGCTCTGCAACTACGATGCTGTCGTCTATCACATGGGAAACGATCATCGTTATCACGAAGGGATGCTCGAAGTGGCGCGCGAAAATCCGGGCATCGTCGTTTTCCACGATTTCGCTTTGCAGGATTTTTTTCTTGGGCTGGCCCAGGCACGCGGCCGCGTTGAGATCTATCTGAACGAAATGCTGGCTTGTCATGGCAAGCGCGCCACCCGCGCAGCCGCTGAGGCACTGGAGCGCGGGAGCACGCCACCACAGTCGACGCTGCCCCTGGACTTTCCGCTGAACTGCCGCGTCGCTCGTAGTGCGGAAGCGATCATCGTGCATTCGGAATGGAGCCGAGCGCGTTTCGCGAAAGCAATACCGTCCGTCCCGTGCACTCACATCAACATGCCGATCAAGTTGCTGCCGGCCCATGCCACCAGAGAATCAAACGGGCACGGCCCTGTTGTCCAAATAGCCAACTTCGGCCTCATCACCCCGGGCAAAGGAATTGAAAACGCTTTACGAGCGCTCCGCTCGCTCAAGGACGATCACGATTTTCACTACACATTGGTCGGCGAACCGAATTCGTTTTTCGACGTGCGGTCGCTGGTGCACGATTACAACATGCAAGATCGCGTGACGATCACCGGCCACCTGCGGCTTGACGAGTTTGAACGGCGCATTGCAGCGACTGACATCGCCCTTAACCTGCGCGAGCGCACCGTCGGCGAAACTTCCGCCAGTCTTTGTCGCATCATGGCGGCGGGCGTTCCGGCAATCGTCTTCAACGTCGGCGCCTTTGCGGAACTCCCGAACGATGCGGTGGTTAAGATCGATCAGAACGACAATGCCGATGCGCTGCTCGAGGCCTACCTGCGCCGGCTAATCGAAGACGCCGCTTTGCGTCGGCGTATCGGCGCGAACGCGCGGCGTTACATCGTCGAGAAACATGACCTGACAATCGGCGCTGCGAGTTACCTGGCTTTCATTCGCGATGTGATTGCGCGCCGTCCGCGCAAACAGTTTCTCGACAGCGTCGCTGACCGAATGACTTCGCTGGGAGTGCGCGCGCAGGATAATGCGCTGCTGAACCGCGTCGCCGAAGAAGTAGCCGTGCTTGCTCCCTCCGCTGACCATGGAGCGGCGAATATGGGCAACGGCAATGGTCGCCCCAGGACTTCGAACCCCACGCTTGCAACCCCCGGCCGGCTACCCAAACTAGAAGGCATCGATTACAAGCGCGCAGCGCTCGAATATCCCGGAATGCTCGATGCGGAGCGCGCTCACTACCTGCGAACGAAGCCTTTCTATAACCTCGCCAACAAGCCCGACAAACATCTCGGCGACGGCATGGACGCCGAAACGCACCGTCACTTTACCGATTTTGCAAACATGGCCAGCGTGCTCGCGCTACCACCCGGCGCCAGTATTCTCGACGTTGGTTGCGGCTCCGGCTGGCTCAGTGAATACTTCGCGCGCCTCGGCTATGTAGTAACCGGAATCGATATCAGCGACGAGCTCGTCGCGATGGCGCGCGCGCGTGTCGAGCGCGTGCCTTACGACGTAGATCACAAAACCCCCCTGCGTTGTCGATTTCAAACCCAGGATATCGAGGCGGCGCCGCTCCCCGACAAATTTGACGCAGTCATCTGTTACGACTCGCTCCATCACTTTGAAGATGAGCGAAAAGTCTTTCGTCACCTGGCCGCGATGCTCGGCGTCGGTGGGTTGCTATTTATTCTGGAAGGCCACAAGCCGCCGGCCGGTTCCGCAACCGAAGATGAGTTGCAGGGTGTAATGCGCCAGTATGGCACGCTCGAATCGCCTTTCAGTGCCGAGTATTTGCGCGAGCTAATTTCTAGTAACGGGTTTGTAATCGTAGGCGACTACGTAAGCGTCAATGGTCTTTTCGAGCGTGAGATGCTGGAAGACGACCGCTTGCCATTGGCGGCAATGGCAACGGATTACCATTACCTGACCTGCATCAAAGTCGCTGATGGCGAGCCGGCGGCAAGTGTTCCTGACAGCCGGAACCCCGGCGTGCTGCGCGCAGAGTTTACCGTGATTGAGCCGTCGCCGCCTTCTGCCGCTGCTCGCGCCAGAATCAACCTCAAGCTAACCATCACGAATGCCGGCGACACGCTTTGGCTTAGCGGGCAGACAGTGCGCGCGGGGATTGTGATGCCCGGCATCAGAATCATCGACGAGCGCGGCACAATTGTTAATGAGCTACATGGTCAGCCGATGTTGCCGCGCTCTGTGGTGCCCGGCCAATCAGTTACGCTCGACATCCAGTTTCCCGCTCCCAACGAGCCGGGTCCCTACCGCGTTAAGATCGATCTCGTTGACCAACACATCTGCTGGTTTGAAGAGAGGGGATCACAGCCGCTCTCGTTCAACCTGGAGGTCAAGGGCCACGGGTAGTGAGATCAGAAAGATTTTGTCTTCAAACGTGAGGCACAGCACTGCTCGCTACTGATCGCGATTCTGTAATACATTCACCTCAACAATTTATGACACGTGAAGAAATCCAAGCGGAGCTGAAGCGTCTCGAGCCGTGGTTCCACCGTATTGATCTCGGCAACGGGCTTTACACCAAAACCGAAAGTGTAATGGGCGAGCCGGTAGATCATCCGCTGGGCCCGTGGCAGACAATTCAAGAACTCATGCCTCGCGATCTCAGCGGTAAAACTGTGCTTGATGTCGGCTGCAACGCCGGCTTCTACGCTTTCGAAACCAAGCGACGAGGAGCGGCGCGCGTTCTTGGAGTAGACGGACAACGCCAGCATGTGCGGCAGGGTTTGTTTGTGAGGAAAGTCCTGGGACTTGACGTTGAATTTCGCCGTCTTAACGTTTACGAAGTGAGTCCGCGGAGCGTGGGCCAGTTTGATATCACGCTCGCGCTTGGTCTGCTCTATCACCTCAAGCACCCAATCCTCGCGCTGGAGAATCTGTATCAGGTAACGAAAGAACTGCTGATCATCGAAACCGCGATTATGCCTCGCAAGCGAACGCCGGAGTCATTCCAACACTCGTTTGGCGCCGCGCCGGCGGTGTTGCATCCGCTGGTTTACGTCGAAAACCCTCCCGCGGCGAAAGAGCAAGTCTTCAACTGGTTCCTGCCGGGCGTCGGGGCACTGACCGCACTGCTGCGAAACACAGGCTTTGCAGAAGTTGAACTGATAGAGCAAAAAGACGAACGGGCGGTGGTTGTTTGTCGTAAGGGGAAGAACGAAACATTGCCGGCGGACGCACTCAAACACTTCGTTGCGCGCCTCACGCTTGAAGACGGCCCGCAAACTTGTGCCGCGGCCTCCGAATTGACGTTCCGGCTTAGGGCTGAGAATGTCGGGCTGGCGCGCTGGCCGGTAAACGGTGCGAGTGGAAGCAACACGGGCGCAATCTGCCTCGGTTCACATCTATTGCGGGACAATGAAGAGGAGGTTAACTGGGACTACGGCCGCTCGGTCCTGCCTCGCGACCTGGCACCCGGCGAGATCGCAATCCTCGAATTCAAAGTGCGCGCGCCGGAAGAGCCGGGCAAATACATCGTCGAGTTTGACATGGTCGCTGAAGGCATCGCCTGGTTTGAAGATCATGGTTCGGGAACGTTGCGCCACGCGCTGGTGGTCAAATAGATCCCGCGGCGAATTCCCATTAGTCTCGCACTGCCACGATCGTCGATCTCTCTTCAAGCCGGTCACCAAACATGTAGTAATACTTCGCGTGACTAACCTTCGCGATGCTGAAGCCAAGCATCGTAAACACCTCGCGATAGACGCCAAGTGAATAGGTCCACCAGGTAAAATCAGCGGCGGGATTGCTAGCCAGCGACTCGAACCGGGCAATTCGCTCATCGGTCTGCAGTAGCGGCGAGATTACAACAATCGTTTCATTGGTGCGACGAGCGATCGAGGCCAGCGCCGTAATCTGATCGCTCAGGTGTTCCAACACCGAACCGACGATCGCGACGTCAAACTGGCCAAGTTCCTCCGGAAGATCGTAGACGTTGCCGTAATAAACCTCGGCATTTGATTTCAGCAGCCGGTGACAAAGCCAGTACGCGTTTTTCCATTGCTCGATCTCTGCGCCATACTGTTGAGTCCAACGTTCGGGATCGCGGTAGTAGAGCTTGTCCTTGAAAGGGAGAAACGTTTGCTGTCTCGCTTCGCTCATGTCAAATGAGAGCACACGCGATGCTCCACGCTTCTCGGCCTCGAAACTCAGGAAACCGGTCGCCGCGCCCACGTCCAGCACTGACTTGCCCGCAACGTCGACGCCGCCAACGTATTCATCAAACCGCCCGCGCAGATCCCAGTGGGCCGGCACTAAGCCAAAGCCTGGCAGTTCAATCGCGTGATAGAAGAAACAGTCTTCGAGCCGTTCAACAAAACGCGGCGGCGCAAGCAGCATGTTTGTTTTGGCTTCACCCATGGTTAAGCGTCGACCTCTCCACTTCGACTGCGGTCAGCGATCCCAGTAACCACCACAACAATACCAATGCCAGCGTCAAGGATGAAATTATTAGTCCGATCAGCACGGACTTTGGTTGGTAGACAAATTCAACCAGGTGATTTCCCGCGGGCACGGCAACGCCGCGCAGGTTGTAGTCCACGCGAATTACATCGACTGATTTTCCATCAACCGATGCGCGCCAGCCCGGATAATGGTTCTCGCTCAACACCAGGATCGCTGGCGCGCCCGATTCAGTTTTTACTTCCACGCGATTCGGTTCGTGGCCCGTTATCTCAGCAGTGCCTCGCGTCGTGCTTGCGCCGGATAGGCTCGACGTCGTCGGCGTTTCAACCAGGGCAGTCTGAAGTGGATCCCATGACCTTCCGTCGGAAAACTTGCCGGTCCGAATAATTCCCAGTTCGTCTTGCTCAGAACTCGCAAGCTCCGAGTTGGCGAGCCACACGCGCGGCAACGAACGCGTGTTTTCGAATATCTGCAGGTAGGCAGTTTCCGCTACCAGATGCCAACGCCCGCTGCCGATCGAGGTGGCATCGGTCGCGCCGGCCTGGTCCGCATCAGCTTCCCGGGCCGGAAGTTTCTCGACCCATTCGCCGCGCAGCGGTTCTGCGGCGCTGTCTTTTAGTAGCGACACACGCTTCACATCGAGCATTAAGTTTGGGATGCCTTTGATCGCGGCGACTTCGATCTCGCCGCCCGTCACTCGAACCGTTTCGCGAAATGGAAAACTGGCGACATAGGTATGACTCTCGAAGTTACCCGACAGACCTTCGACAGGAGAACTCGTGGCCACCGGCGCGCGCCGGTGACGGATGCTGGTTTTCAAGTCCGGGCGATCATGCGACCATTCGGCCGTGTGCTCACCCGCATGTAATTCGAATTCCAACTTTTTCCCGTCTTCAGTCCGCAGGCGAATGTAACCGACCGTTTGTCCATCGTTGACGTCCGTTGCCCAGGCAAGACTGGTTACCAGGGCGATGCGGTTGGCTTCAGTTGGCGGCATGGCGAAGACCAAACGTTCTCGGTTAAGCAGGGACGGCGCTCCCAAATCTTCACCAAAGGGGACGCCGCCGAAACTCGTCAAGGCCGGTGCGGTCTTCGCCGGCAGCGCGGCGGCCGGAGGCGAGTGTTCTGCCGCGCGCCGGCGCGCTTCAGCCTGCGGGCTTTGCTTCAGCAGATAGCGCACGTTGAGAATGTCGAACTCGCGGCCTGGGCCACGCATGCTGCGCCCGGGGTCGGTCAGTTCACCCCAAAGTTTCATATCGCCGGCAAGCTTGCTGTAGCGCGTCAGGCCAAAGCCATCGTAGCCCGCAGCGTTTTCCACCCCATACATCATGTAAGTGTCCGGCTGCAGGGAAAGCATGAATTCTCCGAGCTTGAATTTCTCAGCTTCATCGCGGCCCGTGTTGATAAAGAAGGGTTGAACGTCCGTCAGGATTCTGTAAGGCGTGTCTCCGCGACCTTGCTGGAGATTGCGAAGCAGTCGAACTGATTCCGGCTCGCTCCAGAGCGGATGCGCACGCGTCGGTGAAAGTCGCCAACCGCTCGCCTGCCCCCAAAGACAAAGGTCAACAACCAGAATAGCGAAAAGGAACGCGCATCTGAACCTGGAGCGAGGTCCGCTCTTACGCGCAAACATCCAGAGCGCAAGGGCGCTTAGGCCGGCGATTAGTATCGGAAAGAAAAGTTCAGGGGCACGCAGAATGGTCACCGGCGCAACTCTTCCAAGTTGAAAGTCTGATGGTCGCCACCAACTCACAGTTAGACAAGTCAAAAGAAAAACTGATCCGCCCGCTGCGATCACGGCACGCCTGACCTTCGCGCCCGACTCGCCTGCTGTCGACAACGATGTAACTGCCGTCAGTCCTCTTCCCGCGAGCACCGCAAGCGCGAATTCCACTTCCATAAGGTGACGCGCGGGCACGCGGAAGAGGTTGAGAACGGGTATGTAGTAAACCAGCTTGTAGGCCTGAAGAGGCAGGAAACGCCCAACCGCCAGAGCCAGGCAAACTATCACGACCGCCGTCCAGAATCTCGTTCGTGTATCCGGCTTGAGCAGCAGCCCCGCCAGCGCCAGCATGATCGTCGCCGCACCTACGTAAACAATGTATTCACCAACAAACGCCGGGCCAATATAGGGCGCGCGAAACAGTTGTCCTGTGCCGCCGCCCATGATGTAAGGCGCGAAGAGAGTCAGCACAAACCGCGGCGGCATTGAGAATGAACTGAAGAAATCGTAAGACGCAGTCGCGCGCAGGGAGTTGCGCAGTAATTCAATAGTCGGCAGGATTTGTACCGCGGCCAGTACGACGCCGGCTGACAACAAAACCAGCGACCGCAGATGAGCCGATCGCTCGCGACCAGACGAAGCTCGCGCCATCACAACCGCGTAAACGGCGGCGAGCAAAAACGAATAAGCGAACGTTTGTTGATGGCCGGCAAAGATTTGCACGGCGACCAACGCCGCGAGTAGAACACCGTCCCGGCGCTTGCCGCTCATCCCATAACGGTCTACAGCCCAAAGCACCCACGGCAGCAGCGCCGCGGTCTGAACGACGTTCGTTTGGCCCACCTTCGCTACCATGAAGGCACTCCACTGCCAGACAAGACTGGTCAACGCGGCGCCGGCAATGCTCGCTCCGCTTCTCCGCGCATAAAGGAATGCGCCGAGCGCGGCTAACATGTAGGTCGAGAGCATCATCAGATTCGTCGCGACAGGCGCGCTGAAGATGAGGTAAAACCAGTTAAGTGGAAACAACACGCCTGCCTGTGCTGCTCCGAAAAGCGGCATGCCTGCAAACATGTACGGGTTCCACAATGGCACCGATCCCGAATGGATCAGATTGGCTACAAGTACCCGCATGGGAATATTAAAAATTACGCCGTCGTCGGGCGAGATGATGAGATTCCCACGCGTGGCCGGAAAGAAGTAGATGAGTGGCAGCAGCGAGACCACTATCGCGGTCCCACAACTTGGCGTTATTCTAGAATGAAGACTGGATGCCAGACGCATTTAAGCAGAAACAAGCAGTAACTATGACGGTTGGCGAACCAACTGGTAACGCCTTCTCCCATGCGTTCGCCAATGCCAAGCGACTGGTAGCCGCGCGCCGGGCCGAGTCGGCGTGCGCCGCGCTGCTAATCTTGATGGCCGTTAACCTCTTCGCGTCGATTTCGCACAAGAGTATTACCAACGATGAAATCGTTCATGTTCCGGCCGGATACTACCATCTTGTCGCTGGGAAGTTCCAACTCAACAACGAACACCCTCCCCTAATCAAGCTGTGGGCCGCGCTGCCGCTGCTCTTCATACAACCAAACGAAACGCCGCCGGTTCCGGGCGAGGTGCTGGGAAACTACTCGCAGGAGACGTGGAAATATCTGGATCAATTCTGGCCGAGCAACAAAGATCGGGTTGACTCGATTTCCTTCTGGACCCGCGCAATGATGATTCCGCTCACGTTGGGGCTCGCCATCCTTATTTTCATTTACGCGCGAGATCTCTTCGGGGCTCGCGCCGCGCTGCTGGCCGTCGCGCTTTACACGCTCGAGCCGACGGTGCTCGCGCACGGCCGGATTGTGCATACCGATCTACCCGCGGCCTTTGCCTTCCTGCTTTTTTTCTTCGTGCTTCGCTACTACCTGTCCGCGCGCACACCACGGCGTGCGTTACTGCTCGGGCTCGTGAGCGGGATAGCCTTGATCGTAAAGTTTTCCATGATCGTGCTGCTGCCGGTGCTTGGCTGCCTGGCTGTAGCCGCCTTCATCTTCGCGCCTCGTTTGCAGGAAAGCCGGAAAGGGATCGCCATCCATCTCGGGATAGTTGTTTGCGTCCTTCTTTTTGTGGTCAATGCTGCTTACTACTTCCGTAGTCCGCCGATCGAAGCTGCCGATGTAAAGTGGGTGCAAACGATGTCGGCGCCAGCCTTCAACCAATGGATGACATTTTTCCGGATCGGCTCGAAGGTTGTACCCACTTACTGGCTCTTCGGCCAGTACAATGTAATGCTTCACAATCGCGATGGGCACCCCACCTCACTGCTGGGTCAATACAATAGAAATGGCTGGTGGTACTACTTTCCGGTTGCCTTCGCGCTCAAGACCTCGTTGCCGTTTCTGATTGTCTCGGTTGCGGGGCTCGCGTGGGTCCTGTGGATGCTGGGGAAGAAAAAGGATTGGCGGTTTCTCTGGCTGATTGTCCCGTTCGCCATCTATGCTGCGCTGTCTATGTCGAGCCACATCAATATCGGTGTCAGACATTTTCTACCCGCGTATCCTTTTCTCTTCATTGCCGGCGGGGCGTTGCTCGACCGGTTGCTGCAGGTGAGGTATGCGCATCACCTGATGGTCGCCGTCGTGGCACTAGCGTTTGGCTGGATGACTGTCGAGATGCTCCGAGCCTACCCTGATTACATTCCTTACATGAATCAGATCGCCTCCGAACATCCGCGCTGGTGGTATTTGTCTGACTCAAACGTGGAGTGGGGCGACGACGCGCGCGCCCTGGCGGAATACCTGCACGCGCGCGGTGAGACTGATGTGCGCGGAGCCCTCTCTGGTGGTTGGGGCACGCTGCAGTTTTACGGCATTGGCTATCATGAAATTTTTCCCAAGCCGGGCCGCGTGATTCCGGAAACGCGTTACGTGGCGATCGGCGCCAGCTTTCTGAATGGTTCGACCATCGCAGTGCCTGAAGACGAACAAGGAAAACTCGTTTCCGAGGAACAGCGCGTCAACTATCTCGACGAATATCGCAGACGCACGCCGGAAGCGACGTTTGGTAACTCGATCTATCTCTATCGTGTGAAAGACTGAGGCGATAGGTTTGCACAGCAAAAGGGTGAGATGGGAAGCTCAGTTCACGTTAGCGACGAACGACAATCAGCGATCATACCAAGCAAAGAGCCGCGGACCGGAGCGCTCCCGGCCGTCGCCAACCGGATGCGCCTGCTGGTTCGCGCCTATAGCGCCGAGTTAGTTACCGCCTGTCTACTGCTCGTCATGGCAGCGAATCTCCTCAGTGTGATTTCGAAAAAAAGCATAACCATCGACGAGACCTCGGCAATTCCGTCGGGGTATTACTACCTGATCGAGGGTGCTTTCGATATCAACTGCGAGCACCCGCCTCTGCCAAAGATTCTTGCTGCTTTACCGCTGCTCTTCCTGATTATTCGCAGCGCACAGTGATGACGTCGGCACATTTCTGGACCGCCAACCGCGCTGACTTCCGGCGAATCTTCTTTTGGGCGCGCGTGCCGATGATGGTAATCACAATTCTGCTGGGAGCGCTCATTTTCCTTTACGCCAGACGATTGTTCAGCGCGCGAGCCGCTGTCTTCGCAGTTGCGCTCTATAGCCTTGAGCCCAACATCCTGGCGCACGGGCGTGTCATCAAAGACATCTACGTCGCCCTGGCTTACCTATTCTTTTTTGCGGCACTGCATCTATATGTCTCGGCGCCAAGACTTCGCAATGCTCTCATCCTCGGTGTCGCAACTGGCGTTGCGCCGGCGATGAAATTTTCGCTGGGCATCGTTGCGCCAATTTTTCTTGTTAGCGTCCTCGTGCTGCTCGCGCTGGCGCCGCGACTCGGGCAGAAGCGCGCCCGGCTTCTCGTGCACCTTGCCGTTGCTGCCGCGGTAGCGCTGATCGTAGTCAATGCTTCATACCTGTTTCAACACGAGGCACTGATCGCGGCGGACACGGAATCCTTAAGGCAAACTCTTTCGACCGCCGCGGCTCCGTGGCTCGTTGTTGCCCACTGGCCTTCGCCGCTTTTCCCTCCTTATTTCATCTTCGGAATTTTGGTGACGTTCGCGCATGATGTCGGCGACCATCACGTCTTCCTGTATTGCCTGTACAGCACAAAGGGATGGTGGTACTACCTACCGGCCGTGTTCGTCGTCAAGACAACTCTTCCGTTTCTGTTGCTCACGGTTGCTGCGATCGCGTGGGTGCTGCGCGAGATAATTCGAGGCAAGTTGATCTTCCTGGCCCTTCTCGGTCCGGTCGTTCTCTACACGCTCACAGCAATGCTAACCTTTGTGAACATCGGCATCAGGCATTTCCTCCCAGTCTTCCCGTTTCTCTTAATCATGAGCGGTGCGTTGCTCGATCACGTGCTTGGCATGCAGCATCATCGACGGGCAACGCTGACCATAGTTGGAATACTCTTCGCCTGGATAACTTTCGCAGCGATACGGGCCTACCCTGACTACATTCCTTATATGAATGAATTGGCGTCTGGACGGCCGCACTGGCAAACGCTTTCAGACTCAAACGTCGAGTGGGGAGATGACACCGGTGCGCTCGCGCAATATATCGCGGCCCGCGGCGAACGGAGTGTGCGCGCCGCATTTCTGGGCGGGTCAGTGCTATTGCCGCTGTATGGAGTCGAGTATGTTGATCTGCTTGCGCCTCCCGGCACATCAATGCCGGAGACTCGCTACTTTGCCCTTGGCGCAAGTTTCCTAAATGGCACAAGCGTGCCCGGCTGGAGCGAGGGCAGCGGCCGCGAGACAAAGGAGCAGCAGCGAACCTATTTCGCCGCCTACCGCGAGCGCCAGCCCGAAGCCCTCTTCGGGCAAACGATCTACCTGTACCGCGTCAAATAAATTAAGTGCACAACCACAGTCGCTGCTTAGACAGGAAGTGTCTTGGTCCTTCGCCGCTCGGCGAGGTGCAGCACAAAAAGAATCGAGCAAACTATAAAAGGCAAGATTAGCCAGAGCGCGAGCGGGTATGATCGCGCTTCACCTTGGCCAATTCTCGCGAGTTGGTTCCAAAAAGCATTTTGACCGTGTGGACAATTCATCGCACCCCGCACGGCTCCCACCAAACTGACGACAAATGAGACTGCGCCAGCCAACCCGACAGCAACTCCGGCCAGCCGACGTTCTGAGAAGCGGGAAAGATAACTGTAACCAACAATGCCGAGACTCGCGAATGGCATCGCCGGCAGCAGATAGCGCGGGCCAAACTGGCAATCACCGTCCGAGTTAATGTTGAAGACAAATACAGCCAGGACAATCATCACGCCAATCGCCGTTAGAAACTCGGGGCTGCGTTTGATTTGAGGCGGATAGTAAGAGAATCCAAACAAGCCCACGGCAAACACGGGCACATAAGACGCCAACGCGCGTGCATACAGAGCTAATTTGTCGCCAAAGTTCCTCGGATCAAAATGCCAGAAGGTGTCGGCAAACATCGCTGCGCCCGCAATGTTGGCCAGGCGAAAGGGACTACCAAAGCTGACGGCATCGTAGATGAAGAGCGGCAGGAGTCCCGCAAGCAGGCCCGCCAGAAACACCGGCTGAAGCTTCCAGCGGCGTAGTGACAAAAAATAAAGGGCGCAAAGAATTACCATAAAGAACGGCAACATCGAAGTCGTTACTGTCAACCCCAGCAGCAGTCCCGCACCGCCGGCTGTTAGATATGAGGCGCGCCCGCCGACCCTTCGATGTGAGAGCCGAAATATAAGATAGAAAGCAAGCACCAGATAACCGGTTGCGAGCGCGTCGTGATGCGCGATGCCGGAGTAAGGAAACACCGTGGTGGCGAAGGCGTAACAGAGCGTTGTCGCGAGCGGCCAGCAGATCGTGGTTCCCGCGCGGACAGCCCGCGTGGGATGCAAGAGGCTGCGACCCTTTGCCGTCAGTTCGCGTGCGATGATGAAAAGCGCGACACCGGACGCAGCCAGGACCAGCGAACTCGTGAAGAATGTGACCAGGGCCGACGTGAGTAGGTACTGACTGCTGTAACTGAGGCCGAGCCTGCGGAGTAAAAAGTAAACTACCGAACCCGCCATAAATTGTCCGGGTTGTTTTGCTGCATACTTGTGACCGCGGTACTCGAAGACGTCGCCTTTGGTTTGCATCCGTGGCGATGCCGATCCTTCAAGATAGAAGTGGCCGCGCTCGACCATGGCCTCGACGCCGACTTGTTGTAGGTCAAACTCAAGCAGGTTGCTGGAATTAATTGCGCAGCCATAAGCGAGCCAGAGCAGAAGGAAGAGGAGCACCTGTAGTCGCCTAATTGAAGTGTGGTGAAAGATCTTTGAGACAGTCTTCACTTGATCACCCCGACGATTTGCCAAATCGCTTCGCGGCCTCCGCATAAACTTGCAGCGTCTCCCGCGCTGTTCTTTCCCACGAAAATTCGCCTGCACGTCGCTGCCCGGCAGTCAAGATTTCGCGCCGGACGGTTTCGTTCTCCAACAATTCGAGAATCTTCCGCGTGAGTTCTGCTACGTTTTTTGGATCAAAGAGCAGCGCAGCGCCTCCGGTTGTCTCCGCCAGCGCCGGAATGCGACTCGCGATAACCGGCGCGGCACACGCCATTGCCTCCAGCGGGGGCAGTCCGAAGCCTTCGTGTACCGAAGGGTAAACAAAAGCGCGACAGGATGAGTAAAGCGATTGCAAGTCGTCATCGTGAAGGTAGTCCGTAAGAATGATTCGATCACGAAGAGGCGACTTCTCAATCGCTTGAAATAGTGGACCGCTCAACCAACCGCGCCCACCGGCAATAACGAGTTGAAGATTACTTTGCGGTCTGGCCCTGGAGACTTCTGCAAAAGCGCTGACCAGCACCGACAGATTCTTGCGCGGCTCGATCGTACCAACCGCAAGTAGAAAATCGTCTCCGACTCCCAGCCGGTTACGCGCATCGGCTGTCTTCGCAAAGGCCATGGGGGCAAAACAAGCGCGCGCCGCTTCCGGTATGGCGAAGACCTGAGCAGCACTTACATTCAGAAGCCGGCACACGTCACCACGCACGCTTTCAGTTGGAGTGATGACTGCATCGGCAGTGCGTGCCATATGCGGCAGTCGCCGCTGCGCGCGTTTCACACTCCGAGCTTCGTGAGTTTCAGGATGAATCAGTTGCGAGAGATCGTGAATTGTGAGGACAGTTGCACAGTGTCGCCACAAGGGGACGTCGTAGTTAGTACCGTGAAAAAGCTGAAGCTTACGGCGACGGACGTATCGCGGTAGGCCTATCGACCACCAGTGCCTTCCTAGCAGCCCGACCCGCACGCGATTGAGGTTCAGGTTGGCAGCGAGCTGCATTTCATCGTTTTTAGCCAGCCTAATGGTCGGGTAGGAGGACGGATAAACTATCTCAAACTGGCTTGCGGGTTCTAGGCTTGCCAACGCCCTGGCAAGTTCGAAGGTGTAGTGCCCAACGCCGGTTCGTGTCGCAGTTAGGGGGAGCCCGTCGAGTCCTATGTGCATTTGCAGCGGTTCGCGCGCCTTTCGAGCAACCCTGTAGGCAAATTTCTACGTCTCAGCCGCCAGGAATCGCAGATACTGTTAATAACAGAATCATAAGGTCTTGATTGACGCCGCTTGGCGCCAAGAGTTAAACTTTAGCCCTTGTCGGTGCGTCTAAGCATTTGGATTTAGACGAGCCCCTCGGAGTTCATTTCCCTCAGAAGACGTATGTTATCAGGAGCAATCAGATGAAATTTGCCTTAGCTTTACTAATCACAGCCTTCGCTGCCTTGACCGTCTGGGGACAAGCACCGACATTGCGTATAGTAACCGAGATTCCCAATCTCCCGTCCGAGCTTTACTACGGCAACATCAAAGTGAAGCCGCTGCGCCTGCGACCTGGCACATTGACGCCAATTACCATCAACGACGCCGACTTTTTCGTCAACCAGCAATACACTGACTTCCTTAGCCGGTTCCCGGACCAGAGCGGTTTCAACTTCTGGACGGCGCAGATCACATCTTGCAATGGTGACGCCACATGCATCGCCGGCCAGCGCGACAATACCTCGGGCGCTTTCTTCCTTTCCATTGAATTTCAGGAGACGGGCTATCTGGTCGAACGATTGTACAAAGTGGCTTACGGCGACAGCAATGGCACTTCGACTTTTGGCGGCGCGCACACGTTGGCGGTGCCAATCGTTCGTCGTAGTGAGTTTCTGCCAGATACTCTCCAGATGTCTAACGGAGTCGTAGTTGGCGTAAGTGGCTGGGAAACCGTGTTGGAAAACAACAAGGTTGCGTTTGCGGCTGCGTTCGTGCAGCGCGCATCCTTCGTCTCGGCCTATCCGACGTCGCTGACACCTGCGTCTTTCGTCAACCAGCTTTTCGTTAAGGCAGGAGTCACGCCCACGGCTCAGCAGCAACAAGACGCTATCAATGAGTTTGGCGGCGCAGGGAACACGGCGGACACGGCAGCTCGCGGAAGAGCGTTGCGCCGCATAGCGGAAAATTCGAGCCTGAATAGCAGCGAGAAGAACAAGGCATTTGTGCTTATGCAGTATCTTGGTTATCTGCGACGTGATCCAAACGTCGGACCGGATACCGACTACACCGGTTACGATTTCTGGCTGCAGAAACTGAATAACTTCGGCGGCGACTTTCACGCCGCGCAGATGGTCAGATCATTCATCGTTTCGGGCGAGTATCTCAACCGCTTCTAAAAATAGTGTCTGTCTTGCAAAAGGGCCGGATTCAAATCGAATCCGGCCTTTTCTTTTTATGACACTCGTATGCCAAAGTCTCACGGCCCGAATCTGTGCCGATATTCACTCGAGAGTATGAAAGCCTTCACCATCTCAGCGTTGACGAAGTTCCCGCTAAACTGATTCAGCTTATTCAACCAGAAGTTGTAGCCCTGGAAATCGAGACTCGGTTCGGGCGAATCAAACGGATTTCGTCGCAGGTAACCAAAGTACTGCATCAGCACAAACGCCTTGTTGAGCTCCTGCTGCTTCAACGCGGTATGTTCGGCAATCAGGCGCAGCACACGAGCGCGGGCGGCCGTGTCAGCACTGGTGGTCGCCCCGTTAAATTCGCTAATGGCCGACGTTCGTTCCGACGGTGATGGCGTAACCCCGGCGTTCGCGTAAAGCGCGTCAACAAGCTGAGCCGGCGTTTGCGAGATTGGATGGTCTTGCCTGAATCTCAAGCGCAGTACCAAGTCCAGCGCATACGCCTGCTTGTTCGCCTCCAGCTGCGCCTGCCAGTTGCCGACACCCACGACTACGCCGCTCCCGATCTGTTGTGTGTCGGCCAGGAATTCGTCGTACCTCACTGGCACGGGAATGCCCGGCGGATTGTAAGCAACTTTGTAAATCCGGTAGACCAGATAGCCGGTCTCCTGAAACTCAATTGACAGGAAGAACGCTGCCGACACATTGATGCGTTTGATCTCGATGCACTGCGCATCGTTGCCACAAGATGTAATCTGATTCGTCCAGAAGGCGAGACCGCCGGAGTCTGGTTCGCGGTTGAGGAAGTCGATGTAATGCTGACGCACGAAGAAACTGGGAATATCAATCGGATTTGCGTTAGTCGAAGAGTCGCTGTCCGTGATGGTCACGGTGGCGGTCGCGGGCGTGCCCAGGGTGGCCCCGCTGCCGAGCGGGTTGCTGAGGCTAACGTTGAAAACCTCGCTGTTCTCCGGATAAGAATCGTCGACGATCAAAACGGTTAGGTTCTTCGAGATTTCGCCGGGCGCAAAATTCAAGGTCCCGGCGGTGGTTTCATAGTCGCAACGGGCAGAAGCAGCGCTGCCAACCACGTTGCAATTACTCGCGCCGGCGCTATCACTGGTCGTGTAACTGACGGAAGCCATCCCGGTAGCGTTGCCCGTGCGGGTAACTGTAACGGTGGCGCTGCCACTGGCTTCGGCGACAGTGTAATTCGTCGCGTTGAATTGTATCTGCGAAGGTGGTGTCGCTATTCGCTGCCAATCGGGAAACCAATCAAGGTTTGAATTGGTCGTGAGTTTTACCGGGTTCGTGCCATTTGCGTTCATCACGAATAGTTCAACGGTCGTTTCATCCGCCACACTGCCCGAAGCAAACACAATGCTCGAACCATCGAACGACCACGCCGGAAACCCATCAGTCACCGCGTTGCTCGTAAGTTGTACTCGATTGCTCCCGTCGGAATTCATCACATAGATCTCAATGCCGTTGGGATTCATGGCAGCGCCGCTGGCAAACAGAATCTTCGAACCATCCGGGGAATACGAGGGCTGACCGTCCACGATTGCGTTATTGGTGAGTCGCGTACGAGCGGTACCATTAGCGTTAATTGTATAAATCTCAAAGCTGTTCGTATCAAACACGCTGCTCCCGCCGCTCATGAATACTAGCTTTGTCCCGTCAGGCGACCATGAGGGCACGCCGTCGATCGCGGTGTCATTCGTGAGCTGGATCTGATTGCTGCCATTGGCATCCATTACGAAAATTTCAAACGTGCTTGGATTACGAAGATCGCCGCGCACAAAAGCGATCTTATTGCCGTCAGGTGACCAGGCCGGAAAACCATCCGCTGCCGGATTGTTAGTGATTCTGGTTTGGTTGCTGCCGTCGGCATTCATCGTATAGATTTCAAAATTGCCGTCACGTCCGCTCATAAATGCGATCTTGCTGCTGTCAGGCGACCATTTCGGCTGATCGTCGTAGGCACCACTGGTTGTCAGCCTTGTCTGGTTGCTCCCGTCAAGGTCCATAGAGAAGACATCGTGATTGCCATTGTTACGGACGCTTCCAAACACTATCTTTGGCGCCATACTATTGATGGAAGCGCCAATCCCAGTTGCTGCAAGACCAGCGAATACTATTGTGAAAATAATCAGAGACCGCAGAACGCGGGATCTTTGAGGAGTGAAAATCACGGGACAAAGCCTTTCCGGTGGGCGAGGGAGGCTACCAGATACCACGGAGGAGGAACGGGCCGCCACCTTCAGAAGAAAGTGATGAGTTATGAGTTTGAGTTTACTTATCAATTTCTGTTCTGAACTCATGACTCATCACTCATCACTTCTTTTTCATCACGGCCCAAATCTGCCGCGGTACTCGCCTGAGATGATAAACGCCTTGACCATCTCAGCGTTGACGAAATTACCGTTGAATTGATTGAGCTTGGTGAGCCAGAAGTCGTAACCGGTATAGTCCGTATCCGGACCCGAGTTCGGATCGCGCCGCAGGTAGCCAATGAATTGCAGCAGCACGAACGCCTTGTTCTTCTCAGCGTTATTCAAGCTGGGATTCTCTGCGACGCGGCGTAACGCCCTGCCGCGAGCCGCCGTATCCGCGGTGTTGCCGGTCCCGCCAAACTCATTGATAGCATCCTGTAGCTGCTGCGCCGTTGGCGAGATTCCGGCTTTGACGAAAAGCTGATTGACAAAATCCGTTGGCGTCAGCGTCGTTGCGTATGCACCACTGAAGCGCGTCCGCGTAACAAAAGCGAGTGCGAAGGCAACCTTGTTGTTTTCCAGTACTGTTTCCCAGCCAGTTTGACCAACGACTACGCCTTTACCGATCTGCTGCGTGTCGCGCATAAACTCCAGATACCTAACCATAGGCACGGGTAGCGTATGGGTGCCGCCAAAGGTCGAAGTGCCGATTTCGTCACCGTATGCAGATTTGTAGAAACGCTCAACCAGATAG